>JAEZUG010000073.1 GCA_023421135.1 Candidatus Cloacimonadota bacterium | reverse complement strand
CAGTTCGAAAAGAGTCCAGAGTATCGCTTATGCTGGGTCGGAGGCTCTACCAGAGAACTAGTAATAGATTCTATTTCAGGAGAAATATATGTAAACGAACTGTCTGTTATACATGATCTTACTGTCAATGTTGCAGCTTCTTTCTGCTTAGGGTCCAGTTAACATTATTCTTTTAAGTCAATCCCAGCTTGAGCGTCTGATCTGAAAGAATATCTGTTCCAATAAGCTCCTGATAAATAGTAAGTTCTGCGCTTGACGAAAAGATTCTACATGAAAGTGTCCACAGAATGGAGAAAGTGTCCACGTATAAATAGTAGAGGGAGCTCATTCCGTTGGTTCTTTCAAACAGCGTAGAGTGATTTAAGACCAGGATAATGAGGTGATCCGGAGCAGGAAATCGAGAGTTGAGCGCTCCCGTGTAAATCCTGTTGACATATTCTGAGCCTCATTTTTTAGTAGTCTGAAATCTGAACTTTTTATTCACTAATAAAGGAGATAGACATGCCTTATATTTCCAATACTGATGCCGAACGGCGCCAGATGCTGGAGAAGATCGGGGTAAAAGACTTCAACGATCTGATCCGGGCAGTACCGGAAAACCTGCGTATCAAGGGTGATCTGAACCTGGATGAGGCTCTCAGCGAACCCGAAATCACCGGCAGAATTAAAGAAAAGACCTGCCGCAATCTTTGCCTTCAAACTGCCAATTCCTTCCTGGGTGCCGGGGTTTATGATCACTTCATCCCCGCCGCGGTGGATAGCATCGTGTCGCGTCCGGAGTTCTTCACTGCCTACACGCCCTATCAGGCGGAAGTGAGCCAGGGAACTCTGCAGTATATATATGAATTTCAAACCATGATTTGTGAGCTTACCGGCATGGAGATAGCCAATGCCAGTATGTACGATGGTGCCAGCGCCATTGCCGAAGCCATCCTGATGGGTGTGAGAAAGAATCGTCTGAAAAAGGCCATTCTCCCCGCCACTATTCATCCTGAGTACATCAAAGTGATCAAGACCTACACCGAAGGCACAGGAATCGAGCTGCTGATCGCTCCTGCCAAAGATGGCGTGCTCGATCTGGACGCACTCAAAGCTATGATGGACGAGTCTATTGGCTCCGTTGTGGTGCAGACCCCCAATTTCTACGGCAATCTGGAAGAAGTCTTTGAGCTGGACAGCATTATTCACAGCTCTGCCAAGACTCTCTTTATCGCTGTGGTGGATCCGATCTCCCTGGCGATTCTGAACGCTCCGGCGGAATACAATGCCGATATCGTGGTGGGTGAAGGACAGGCTTTGGGCAATAGCATCAATATGGGCGGCCCGCTCTTTGGTTTCTTTGCCTCCAAGCTGGATATGGCACGTCAGATGCCCGGACGGATTGTGGGCGCTACTCTGGACAAAGTGGGTGCCCGGGCCTATGCTCTCACTCTGCAGGCTCGCGAACAGCATATCCGCAGAGATAAATCCACTTCCAATATCTGCTCCAATCAAGCTCTTTGCACATTGGCAGCAACGGTTTATATGAGCCTGATGGGACGTCAGGGCCTGATCGAAGTCGCCACTCAGAGCACTCAAAAAGCTCACTGGCTGGCAGAGCAAATCAAAGCCATCCCCGGTTTCTCAATAGCTCATCCCAAGGCCAGCTTCTTCCGGGAATTTGTGATCAACACACCCGTTCCCGCCTCTGTTATTGTGGAAAAAGCTCTAGTCTGCGGGATCTATCCCGGCCTTGACCTGGGACGTTTTGGCGCTCCCGGACAACTGATGATCGCTGTGACCGAAACCAAAGATATGGCCAAGCTCAAGAGCCTGGTGGATTTCTTTAAGGAGGTGAGCCATGCCTAAGACGATATTTGAACTCAGCAGCCCCGGCCGCAAAGGCTACACTCTGCCCAAGCGTGATTGTGACAAGGCCTTGGATACTTTGATCCCCAGCCGTTTTCATCGCAAGAACGTGGCAAGGCTTCCTGAACTCAGCGAATTGGATGTGATGCGTCACTATATCGGCCTGAGCCATTTGAATCACTTCATTGAAAAGGGACTCTATCCTCTGGGCTCCTGCACCATGAAATACAATCCCAAGCTGCATGAGAGCCTGGTGCGTCATAGCTGCTTTGGTAATGTCCATCCCTACCAGCCCGAAGCCACTTTGCAGGGAACCCTGGAGCTGCTCTATGAGCTGCAGCAGGATCTGGCAGAGATCTCCGGCATGGCTGGTGTTACTTTGCAGCCGGTTGCCGGTGCACAGGGAGAATTTACCGGGCTGAAAGTGATAGAAGCTTATCACAAAGCCAAGGGCAATACACATAAGAAGAAGATCATTATGCCGGACAGCGCTCACGGCACCAATCCCGCCAGTTGCACATTGGCAGGTTTTGAGGTGGTTGAGCTCAAGTCCAATGCCGAAGGCAGGGTCGATCTGGAAGCCCTCAAAGCCGTGATCGGTGATGATGTGGCTGGCTTTATGCTCACCAATCCCAATACATTGGGTCTGTTTGAGACTCAGATTGAGGAGATCAGCAGGTTGATCCACTCTGTGGATGGACTGATGTATATGGACGGAGCGAATCTGAACGCTCTGCTGGGCATTGTCCAGCCCGGCAAGATCGGCTTTGACATCCTGCATTTTAACCTGCACAAGACCTTTACGACTCCTCACGGTGGGGGTGGCCCGGGTTCCGGTCCGGTGGGCGTGGTGGAAAAGCTGCTGCCCTTCCTGCCTATCCCCATGATCGGGAAGAAAGACGAAACCTATTTCTTTGATTATGGTCACGAGGCCTCCTCGATCGGCAAGGTTCACAGCTTCTATGGCAACTTCGCTATCTCAGTGAGAGCCTATATCTATATCAAGATGCTGGGAGCCAAGGGCCTCCGAAGAGTCTCCGAAAATGCTATCATCAATGCGAACTATCTGATGAAGGCACTGGAACCCTATTTCAACATCCAACACAAAGAGTATTGTATGCACGAATTTGTGGCCGACGGCACCTGGCAGAAGAAACAGGATGGAATCAGCACACTGGATATAGCCAAACGTCTTTTGGACAAAGGTTATCATGCTCCCACCATCTATTTCCCTCTGATCATCCCTGAAGCCATGATGTTTGAGCCCACCGAAACTGAGAGCTTGCAATCCTTGGAAACCTTTGCTGAAGCGATGATTGAGATTGCCAGAGAATGCAAGGAGAATCCCGAACTATTGCACGATGCACCTCTCAGCACACCCGTGCGCAGAGTGGATGACGTTCGTGCTGTGAAGGTGCTGGAACCTAAGTTCGAGATAATTGATTGACGAAAAACTAATTGTGTGAAACTTGACGCAGTCCCTGTCTTCGGGCGGGGACTGCCTATTCAAGGAGATAAAATGAAAAAAATACTATTGGCACTAATGCTGGTAATTGGGCTGGTTGGCTTAGTCAATGCTCAGGCAGTTAAACTTGGCGTGGTGGATACCGACCGCGTTTTGGCACAAAGCAATGAAGCTGCGGAGATTTCCCGGCTCTTTAACCTCGATCTGCAGAATTGGCGCAGTCAATTGCGTAGCATGGACGAAGAAGTTCGAACCATGGAGCGTGAGTTTGAAATAGAATCCCTCACCCGTAATGAAGCGGCCAAACGTGAAGCTCAGGCTCGCATCGATGCCAAGAAGGCAGAAGTGGGACGCTTCATCGAAGAATATTTTGGTGAAGGCGGCAGACAGGAACAACGCTATCGCGAGCTCCTTGAACCTCTTACTTTGAAAGTGCAGAACATAGTAAACAGCATTGCCCAGGACGAAAGCTACACCATGATTCTGGATACCAGCTATGGGGTTCTTCTTTATGTAGCGCCAAGCCTGGATATCACAGAGCAGGTCATACTGGAGCTGAACCGTGATACTGTTGCCCCAACAGAACCAGAAGTAACTCCCCTAATCCCCGCTGATCCTCGTAACCCCCTGCAAAATGCTACAGGCGAGCCCAGAGAAGAAGGACAAAACTAAGCTCTAATGAAAAGATTCAAGCTATCACTGGCTGTTAAAGACCTGGTAGTCAATACTGGTGGAGAGTACCGCGGAGACGAAAGCCTGCGCTTTGACTCTGTGGGCACAGCAGAAGATGCTGTGGAGAGCTCCATTATCTTTGTGGATCAGGACAAATATCTGGAAGCTTCGCGAAAGTCTCGGGCCGGTCTTATTATCTGCATGCCGGCTCATGCCGGAGAGTTTTCAGGACGTAACCTGCTTCTCACAGACAAGCCCTATCTGGCTCTGATGACTCTGGTGAGCATCTGGCTGGTCTTGGAAAGCCGGGATTTCTTGCCGGAGATATCTCCTTTGGCTGTGATCTCTAATGAGGCAAAGCTGGGAGATAGAGTCTCGATCGGTGCTAATGCAGTGATTGAAGCAGGAGTGAGCATCGGTGATGGGTGCATTATTGATGCTGGGTGTTATCTGGGAGAAGGCAGCACGCTGGGTAAAGATTGCCACCTTTATCCCGGGGTAAAGCTTTACGATCACTGTGCACTGGAAGATAGAGTAATCATCCACTCCGGCAGCGTTATCGGTGCAGATGGCTTTGGCTTCCTGTTGGTGGGTGCTAAACAGGTCAAGATACCCCAGATCGGCACAGTGGAAATACACAGCGATGTCGAGATCGGAGCAAATACCACAATCGACCGTGCCACACTAGGTGCTACCATCATCGGAGAAGGCACCAAGATCGATAACCTCGTGCAGATCGGCCACAACTGCGTGATTGGTAAGCACAGCATTCTTTGCGCTCAGGTTGGCCTTGCCGGCAGCACCATTGTGGGAGATTACGTCTATCTGGCTGGCCAGGTTGGTGCCGCCGGACACATCAAGATTGGAGACCGCGCTATGGTGGGAGCTCAATCCGGCATTAGCAACCACGTTCCCGAAGATGCCCGTTACCTGGGCTGTCCAGCCCGTGATGCAAACCTTATGAAGCGAGTCTTTGCCGCTCAAATGAGCCTGCCTGAGATCTATAAGAGCCACCTCAGGTCCAAGAAATAAGACAGAGCCCAGGAGAGTCTAATGGAGTATAAACATACCATAGCTTCGGAGATATCCTACACAGGCATTGGCCTGCACTCCGGAGAGATCACTACGATCAGATTTAAACCAGCAGGCCCCGAGGAAGGCATAGTCTTTATCCGGGTCGATCTGCCCGACAAACCAGAGATTCCTGCGGATATCGACCACGTGGTGGATATCTCGAGGGGAACCACCATAGGCATCAAGAACGCCACAGTGGGCACAATCGAGCACTGTCTTTCCGCCATCAAGGGACTCAAGATAGACAATATCCGCATCGAGATCGACGGACCAGAAGCCCCCGTTGCGGACGGCTCTCCCATCGTCTTCCTCAATCTTATCAAGCAAGCCGGGATAGTCCAGCAAGATTCCGAAAGGGTCTTCTTTGAGCTGGATAAGCCCATCAGCTTTTCCGCTCCGGAAGAGAATGTTGACGTCGTGATCATCCCTTCCAACGAGCTGAAAGTAACCTTCATGATAGATTACAAGCATCCCTATCTGGGCACCCAATACACTTGGCTTCCCAGCCTGGATTTTTATGAGAAGGAGTTTGCCGGAGCCCGTACTTTCTGTTTTATCAATGAGATTCTTTACCTCAAAAAAGCCGGCCTGATCAAGGGAGGTTCTCTGGAGAATGCCCTGGTGATAGGCGAGCCAGACATGAAGGAAGAGGAGCTCAAGCAGCTTCAGGACATCTTTGGTTATCACAAACCGGTGACCGTTTCCGATGAAGGCATCCTGAACAGCCATGCTCTGCGTTACTACAACGAGTTTGTGCGCCACAAAGTCTGCGATCTCCTGGGTGATATGGCACTTCTGGGGCTCCCCATCAAAGGCCATATCCTGGCAGCCAGAAGCGGACACAAGACCAATGTGGAGCTGGTGAAGAAGCTTCGCCAGATCCAGAAGACCAACGAACTGAAACAAATATATCAGAAGAAGAAAAGCAAAGACGTGGTCTTTGATATAAATGCCATTATGTCCATCCTGCCTCATCGCTATCCCTTCTTATTGGTAGATAGGATTATTGAGTTTACACCCGATGAGAAGCTGGTCGGCATCAAGAACGTGACGATCAACGAACCGTTCTTCCAGGGGCATTTCCCCGGCCATCCCATCATGCCCGGTGTGCTGATCATCGAAGGAATGGCTCAGGCAGGAGGCATCATCCTCCTGAATCAATTGGAGAACCCTCAGGACTACGTGGCCTATTTTGCTTCCATCAATAACGTTAAGTTCCGCAAACCCGTCCTGCCCGGAGATACTCTCCGCTATGAACTGACGGTTATTTCTCTGAAGCGCAATCTGGCAAAGATGCATGGAGATACCTTTGTAGATGGAGAAAAAGTGGCAGAAGGAGACTTTATGGCGATGATACAGGAGCGTAACAAATGATTGAAATCCACCCCACAGCTATTGTTCCCCAGACTGCTGTAATCGGCGAGGGCTGTAAGATAGGCCCATATTGCATCATTGGCGATAATGTGGTATTGGGAAAAAATAACACCTTAGTTTCCCATGTGATCATTGATGGCCACACGACCATTGGTGATGACAACAAGATCTTCAGCTATGCCGTATTGGGCACAGATCCTCAGGATCTGAAGTTCGGTGGAGAACCTACCCGGCTACGCATTGGCAATAGCAACACCATCCGGGAGTTCGTCACTATCAACCGCTCCAACCAAATGGCAGAAGATACCGTGGTGGGAGATAGAAACCTCCTGATGGAATATATGCACATTGCCCATAACTGCCAGGTTGGAAGCAACTGCGTGATCGCCAATGCGGTGCAAATGGCTGGACACATTCATGTAGGAGACTTTGCCACAATCGGCGGACAAACAGCTTTGCATCAGTTTGTTCACGTTGGCACTCATGCCTTTGTGGGCGGAGCTTCTGCGATTAAAAAAGACATCGCACCCTACACCCGTGGCCAGGGCAACCCTTACAAGACTGTTGGTTTAAACAGCGTTGGTCTGATGCGTAAAGGCTTTTCCAATGAAACTATCGCTCAGATCAAGGAGGTCTACAACCTCTTCTACCGTAAGGGACTCAATACCAGCCAAGCACTTGCTTTATGCGACCAAAGAACAGATCTCTGTCCGGAACAAAAGGTTTTTGTGGAATTTGTCCGTGGTGCCGACCGGGGTCTTTCCACATAATTAACTATCAGATATGAAAAAGCTTATCCTCTCTCTGCTGCTGCTTGTCACCCTGGCAAGCCTGACAGCACTAGAGATCAGCCGGCCTTACCGGGCAGGAGCATATTCCCTGATCCTGCCCGGTGGAGGTCAGATTTACAACAAGGCATACGTCAAGGCCGGTATTGTGATTGGCGTTCAGGGCTACCTGATAGGCACAGCTCTGCATCATAATGCCAAAAAGAAGGACTTCCAATCACTTGCGAATCAAACAGCCAATCCCTTTGACCAGCAATATTACCAGCTCCAGGCCGATGATTATGCTGATCGTTTGCGTAGCGACTATTGGTGGATGGGAATCACCACGGCACTATCTGTGATCGACGCCTGGATAGATGCACATTTGGTGGATTTTGAGGCCGAGAAGGAGAGAATTCACCTCCACTTTGAAGATGGACAGGTGGGCTTGCAGTTCAGATTCTAGGAGCAGAGGCATGGCGAAATTCTTCACTGGCATAGTATTTATTCTTTGGCTGGGAACGCTGGGAGCGGTCAGGTTATCCATCTCAGAATTTGAGCAACGTATCTTTGAACACACCAATCGCGAAAGAGTGCGGCACAATCTACCTGCCTTGATCTATGAACCGGGTTTGGCAGATCTGGCTCGAGGCCATAGCCGTAACATGCTGCATCAGGACTTCTTTGATCATACCGATCGCCAGGGATTGCAGGTGGGCGGACGCCAGGAACGGCTATATCCTCAGATCATGCTGGTAAGTATTGGTGAGAATCTCTACAAGATAGAGGATAGCCGCAAACGCTTCTCTTCCCAAGAGATAGTACAAGGCTGGATGGAGAGCCCCGGACACCGTGCCAATATCCTCAATCGCGACTTCACCCATATAGGAGTGGGAGTGGTGGTGAGTGGACGTAAGCTCTTTGCCACACAGAACTTTGGCACTCCCATCGTGAAGCTTATCACGCCCCTGCCCCTCCGAACCAGAGCCAATAGACTGAGCTTGGACTTTGAATACCTTTCTCCCCGACCGGGTCGGGATCTGGTGGCTACCATCCGCTACCCGGATGCCTCCGTGAAGTTCTTTGTGAACGACAACGAGTATCTGGAAGGAGCCGAGATTCAAAGGCCATCCTGGATGGGCGGCAAACGCTTCACCCTCACAGTGACCTTCCCTGCCGGCCGGGGTGATTACCGGGTGCAGTTTGGCTGGGGAAATACCTTCTATGACAACGGCTTCCTGGTACAGAAGCTTTAGGTTCGCTTGGTTCAATAAATAGAACGCAGATGGCTGGATCGACCGGATCAACAGGGAAGTTCTCCAAGGAGTCGATCTTGTTGGAGAAGTTTATGCCAAATCGGAGTTTGGCAGACCAATAGATATCCTATCTGCCCTACCCATCTCTCAGGAGGAGTTTCTGCCAAATCGGAGTTTGGCAGACCAATAGATACCCTATCTGCCCTACCCATCTCTCAGGAGAAGTTTCTGCCAAATCGGAGTTTGGCAGACCAATAGATGTCCTATCTGCCTATCTTTGCAAACAGATTAGCCCCTCATTACGCCCTTTATCCATAACTTACTATAGAATAAGCTATTCCTTAGCTTTCACTAAGGGATCGCTAAAGGATCGCTAAGGAATCACTATAGCAATGAATGAAGGACGAGCGAGAGGGCAGGTAGCAGTGATGCTGTTATCTTTCAGATAGCAATATAAAAAAAGAAACCGATCCCGGAGGATCGGCTCTTTACTTCAAATTGTTCAGTGATCTTAGATTAGCCACTCGTTTTTGATAGTGGGTTTCTTCAGAGGTGTGGGATCTTCGACCTCGTATGTTTTATCTTCAAGTGAATAAATCACTTTAATGTCTGCTTTACCATAGGCTTCGAGGGAAGTTGCAATAACCTTCTTACTTTCAGAATCGTAGCTGAAAGTGAACTCGTCTGAATTGACTCCGGTGAGGTTCAGCTCTTCAATGGTAAAAGGATATTCGCCAAAGGGATCGTTGGCTTTGTATTGCTCCATGGCTGCAGTTACTACCTCAAACTTATCTACCAGAGGAGCTATCTTGAGCCTGGCGGCTGCTTCAGCAGCTTTATCAACCTTCAGTTGCTGCATGGGGAAGATAAAGATAAAGACCAATCCCACCAGCATCAAGATCAGCATGGCTTCGACCAAGCCTATCTTTTTACCTGAACCTAATTGCTCGTTTTTTTGTCCGTCTGCGACGGCTTTCTTGTTAACATCGGCGGCTGTGCTCTTATCTAATTCAGCCATTATTCCTCCTAGGGGGATAAATAATCATTTTCGCAAGCTTTGGATGAGGCTGTTTTTTGTCAAAGGATTTATTACAGCCCCCTGAATCTGAAGGAGCGATAGAGCATCAGCCCATGGCTCAATCCCTGGCCGGTAGCCTCATAATTCAGGTTGTAGGTGAGCCTGAGAGCCCAGGGCAACATCATTCTCAGAGAAGTATCATGTGAGATCAGAAGAGCCGTATTTTGCTGCAGATCAGTGGCTTCCTGAAGCGTCAATTTGTAATCCACATAGAAGCGACTGAAGAGATACTTGCTCATGCTCAGAGACAGGTTGTTCAGTAGAATAGCCGAGCTGAACTGCACGATGTCTGAAGTAACCTGCTGCATATCAGTATATTCTGCCATTTGATCTGAGTTGTTGGAATACTCGTTTACCAAGTTTTGAATAAAGCCAAAATCCATACTGAAGGCATCTAGTTTTAATAGCCTTCGAACAGAATTCTCGAAGGGGTAGAGAATTGGGGAGATAAAGGCAGAATTGAGGTTTCCGGAGAGCAGATTGATTGCATCAGTGGAGAAATTGGACTCCCGTTCCTGCAAGTCCGGATCGATGGGAGGATTCTCATATCGCACTCTGGAAAGAATCTGCGAGATGGTGCGATCCTGTGGATTGTCACTGGACAAGGTGAGCTGCAGCCTGTCCAGGAAAGCTTTGCTGGTATCGTTATCGGTATTGATATTGAGATTGATGATGGTGCCATCGGGCGCTCGGCGGGTCAGGTTTCCCTGGATCAGCATCAGGTCTTGCGCTTCCATGATCGCGACATCCACGTTATCCACTTGGAAGACAGTGCCAAAGAAATCCAGAGTTCCTGATTCTGAACTGAAATTTGCTTCCTGCACACTCCAAATCTGGCCATCGTATAGCACGTGGATGAAGCTGCCGGGATTCACTCTGATATTTGCAGGATAGGTTACGTAGCTCACGTTATCCTTGATTCTTACAAGTAGATCCATGCTAAAGGGCAGAGGAAGAGGATCCTCCACATTGCGCCTCAGAGCGGCATCCCGTACTGAATAGATCAGACTCAGAAGGTTATCTGTATTGGGGGGATAGGTGACTGTGGCCCGGGAGACCAGTACATTGGCCATGATCTTCATATCGTCGAAGGGACCCATGACGGTGGCAAAATCCCGATCCAACCCACTCAAAGTGAGCTGAGAAAGTGAACGTGTGGGAGTAAACATCGGAACGCTGACCAGGATGCCGGGATCATCAATGCTTAAGCGGAAGATGCCCAGATCCAGCATTGCCGCCATAAAATGGTTGCTCTCATCTTCCGAGAAGTAGTTGCTGACCCTCAGCTCCCCCTCCCCCATCCGAGCGGAAAAGCGCTCTAAGAAGAGGCGGTTATCCGTGATATGAGCAGAAAGATTGATGTTGTGAATGGATTCAGGCTGATCCTGCAAGACCAGACGTCCCTGATTCACCTGAATGCTTCCACTGGTAACCACAAACTGCTCTTCCCGGACTCCTAAGCTGGCCTGCATCACAGAATTCCCGGAAGCATCAACAATGTAGCCGACCTTCTTATGCAGCCAGTTAAAGAGCTCTCCTCTCAGATTCAGGTTCAGGGTGTGGTTCCCCTCAAAATAGCTGTTGGAGATGAAGTTGTAATCCAGGGCTCCGGAACCCCGGAGATCGACTAAGCCTTCTTTTACAGCAGAAATGGCATCTACAATCAGGAGGTTGGCTTGCTGCTGGGCCACAAGATCAATCTGATCAAGCTCCAATCCTGGCAGTTCCAGGGCTCTGGCTTGCAGATCGACCATGAGGTTAGGCTGTTCTATATTGCGCAAGAAATCTGTGTAAGATGCAGCAACGATGCCTGTTATGCTGGCTTGAACCGGGCTATCGGTCAGCAGATTGTTCAGCTTGAGATTATTGAGCCGCAGCCTGGCATCAACAGCAGTTTGCTCCGCAATACTCACATCTGCAGACAACAAGCCGAGGACGCTAGTCCCACTGCTGATCTTACCTTCAGCCAGGCAAGCCTGAGGCGGACCTTGCAGTTTTATCTGGCCGGATAAGGGCTGCAGTCCCTCCAGGATCAGCTCCCGAAGACTAAGATTTGCATCGATCTCTCCACTTTCTTCCCAGTTGTATGCAGTTCTCAGACTAAGGCTTCCAAACTGCGGAAGCAATTCTTCCAAAGGCGGATATAGCTTGGTAATGTTCTCTCTTTGCAGATCCATTACTGCCAGGTCAAAGCTCATATCTGCTCTGTTTCGGGGATCCATTGAGCCACTGAGACTGATGAGGTCGTTGATCCGGAAGGCATAGACATTGATGTCGCTTCCAGTGTAATCAGCAGTGAGTTGCAGGTTGACTTCTTCTTCATTGAAGCGTCCATCAGAGCCTGTGAGATTGAGGCTGGCTTTCCCGGTGGCCAGATTATAGGCTGCAGAGAGCTGAAGATCGGAATTGAAGTGAAAATCTCCACTCAGATCGAGATTGAAGTTACTTCCGGTAACGATCTGGTTGCCATCCATATAGGCTCTGAAAGCTCCACTTACAATGGGATTGAAGCGCTGCAGGAGGTCATTGGCATAAAGCTGTGCCAGATCCAGAGAGAGCAAATCCATATCGACCATGAGCTGACGTGAGAGGATGTCGCCCAGGACGTTCAGATAATAGCCATCTGGGCTACGTAATTTGGCATCTGCCATATATTTGGGAGCATGGCCTTCCAGCTTCAGGGGGATCAAGCGGATCTCTCCTTCCAAGCCGGCCAGTTCCAGCAATTCATAGCTAAAATCAATGTTCTCCAGCTTCACAGTGCCCATGGGAAGCCCTTGATTGAAGTCCAGATCGTAAGCTGCTGATCCATAGGCCAGAAGTTCGTGACCAAAGCTTTGTATGGCAGAGGTTGATAAAGTGCCTATGAGCCTGTGAGTAGCAAGATCAAAGCTGGCCTCTGCTTCCAGAGCCTGGTTGTTCCATCTGCCGGAAAGTAGTTCTGCACGAGCAGTTCTATCCTGCAGCTCGGCTTTGATAGCCAGGTCATTGAGTTCCCACTCCTGGTAGGCAACTCGGGTAGCATCGGCTCTCAGGCTGAGCAGTGGCTCTTTCAGAGTCCCGCTGGCTTGTAACTCAGCATTGACCGAACCGCTCAAGCCTTGCTCCAGAAATGCCAGATCAAATGAGCCCAGAGACAAACTGCCCTCCAGACCCAGATCACGGTTGAGATCGGTGATCTCGAGGTAACCTTCCAGGCTACTTTGATTCAGGCTTAAACCAGAGATGTCCGCATGGACTTTATGCTCATTCCCGTTTACCAGGAGGGAAGCAAGCTGAAGGGGATATTTATCCAGAAGAGTGGCCTTTGTACCAGCCAAGCCCAGATCGATACTCAGGCTATAAGGACCGCCACGTTTGGCTTGATTGGCCTCTGCCCTCAGGCTAAGATCGGTGCTAAAACCTTTGATATCCGGATGGTATGCAATCAGTGGATCGTAGTGAGATAGATCCGCCTCTGCCATCACCAAACGTCCATTATCCAGCTCGCCGCTCAGTTCAAGCCGGCCTTGATTGGCAGAGATGCCGGAAAGGTTGAAACTGGTGCTTTTCTTATTGATTGCGCTGATCTCCAGCTCTTCAAAGCTATCCACCAGCTTGAGACTACCATCATTTACCAGCTTGAGATCCAGCTCCAGATCGAGGTTGAACACTCCCCGGCTCAGGCTGATCTCCTTGAAATAGGGTAGAAGATTGGGAATTTCAAAGGGTTTGGATGGCTTCCTATCTTCCTCATCCGCTTTTGGACGAATCCTCAGACTCACGATGGGAGACTCTACTTCCACTCTTTCCAACAGGTTGCGGATCTTGAAGCCACTGGTGATCACTTTGAGCAGGTTATACCGAATTCTCACCTCACTCACCCTGATCTCCAGGCTCGAATCAGGTGCAGAGAAACTGAACCGCCGGGCTATGAGCTGACGCTCACTGAAATTCAGCTCTCCGATTCTTGCCTCTCCACCTAAAGCCTTGCCGATCTCTTGTTCGGCGATATTCCTGACCTTACCCTTTAGGTTAAAACCATACCAGGCAATAAAGAAAGCGCTATTTACCACAAGTAACAGCGCAATCAGGATCAGGAACTTTCTATGGCGTTTCATGGCTTTAGTTAGGCTTCAGGACTCCATGATCGAGTGCGTAGGTTTTATAAGCTAGTTTTGCAGCTTCATGATCGTGGGTGATGACTATGAAGGCTTGCCCCAAGTCCTTGTTGAGCCTGAGAATAGTGTTCCAGATCTCAAGTGAATTATCGGGGTCCAGATTACCAGTGGGTTCGTCTGCCAGCACTAGCTTGGGTCTATTTACCAAAGCCCGGGCCAGGGAGACGCGCTGCTGCTCTCCTCCGCTGAGTTGGTTGGAATAGTGTCTCAACCGTTCGCCCAAGCCAAAGCCGCAGAGCAGTTCACGAGCCCTTTCCAGGCTCTTCTGGTGACTTGTCCCCTCGATCAGGAGAGGCAGAGCAACGTTTTCTTCTGCGGTCAGGTCTTCGATCAGATAGTGGAATTGGAACACGAAGCCCAGATCACGGTTTCGTATCCTGGCAGCACTCTTGGCAGAGGCGGAGACCTCTTCCCCATTGATCAGCACTGTGCCTTTGTCCTGCTGATCCAAGAGCCCCAGGATGTGCAGGAGCGTGCTTTTACCGCTGCCACTCTTTCCGGTTATACTCACCAGGTCAGCAGCATCCAGTTCCAGATTGATATCTTTAAGCACCTCTATGCGTTGAGAGCTGTCTGTATACGATTTTGCCAGGTGCCTTGCGGCTATTATTTGCATCAATACCTCTTATGGATTGCGAAGCAGTTCAATGATTTGCAGACGGTCTATGCGCCTGAGTGGAATGAGGATACAGAGTAAGATCAGAGCGCTGGACACAGCCAGAATCACCAACTGGTTGAGGGGAGAGATGTGGATGGCCAATCTGTCTATGAAATACACTTCCCCTTTCAAGCTGTAGATGTTTTGGTTCACGATCAGAACTGAGAGCAGGGCTCCTGTGATCTGTCCCAGAACTATCGAGAATATGCCTACCAGGGCTATTCTGAAAAAGAGCAAGCGCTTGATGCTGTTCTGGCTGGCGCCGACTGTCTTTAGCACTGCTATCTCGTTTTTCTTGTCGTAGATGATAGTGATTACTGCGCTTATCACGTTTATCCCGGCAATCAGCACCAGAAAACTAAAGATGATGAAGATCAGCCACTTCTCCATCTTGATCAACCTAAAGAGACCTTCACTGCTGATTGTCCAGGGCTGAGCTACAATGCTGTGTCCCAATTGTGCCGAATATACATCTGCCAAAGTCTTGGCTCTATCCACAAAGGCTGGTTTGAGGCGAATCTCTATCTTGGTGTACTGATCTCCAATCATGAGAAGGGATTGAGCAGCCAGAGCCGTCGTGATCAGTACTGAACGATCGTATTCATAATAGCCTGAACGATAGATTCCGGCAATTGTATAGCTGTGTTCGCTGGACATCAGCCCCAGCATGCTGATCCGATCCAATTGGGGATAGATCACTGTAATGCTGTCACCCCGGGCTAAACCCAATTCTTTTGCCATGTAGTGGCCGATGTAAACGGAACCCTCGTTCAGAGCACCATATCCCGGGCTCAGGTATTTGATATAGGGCACATCTGCTTTGGTTCCTGGCAACTGAGCATAAGCGCGGATCATAGCCCCGCGTACTTTGTCCTGATTCCGCACCATTGCTGAATAAGACAAACAGGGAGTAGCGGAGATCACTTCCTGCCTGGAGCTCATTTGCTTGGCGATATCCAGAGCCTTATCCCTGTCCATGTATCCACTAAACGAATTTGTGAGGTTTATGTGCGCAAAGCTATCCAGGAGAACAGTTTTGAGAGTGCGTTCATAACCCTCGAAGAGGTTCAATCCGGCACTGAGTATAGCCACAGAGAGCACGATGCCCAGAACCATGAATACAAAGCTAAAGCGCATTAAGTTGCGCTTTGGATGCTTCATATAGGTTTTCAGGAAGAAGCTTTCGAGCTTATTCACGATCCTGCTCACTTCTTTGGGTGTGCCTGTAGAGCTTCCTCTCCACTTCTTCTCCCAGATTAAGGGTGGAAGCCAGAGAGATGGGCAGGGAACGGGAGGAACTCACCCGATTGATAATCAGTTCCGAGATTAAACCGAGAGAGATAAATTGGAATCCTGTGATGATCAGTAGCATACCCAGGAATAGCAAGGGACGGTTACTGAGCGGCTGTCCGTAGAATATCTTCAATACTGCCAGATAGATGCTAAGAACCAAACCCAGCATTGTCGAGATCAAACCAATTCTGCCAAAGAGATAGAGCGGGCTTTTAACGTATTGAGTAACCATCTTGACCGTAAGAAGATCAAAAAAACCACGCAGATAGCGTTCAATCCCATATTTGGACTTGCCAAATTGCCTGGCCCGGTGTTCCACGGCCAGTTCTCCCACCCGGTATCCCAAAGCATGAGCCAAAGCAGGGATATAGCGGTGCATCTCACCATAGAGATTAAGCTCTTTAACCAGGGGTTTACGATAGGCCTTGAAGCCACAGTTATAGTCTTTTAACTTCAGACCAAAGGTTCTGGCCGTCACGTAATTGAACAGCTTGGATGGCAGAGTCTTGTGCAAGGGGTCATGACGCTTCTTCTTCCAACCGGAAACCAAATCGTAACCTTCATCCAGCTTGGCAAGAAAGCGGGGGATCTCTATGGGGTTGTCCTGCAGATCAGCATCCAGAGTGAATACCACTTCTCCCTCTGCTGCCAGGAAACCCTGTTGCAGAGCGGCTGCTTTGCCAAAGTTTCGTCTGAATTGAATCACCTTGATACCAGGATTTGCCTCGGCCAGAGCCCGCATAATCTCGGGGCTGGAATCCCGGCTGCCATCATCGATAAAGATGATCTCATAACTGTGGGTACCAACACTAGCCAGAATCTCTGCAGTAAGCTGCCTGATGGACTCTGCCTCGTTTAAACTTGGTATTACAAAACTGATCAGCATGGTATCCTCACTTGATGAACACGGATAGAAGAGACATCACCAGGCCGGAGATCAGGGGAATCTTGACGTTGTCATCCACCGGAATCTCCCAGACTTCGGCCACGGTCGCAGCCATGGCACCAAACAGCGCCATTGCGGGGCGATCCCAGAAGAAGATGAGTCCGAAGCTAAAGGTTGTCACAAAACACGCCAGGCTGCCTTCCAGGGACTTGCTCATACCCAGAAACTTGCGCTTCCCCATGTTTATGCCCACCATGGCAGCGGCTGTGTCGCCGATTGATAGAAAGGCTATTGAGCAGAAAGCTATCAGAGGTTCAAAGAAGGCGATGCACAACATACCAGAGAAGATCAGATAGGTGGCTCCCGTGAAGTCTTTCCATTCATGCTTTCTGAGAATTAAACCAAAAAGACGCATGAAGTTCTTGCGAAAGGATTTCTGGCGAAATCGTGAAAACTCGATAATCAAAGAGACTGTAAGTGCCAGTAGCAACAGGATGAAACCCAGAGTCTTACGATTACCAACCACGTACCTGTAGCCAAAGGGAATCACGAGAGAACTCAGGTGGATTGACTTTCTGATGGTTTCACTCAGTTTGAACAAAGCCATCAACTCCTACTCAAGCCTCATAAAAATCCAGGATACGGATTAGATTGGGCGATTTCCAGTTAACGATAAAATGACAGTTCTTTTGTTCCCGCACCGAAACGCTATTGTTATCCAGCATAAAGCGGGATTGGATATCCAACAGGCTGCAGGGTGCCAAAAGCAGAACCGGCTCGGGATTTTGCATGCCCCAGGGCAGGAGTTGCTCCAGCTTCTGCCAGTTTTCACTACTAAGCTCCTGTAATGATATGGAGGCATCTATTGGCCTTTTCTCCAGCTCGTCCTCGGCAACTTGGTTCATATCAAGGTAGTCATTAAAGCAGTTTAGGAAGTCATCATAGTTTTCCGGTTTCATGCTGAACCCTGCTGCTTTCACATGCCCGCCAAACTGGTTCAGGTGAGCCTTGCAATGGGTAAAGGCAGCAACCATATTGAAACCTTCTCCACACCTTCCTTCACAGACCAGTGCGCCATTGTGCAGCTTCAGCATGATGGTGGGGATACCCAGGTTGTTGACCACATAGGTGGCAGCGGTTCCCAGCAGGCTGTAAGAGATCATATCGTCATCGTCATAATAAACAAAAGCCTGTCCCTGATAGCCACTAATCAGCCTGTCCATGAAGCCAAAGACTTTGTTCAGCTCTTGTTCCCAGCTGTTCTTCTGGCGCTCCAGCTCCTGAAACAGATCGGCCTTGGCGTCGGAAAGCTCCAACATAAAACGGATGGCAGTATGCTGCCCAGCTTCTTCACGTCCATTGGCAATGAGGCGAGAGGTGTTTTGAATAAAATTGAAGACTGTTGTAGGTGAATCCACCCGGGGATAGTTCCGCAGCAGAAAGTCTATCGTGTTGTCGCTGATCTTATCCCAATGATCAATCACATCCCGCACGAGGATGCGGTTCACTCCCGTCATGGGAACCTTATCTGCGAGTGAGCCAACAGCAGTCCAGAAATAGCTGGAACGGGGCACTTCATGCTCCAGGGTTTTGCTCAGATAACGTATCAGCAGCAGAACCACTCCCACGCCTGCCAAGGATTTGTACGGATACTCGCAATGAGCCAACTGAGGGTTCAAGATGGCATGGGCAGGAGGCAATTGATCAGGTTGTATGAGGTGATGATCTGTGATCAAGACTTCAACCCCCAGATTATTGAGCTCGGTTACGCCCTCAAAGGCACTGATTCCATTATCAACAGTGATAACTAACTTATAGCCCCCAGCCCGCACAAACTCTATCAGAGAAGCCTGGATTCCATGTGGCTCCAGATTGCGGTTGGGGATGTAATACACGTGCTTCTGATATCCACATGAGTTTAAAAACTGGTATAGTATATAGGTGCTGGTGATGCCATCAGGATCATCGTGTCCAAAGATCACCAGAGGTTCGTTTTTATACAGTGCCTCCTGCAGACGGCCGGCAACATCTCTGATCCCAGCCAGCAGTGATTCATCCGGCAGATCGGCAAGCGAACCCCTCAGAAAATCTGCTTCGTAGGCCCGGTTCTCCAGAATCTGTTTTAGGAGGTCGGTCTCACTTGACTCTGGCAAGCGCCATCGGTTTACCATCCTTACAACTCCTCAGCCAGAGGGATTTCTCTGGGAGCTTTCCGATCCGGAGCTTTGGTAAGAATGTCAAAACCCGTCATGCCGATCATCAGCATGAAGGAATTGTCCATCAGCCCGTTATCGGCAACGCTTCCTCGGCGGGTGTATTGAAAACCCAGATCCAAACGATTGGCTAGGCGTGCCAGCTTGAAACTGACTCCGGTGCTCAGAGACAGCTCGTTGATCTCTGTGCCATTCTGGCTCTTGAAGGGCAGCTTCCTCCAGGATGCTCCAGCCCGGAAGGGAATTCTGCCAAATCCAGTCTCATATTCCTCCCGAACCGGCTCATAAGCCACTCCCAAGCCCAATTTCAGGCTTTGAGCTCCATCTGTCCGAATAGAAGTCCAATCCTCATAGATCAAATCTGCAGCCACTTTAAGGGTTCTGGAAGGTAGGGCTGTGACCGATGCAGATAGCTGAGCCGGAAGCTCTTGTTCGTAATCGACGGGATCTTCTACTTCATGAATGGAAGTGCGAACCAGATCTCCCTTGAGCGTGACAGGCATCGTGTAATACGCCCCAAAAGCCAGCTTGGGAAGCTTGTAGATCGCACCCATAGTTGCTGTTGTGTTCTTATACTTGCGGATAAGCTGCTCCCGGACATCGAAGATCCCGCTGCCGCTTTCCTGAACAAAGCTATGAGTCTCATGACCAAAATAGAAATTGCCGCTCAGACCCAGGCTCAGACCATGCAGCCTGTAGCTATATATCAGATCTGCCCTGTAGATATAACGATCCATCTCTTGCTGTTCTGTGATGTCCAGACCCGAAGCGCTGTCTTCCCAGCTTGTTTCGTTACTCACCAGACCAGAGGCAAAGGAATTGAATTGAAAGCCAAAGCGGTGTTTACGGTAGGGGATGCTCATGCTGAAATAGGGCAGATCCAGAGAGTTATCTGTGAAGTTCTGCTCTCCCTGAGCCGCTGTCTCGCTACTGTATCGGGTCCAGCCCAGGATCAACCCAGTGGAGAAGAGAGACAGATTGGAATCGCTGGAAAGCGCCGGATTGGCATAACCGTTGTTAACCCTGAAAACGTCGCTGGAGCCGGTCTCCCCCATACCCATGCTATAGATATCCCTGCCATAAAACTGCACAGGATAACCGTCATAGGCAAAAACAGAGTTTCCGGCAGACAAACCTATCGCCAGGATTATCAGACACATAGTTAGCAATGTACTTTTCATTTCTTATGACCTGCTTTGTGATGAGCCGGTTTCACCGGATCGGGTGGAATCCTGAAAAAGCGATAGGCATTGTCAAAGGCAGCCTTGGCCACTTCTTCCGGGCTGATTTCCTTGACCGCAGCAATTTTCTCGGCTATCAAGGGTAAATACAGTGGACTGTTCCTCTTTCCCCTATGCGGATGCGGAGGGAGATAGGGACAATCGGTTTCAATCATAAAACGATCCATGGGCACAATGCGCAAGACATCCTCCATGTGAGAATTGGCATAGGTAATTGATCCGGTAAAACTCACCATCCAGCCTGCGTCCAGCACCTGTTGAGCAAAGATGATATCTCCCGAGAAGCAGTGGAACACAGCTTCTTTCACGCCTTCCTGCTTCAGGATTTTGTAGCATTCCTGATGCGCTTCTCGATCGTGAATCACCACAGGCAGATCATACTCCACGGCAAGATGTGCCTGATTGGCAAAGACTTCGCGCTGAACCGGATACGGGGAGAGATTGCGAAAGAAATCCAAGCCAATCTCCCCAATTGCCACCACTTTCTTCTCCCGGGCAAGACGCTTGATCAGTTCTGCATCAAAATCGGTGGCATCGTGCGGGTGGAAACCCACCGTGGCAAAGATGTGCAAATGTTTCTTGGCCAGCTCCAGGGAACTGATAGAGGTCTCTTTGTTGAAACCAATGTTTATGATATACTCAATCCCATGGCTAAAGCATTTATTTATCAAGGATTCACGGTCTGATTCAAAATCCGGCAAATCCAGGTGAGCGTGCGATTCAAAGAGCTTCATTTACTGTCTGTAACCCCTAATTCTTATTTGGGTCAAGGAATACCAAGGGCTTTATTCTTGTCAATAAGCTTCTGCTAAATCTCGCAGCCTCTCCGGTCATCAATCGTCGTCTTCCTCAAAATCTTCGGGGAAACGATCTTCATCCTCGGAGGGATTGTAAACAAATCCGTGGGAACCGGCTTTGACCAGATTCTTCATCTTATCAGCAAAAATCTCCACTGTATCGATAAAATCTATTGTGTTCAATCCTCCGCTGGGCTCGCAGCTTCCATCCTGAATTCCCAGGAGAACCTCCTTACGAAGGTTAAAATGCTGCTCGTTGATGCGTCCCTCTATCTCTATGATTTTAAAGACGTAATCCACTTTGAGTGACTCCATATACTCTATGGAGAGATCCAGCATATACATCATTTTACTCTGCAGGTCGGAAACCATTCCTTCCAGTTTAACGGATAATGTGTTACGTTGCCCCAGGATTTGCGTATTGAGGATATTATTCAGCTCGAGAGCATAATCTCCCAGCTTTTCAATGTCGTTGACAGTATGCAACAGTGAGGGTATTTTTCTGATCACTATATCTGAATGACAGCGTTCATTCAATGAAACCAGATACAGAGTAATCTCTTTCTGAAGTGAGTCAATAGCACTCTCGATCACGGGGACTTTAGCCTGCTTGCGATAGTTCTTTTCGCTGTAAGCCTCATAGGACAGGGTCACTGCTCTCCGAACCAGTCTCAACATCTCCCGCATTTCTTTCAGGGATTGGTCAACAGCAAGTTCTGAATCCCCCAGAAGCCTGTAGTCCAAATGCTTGGGCTCTCCCAATGATAGTGTGTCTTCTTTGCTCTTGGGTATGGCCTTGATAGCCAGGTGAGCCAAAATCCCTGCCAGCGGAAGGAAGATCAATGTGTTCAGCACATTGAAGAAGGTATGGGAGTTCGCCACGTGCCGAGCCATGTTTTCACCCAGATAGACGTTTCCGGGAGTGATGTAATTGATGAAGACTTTGTAGACCCCCAAATACGTCAGAGTGGCAAAGATCAAAGTGCCAAAAACGTTGAATATAGTATGAACAAAAGCCACTCGTTTGGCAGTGTAGTTTGCTCCCATTCCTGCCAACCAGGCAGTGATAGTCGTGCCGATATTATCTCCAAACACCAGGTAGAGAGCGCCTTCGTAGGTAATCAGACCGTTTGAAGCCAAAACCATCGTGATGCCTATTGAAGCCGATGAGCTTTGGATAATCATGGTAAAGAGCATACCGGTCAGAATACCCAGAAAAGGGTTCCCAGCCACATTTGTCATCAGATCGCGTGCCATTTGTGAATTCTTAAGAGGTTCCACTGCTGCAGACATCACATTCAAACCGATGAAGAGGAGCCCGAAGCCAAGAACAATCCCGCTCCATTTTTCCATCGCCCGGCTTTTCTTGAGGAAGAGCAGCACCACACCGACGATGATGATTCCATAGGCAAACTTGCCGATGTTAAAAGCTAAGAGCTGAGCCGTAACCGTGGTACCGATATTGGCTCCCATTACTACACCAACAGCCTGTTGCAAATTCATGATCCCGGCATTGACCAAGCCTATCAACATCACGGTTGTAGCGGAACTGCTTTGGATCAGGCTGGTCACTCCCACGCCTACCAGAACACCTTTCCAGGGCTTGTCCGTGATTTTTTTCAGGATACGCCGCATTTCTGCTCCGGCCACTGCCTGCAGATTATCGGACATCTTGGTCATACCAAATAGAAACAGTGCAAGTCCACCGAAGAAATTGATAAATCCCATGATATTCATCAGTTACTATTAATCCCCTTTTTCTGGCATAAACTTAGGTCAAGATTCTATATCTGTCAATTGGGTCAAGAAAAACAAACAAATTAGTGATCAGTGAACAGAAAGTGACAAGTTACCAGTGACGAGTGCTGCGCTGCTTCGCTGCATTGGTCTGCCAGTTCACCCCAAAGCTTCACTTTATTCCGCTTTGGGGGACCCCGATATATCCAAATTGGCAGAAACACTCTGAGATTGAACAGCAAACAGAGCTACCAACCCGATTGATCGGGTTTTCAGATTAGAGGCGGTGGTTTCAACCACCGTTTTCTTTGTAGTATACTAACGATCTTCTCCCATTTACCGGAACGGGACTGGGGAGGGGGATTTCAATCCTCCTCCGGGTTGTTTCACTATGAAGGGTTCATGGGGTCGGATTAAAATCCTCCCGAAGTCTGGAGGAGTTGTCACGAAACTTACGATTCTCACGAAAGTAGTTTCGGGACAAGCAAACAGGAGCTCATAGTCGAGTGAATACTCTTTACTAGACCCAAACAACTGCTCAAAATAGCAAGATTTCTGGTTTCGGGACAGCTCCGGGGAGGGGATTTTACACAAAAAGAAAGAGTGAAGCCTGATCTGAGACTTCACTCATTGTAAATTGGTGCGTTTATATATCGTTAGTTAGTTTCGGGTTTCATCTGCGGGAAGAGTATCACTTCCTTGATGGAGTCGTTTTCGGTAAAGAGCATCACCAGGCGGTCGATCCCGATGCCTTGTCCACCCATGGGTGGCATGCCGTACTCGAGGGCTTCCAGGAAGTCTTCATCCACCACGTTGGCCTCATCATCACCCAAAGCCCGCAGAGCTGCCTGAGCTTCCAGACGTGCCCTCTGATCCAGGGGATCATTGAGTTCGCTGAAGGCATTGGCAAATTCATTGCCGGCAATGAAGAGTTCAAAGCGGTCGGCAAGCAGAGGATTATCCGGCTTGGCTTTAGCCAGAGGGGAGATCTCCTTGGGGAAATCGCAGACAAAAGTGGGCTGAATCAGCTTTGCTTCCACAAAGTGTTCAAAGAGCAGTGCAATCAGCTTTCCAGGACCCGATCCAGCCGGGATTTCCAGCTTATGCTGCCGGCAAAAGGCCAGAAGCCTCTCTTCGTCCCAATTAGCAAAGTCCTGTCCCGTGTGCAGAGAGACCAGCTCAGTCATTGTGGCTCTGGTCCACTCTCCGGTGATATCCACTATTGAGCCGTGGTATTGGTAGCTATCCTTGCCGATCACATCCCGGGCCAAATGCTTGAATAGCCGCTCGCAGATATCCATCATGCCATTCAGATCTGAATAAGCCTGATAGAATTCCATCAGAGTGAATTCCGGGTTATGAGTGCGGTCCATGCCTTCGTTGCGGAAGTTCTTCCCGATCTCGTAAACCCGTTCAAAGCCACCCACGATCAGACGCTTGAGATAGAGCTCCGTGGCTATCCTGAGATAGAGATCCACGTCCAGAGTATTGTGATGAGTCACAAAGGGTCTGGCATTGGCTCCGCCATAAAGCGGTTGCAGAGTGGGCGTCTCCACTTCGATATAGCCCAGATCATCCATAAACCTGCGAATAGCAGAGATAAGATGAGAACGTTTTTCAAAGGTCTTGCGGTGCTCAGGATTGAGCAGTAGATCCAGATAGCGCTTGCGATAACGCAGCTCGATATCGGCAAATTCATCGTAGCGAACCGTCTTGCCATCCACCTGCTTCTCTTTTACTGCCGGAAGTGGGCGGAGGTTTTTGCTCAAGAGCTCCAAGTGGCTCACTTTGATGGAATACTCACCGGCTTGGGTGTTGAACATAGTCCCGGTAACCTGAATGAAGTCTCCGGCATCGCAAAGCTTGAAGAGCTCGTAGTTCTCCACGCCGACCAGATCCTGTTGAACGTAGATCTGGAGCTTGCCGCTGTCATCTTCCAGATTGCCAAAGCCCAGCCTGCCCTGACGGCGCATTGCCACCAGACGGCCTGCCAGAGTAACATTCCGCTCTTCAGCCAGCCAAGCATCTCTGTCCGTCAAGACTTCCGCAACCTTATGGCTGCGTGAAGACTCGATGGGATACGGCTCTATTCCGAGCGCTTTGATCTTCTCAAGCTTCTCTCTGCGAAGCTTGACCAATTGGTTCAGGTTCGGCTGCATCTATTTCTTTATAAATCTTTGAAAGGATTGTCGCTATCGATCTTCTGATTGGCATACTTACGCCATTCTTCATCGGAACGGGAGCGTCCACCACCACGACGGTTGTTATCCCGGGGCGGGCGGCTGGGATCGTATTGTCTGGGTTCTCTGGGTTGATCGTTGTACTGACGCTGTTCGATCACTTCATCCGGACCGCGGTCGATATAATCCAGGGTAATCCTATGATTATCCCGATCCAAGGCTGTAACCTTCATGGTTACTTTGTCTCCGGATTTGAAGTTATCAGTCTTGCGCACTCTGGATCTGGGCAGAAGGCCGGTGACGCCATCGGCTATGGAGATAAACACTCCGAAGTTTGTGGAGCTTTCAACGATACCTTCAAAGGGAATCTCGATCTGTACGACTTCGTCTATCTTTACCCAAGGATCTTCCTGAAGAGCTTTCAGGGAGAGAGAAATCTTTTGTGTGTCCATGTCTATCCGGAGGATCTGAACCTGCACAAAATCACCTTCCTTGAGCATTTCACGAGGATGGGAGATGTTGCGGTTGCGGCTGATCTCGGAGACAGGAATCAGGCCTTCCACGCCGGGTTTGAGCTCGGCGAAGGCTCCAAAATTGTGAAGACGCAGAATGCGGCAATTTACCACGTCGCCTTCTTTGAGGTCACTCATGGCAGCGGTAAAGGGATTGTCCTGCAGGGCTTTCATGGAAAGAGATATCTTCTCGCCCTTGATATCAAGAACCTTTACTTCCACTTCCTGATTGGATTTCAAGACGTCCTGAGGCTTGATCACATGAAGCCAGGAGATCTCGGAAACGTGCATCAGGCCTTCCACTCCACCCAGATCCACGAAAGCGCCAAAGCCGGTCATACGAACGACTTTGCCGGTGACTGTGGAACCGATGGTGAGCTTGGAAAGAGCTTCCTCTCTCTTCTCAGCATCAAGCTTGTCTGCCAGTTGGCGGTGAGAAACCACAACGCGGCGGCAGTTATCCGAGCATTCGATAATCAGGAAATCCAAAGTCTTGCCAATAAAGACACTACCATCTTCCACTGAATGAGTGGAAATCTGGGATATGGGACAAAAGGCTCTGGCGCCAAGGATATCAACATTGAATCCACCCTTGGTGACGGAATAGACTTTGCCTTGCACCGGCATCTTCTTGTCATAAGCATCACGGATGGATTCTTTATCCATGTGTTGCTTGGTCAAGCTTTTACCGATCACAAAACCCTGATCATTCTGATCGACGATGTAACCCTTGAGGTTATCGCCAACGTTTAAACTCAGAACACCTTTCTCGTCGCTGTATTCTCCGATTTCAGCATAGGCATCAAACTTGCCGCCGAGATTTACAATGATGTAATTCTCGTTTATGCTGGCGATCGGGGCTTCGACGACATCGCCTTTTTTAAATTCTGTTGTGTTTTGAAAGGATTCTTCGAGCATGCGAAGATATTCTTCTTTCAGTTCTTTCATTGCAGCTTTGCTGCCTGTTTCACGCACCTTGTCTGACATAAGTAACTCCTAACGACTTTTCAAAGTGCCAATCTTTCCAAGAGCTTGATTTTGTAAAGCACTATTTTAAGCAAGTTCGGATTAGATGGGCAATTGTGTCTCAATCCGGGGACGAAGAGGGAGAACTTATGCAAAGATGAGCTTTCTGAAGAGGATCTCTGGCACAGTCCGGCTTTGGACTTGGAATAGTATCAGTTTCAGATATCTTGTCCATATCAAAGTGCGGAGATAATTGATGAACAATAGTCTTTTCCTGGCTTTTGCCCTTACTCTGTTTGCAGGTCTTGCCACCGGTGTGGGCTCGCTGATGGCATTCACATCCAAGAAGTTCAGCCCCAAATTCCTCTCAGCCGCCCTGGGTCTCTCGGCTGGAGTAATGATTTACGTCTCCTTTGTAGAGATCTTTCCCAAAGCCAAGGAATCACTGATGCTTTATTATGGGGATAGGCCTGGCTATTGGGTCACACTGCTCTCCTTCTTCGTGGGAATGGGTATCATTGCCCTGATTGATAACCTGGTGCCTTCCTACGAAAACCCCCACGAGATGAAGAATGTTGGTTGTGCAGAACAGAAGAGCCAGCCGGATGATAAAAAGCTATTACGTATGGGAGTCTTCTCTGCTCTGGCGATCGGCATTCACAATTTCCCCGAGGGACTAGCCACCTTCATGGCTGCAATGAAGGATCCCACTCTGGGAATCAGCATCGCTGTCGCCATCGCCATCCATAATATCCCGGAAGGCATTGCTGTCTCCGTGCCGGTCTATTACGCCACCAGGAGCCGCAAGAAAGCCTTCTTCTACTCCTTTCTATCCGGCTTTTCCGAGCCAGTGGGAGCTGTGTTGGGCTATCTGCTCTTGCGCAATTTCATGAACGATGCGGCCTTTGGAATGGTCTTTGCGGCAGTTGCTGGCATCATGGTCTATATCTCGCTGGATGAGCTCCTCCCCACTGCCGAGGAATATGCTGAACATCACATAGCCATTGGAGGTCTGATCGCAGGGATGGTCATCATGGCAGTCAGCCTGGTGATGTTCAGCTGATTAGCTGAGTCCGGCAATTCCGGAGCTGTATAGTTCCCGGGAATCGTCGCTGCTGTTCCAGTATTGCTTCCCTATTCCGCACTCATTACAAACGCATTTGATACCCATGAGACACGTATGAAGAAACATGGGTGTCACATGGGTGTCTCATGGGTGTCTCATGGGTGTCGTATTAGTGACAAAGTGACAAGTGACCAGTGACAAGGAATAGGATGAAAATAGATATTGACATGTTTTGCCTGGGCAGTTTTATTCGTAAAAGGAGTGAGCTTATTCTACTTATCCATATATAAAGGGAATTTGGGGGATCAGTGGTAACTGAACCAGAACTCCGAAAGATTTGGCCAAGCCTTGGGAGGAACAGATGAGAGCACTTTTTTTGACGCTGATTCTGATAGCTTTATGCAGCGTGGCAACTGCAGAGATTGGTCCCTTTAGCCTGCAGGCACAGGGACAGTTTAACGGTAAACTTGCCACCTATGCCTCGGGAGATACCATTATCTTTGCAAACAATACCTGTCCAGATCCTGATGAGCCGGGAATCATACAATTCCACTATTCTACCGATGGAGGCGTCAACTGGAACGTTCAGGAGATTGCCAGTGTTGACTGCCTAACTCAGCCAACTCTGATGGTCTCTCCGGGTGAGTTCCTGATCAGCTTTACTGATGGCTATCATCAGAGGAAGCTTGCCCGTAGCACAGATGGTGGTCTGCAGTGGCAGATTATCGAGGCTGGCAGAAGCTTCGAGAA
Organism: Candidatus Cloacimonadota bacterium; assembly: GCA_023421135.1. Classification (GTDB taxonomy): domain Bacteria; phylum Cloacimonadota; class Cloacimonadia; order Cloacimonadales; family Cloacimonadaceae; genus PHBP01. The sequence continues at coordinate 16,966 of JAEZUG010000073.1, read as the reverse complement.
CAGTCCCGTGGTGGAAAAGCTGGGCACCGAGTACCGCTCCTTTGCTCTCGATCTGCCTTTCCCGGAATCCGATCAGGATAGATATACAATGCCGGGACAACCGGAAGAGTTCATCTGCCCCGAAGATTTAACACTGGCTGACAACTCTGCTTTTGCCCCCCGAATCTATTACAGCGGCCAGGACGTGATTCATGGTATGGTGCGCAGTAATTCTGATATCTGGGTCAAGCAAATTGGCGGTGGTTCTAACTACGGCTGGCCAACCTTTTATGGCCCGGTGATCACCAGCGGGGATATCCAGAGTACCTCAGGGGTGATTCCATATCAAGAAGTGTTCCGAGGAGGCTTTATTGAATTCGCTCCGGAGCTGGAGCACGAGCCTTTGGATCTTAGCTCTCCTCAAGGACAAATCATCGGCCCAAGTGAATACGATCCCAATACCATAGTAATGGTAACAGTCGATGGTAACAGCTATTCCGGCTGGGTGGGACAGGTGACAGAGCCGATGATTGAACAGAGCTATGTTTATAATCCATACCCGGTATTCCCCTTGGGTGATCCCCTGTTTGAAAACACTTATCTTGTTGCTGATACTCTATGGACTCCTTTGGCAGGGAATATTATCAACGGAGCCTGCTTCACCCCAAACAAACTCTGGATCAAGGGCAACTTTGCCGGTCACCAAACCTGGACTTCGGCCGATACTATTATGATCATTGGAGATATCACGCTCTCTGGAACCTACCCTGGATTTGCACCGGACGGGGAACCACTTAACACTACAGACTCAGTCAAGCTGATCGCCGGCAAGAGCGTCATACTCAAATACGGCTATCGTAATCCTGCTGATTCTCTCAGGGTTCATCCCTTATGCCGGGGAGATGGTGACCCCATCATGATCTACGCATCGATCTATGCTCTGCATGATGACCCGATTAACCCCTTCAAAGACGGATGCTTTACCTTTGAGTATCAACACCCTCACCCCTCTGTTCCGACGATTCATGCTGCAGGTCAGTATTGGGATAAGATAGACCTCCACCGCAGACGCTATCCTCAAACATTTGCAGAACCCTGGCCCGGTAATGTGGATTTCCCCTGGTACAACCCCCTCTGGCCGGAACGACAACCATATTTGGAACGGGGAGAAATTGCTCTATGGGGTGCAATCTATCAAAACCGCAGAGGTCACATCCATAGACCTGCTTATGATACCGAGTACCCTACGGGAGGGGTGTGGAATATTGAAATTGACTATTGTGGAGGAACCTCAGCGGTGAACTATAATGATCCTGTACTTGGCATCCAGATGAACACCCGCAACTTTCCGGGCGCTACTGGCTCTGGAATCGGCTATAAAAAAAACTATCACGATGATGATAGATTCTCTCTTAGTGACAGCGCAGCCCTATCATCAGGTGGGCTTTGGAAGCTTGGCATGAATATCTCTGAGCTCAGTTTCACCGCTGAGGGTGTGCAGTTTGAAAATCTCCAGCGCAAAAAACAATACCGTAAGACCCACTCCAAGGTCTATTCCCGCAATGGTGATCTGGCGCTTTATGCGACCAATGACCTGCTCCTGAAGAGCGAGGGAGACAGCTTTTCAGACCTATCCCACTATTCAACTGGATTTGGCAATATCTATTCTGTTGCCATGGGCAGTGATGGCAGCGCTGCGCTATATCAACTTGAGGCGGACAACGATGATTATACATTGCACTTCAAACGCTTCAATCCCGAAGGCATGCTGGTTTTCGATGCCTTGATGCACTCGAGCACCATGCTTAACGATCTCGTCCAGATGCCTGATGGCCGCTTGATTTATGCCATTTATGCCGGCAATAGCCAGATAAATGTCTGGGAGATTAGTCCCGGCAATGAGAGCCAGTTGATAGACACCTGGACTGTGGATGTGCTTGCCCTCGAAAACCAAAACCTCAAGCCCAGCCGGCTCTATCTAGTTCCCACTGCACTCGGCGAGATGGAAGTATTCTTATGGTTAAAAAGCAGCTATCCGGGCGGTTATGATCTGGATGGCAGAGTATATCATGCCCATGCCAGTTTCCCTGTTTCAAATGATGACCCTGCTGCTCCGCCTGTGCAGAATATCCGCTTTTCCGGATACCCCAATCCCATGAGGGAAGAGCTGAAACTGGATCTGGAGATTCCTGCCAATAGCTCACACCGCATTGAGATCTACAATATCCGCGGCCAGAAGGTCACAAGTTTCAAAGATGCTACGGACAAAACTGGAACCCTGAGCTACGTTTGGAACGGCAGAGATACCAGTGGCAGAGCTTGCGCCCCGGGGATCTATCTGGTGAAGCTATTTGTGAACGACAGACCCATTCGCAGCAAGAGGATTTGCAGGATCGGTTATTCCATAAAGGAGATGTAGTTCTCTCTATCCAACCTTGCTACTTTTGCGTTGGGGTAGGTGGATTGAAATGGGCCAAACCTTGCAGAGCGTTTGGAACTCCATTTTATCTCGTAAGCCTCAAGCTTGTCTTCATAGCCTTCCAGATAATCAATCTCGCTTTGGTTAGTGTTTCGCCAGAAGTATGAACTGCGGTGGATCCGATTGTTCGATAGATATTTAAAGCGTTCTGATACCAGATAGTTTTCCCAGAGTTTGCCCACGTCATTCCTTAGCTCCAACTTGCGAAAATCATCAATCAGGCAGTTACGGACCCCGTTATCCCAGAAATATAGCTTACGTCCCTTCTTCAGCTCATTACGCTTGTTATTGCTGTAGTTGTATAAACGAAAAATGATGTAAGCCTGCTCCAGCAGTTGAATGTATCTCTGCACAGTGGAGTGGTCTGTACCGGTGATCTGTGCCAGCTCTGTGTAGGATATCTCAGAGCCTAGCTGAAGCGCTAATGCCCGGAGCAATCTCTCCAAGAGTTCAGGACGCCGCAGATCCTGAAAAGTAAACACATCTTTGAATAAATAGCTATCTACAAGCAGCTTCAGCAGTTCTTCGCCTTCTGAGGGGTGCTTCACTATATCCGGATAGGAGCCATAAACGAGGCGTAGCTCAAGCTGTTTCTTCTCATTCCATGCACCATAGTGATTACTCAACTCTGAAAAAGAGAAAGGATAGAGGAAATACTCATATTTTCTGCCAGTGAGGGGTTCGCAGACCCTGTTGTTTAGTTCAAAGGAGGATGAACCGGTGGCTATCACTTGGATACCCGGAATCCTATCCACCATGATTTTGATACTCAGTCCAATATCTGTTACTCTTTGAGCTTCATCTATCAGCACTATCCTATTCCTCCCCACCAGGGTTTGCAGGTTTGAGAGAGTAGGCTTTTCCAGGGCATTGCGATCGGAAAGATCGTCGCAGTTCAGGTACAAAACAGATTCTTCACTATCTATCAGAGAATTCAATAGCGTGGTTTTTCCACACTGCCGAGGTCCCATAATCAGTATGGCCTTCCCTCTGAATAAGTTTCCCAGGATATTCTCCCGAATTTGACGCGAGATGATTACGGTGTTGGCTTCTGTCATCGATGAACTCCCCGGACATCATGTTGTGTGTCCTGTCATAACTACATGAATTCATAAGAGAATAACCATTCAATTCTGTCAAGCATAATCTGGCATTTACGCAGGTATACATTCGCAATAGGGGGCTTATTACGCAGTTATATATTTGTAATAAGGGGTGTATTACGCAGTTAGACAATTGAGTCACGCTCCATGTCTGAACAGGTGTAAGGCAGGTCACGAGACATAAGTTCACAATCTAGGCTTTCCTTAGAATAGCATTTGTCAGATCAGGTTCTATCCGCTAAATCTGCGTCAGCAGTGTTCTGCCCTTTTACCCCACCGAAAATGCTCCCAAAACACCAACCCGCAGTTTTGCTTGACAAGCAGGCTACTATCAAAATTACTGCAAAGTTGGAATGAATTCGATGCGGAAAACTATCACTTTTAGCCTGATTTTCTTGTGCCTGACCGGACTGATACTCCGGTCGCAGACGGTCGTAGATACTCCGGATACCCCCCTTGCGGCTGATAGTCTGGGTGCTACTTCTTCTCAGGAAGACTCTCTATTCTATTCCGCAGATAGCATATACTACGATCAGAGCCAGGAAAAGATATATCTCTTTGGAAATACAGGTGTGCGCTATCAGGATTCCAGCATAGATTCGGATTCTCTGGAGCTTGATCTGGATAAAGAAAGAGCCTATAGTAATGGCTTCACAGTGCTGCGAGATGGCCAGCAGATACTCTTGGGGCGTAATGTTCGCTTTGATATAGGCAGCCAGGAAGGCATCATCCAAGCCGGTAGCAGCAGCATCGAGAAATCCTTTTACAGAGGCGAGGAAATCCGGAAGGTAGGAGGAGATGTTTACGATGTGGATCATGCCCACTTCACCACCTGTGATCATCTGGAGCCCTGCTTCCATTTCAGTTCTGCCCAACTGCGTGTCTATCGGGGAGATAAGATCGTAGGACGTCCCGTGATCGCCTATGTAAACGACTTCCCCGTCTTCTATTTTCCCTTCTTCACCATTCCCATCCGCAAGGGCAGACACGCCGGATTCCTGATTCCCCAGCCGGGATACAACAGCTACAGAGGCAAGTATATAGAAGATATTGCCTGGTATTATCCCTACAAAGACTTTGCAGATTTCACCATCTCGCTCGACCTCTTTGAAAAAACCGGCTGGCGGGCAGGATTGAAGAGTCAATACACTCAGCGCTATAAATATAACGGCAGCTTCTCGGCTACCTATAGCCATGAAATCCAGGATAACCAGAGAACCCGGGATTGGGCTTTGGTGGCCAACCATCATCATGAGCTGGGGGAACGCTCCACCATAGATGCAAATATCGACTTCGTGACCAATAAACGCATCTGGGATTCCAGTGACGATCTTTATGAAAGCCTGGCTCAGAGGCTCTCTTCCTCTGTATCCTATCGTAAGCCTCTTTTAAGCAGCTACTTGAACGTTGGTGCAAGCTACACTCAGGACCTGATCAACGACAGAGTCTATCTCACTCTGCCCAGTGCGTCTTTCTCCATTCCCAGCCGTCCGGTCTATGAGCTCTTTTACAAGCCGGAACGGGCTCCGGATAGTTGGTGGGCAAACTTCGTGTGGAACTACTCTGTGCGAATGGATCATAACGGCTCTGTAAACGACCCCAGCCCCAGCCTGCAGGATCTCTTGTGGTCAAACCGCATCAACCCTATCGATAGCAGCCTGATTACTCAACACAATATCGGCATCAACCACCGCATGGGCTTATCCTACAATTGGAAGCTCAGGGGCTGGCTAAACTTCAGACAAGGGCTGGACTACAACGAAAGCTGGTATGACCGTGACCGCAATGATGTAGCCTGGGTGCGCGGTTCAAACTACAGTGCCTACTTCAATTCCAGCTTCAATCTCTATGGCACCAAGAACTTTACCGATTCTTATATTCACTCCATCCGCCACATCCTTACGCCCAGCCTGGGAGTCAACTACTCTCCGGATTTTTCGGATAACGTTCGGTTCTACAGCTTTGGTGGCATCTCCACCAGTTCTTCGGGAGAATCTGCCAACCTGAGCTTTGGTATAGACCAGAAATGGCAATTGAAGTATGGCAGAGGTGAGGGGATCAATATCAAACGCATCACCGATCTCTTGAGCTGGAGCAGCAGGATCAATGCTAATCTTATGGAAGATAATAAGCGCTTTGGCAACATCAGCCACAACCTGGCTCTCAAGCCCGGTAACCTGAGCTTGGGAGACTTCAAACTCAACGACAACGGCTTTGTGCTCAAGGGGCTGAAACTAAGCTACAACAACAACTATAGTTTCATCCAGAACCCCTACAAAGTCCATTGGGACGATCTTTCTCTGCGAAATCACTACTTCTCCCAGAGCATCACTCTTTCGGGCTCTGCTCCCTATGCAACCTACTTTCCCAAGGCCAAGAATGATCTGTTTGCAGAGTATCAAGCTCAGGATAGTCTGGGCACCAATACTGCAGAGACTGCTGCTGAATCCTCCGATAGCTGGAATCTCTCCATCGAGCACCGCCTCTCCGGAGCTAAAAGTCTGTTTGATCCTTCCGGCCATGATCTTCGCCTCACAGCTGGCTTTAGCCTCTCCCGCAATTGGGGCGTAAGCTATAATAATTATTACAACCTGGAAACCAAAGAGATGATCTCCCAGAGCTTTAAGCTGAGCCGCAATCTGCACTGCTGGAAGCTGGAGATCTCCTACACCCGGCGCAATAACTACTGGGATTACCGGCTGATTCTCTTTAACACGGTTCTGCCGGATGCCCTCAAGTTCCAAACCAGAGACAGTGGATACAATTAAGAAAGCAATTTTCCTGGATCGGGATGGCACGATCAGTTCCGACGAGTTCGGTTACATCTCGGATCCAGCTCTTTACAAGCTTTACCCCTTCACAGGTGAAGCTCTGCGGCTCTTGCAGAGCCTGGGCTATCTGCTCTTCATCGTTACCAATCAATCCGGTATTGCCAGAGGCTACTTCAGTCTGGAGCAGCTCGAGGCAGTCCACTCCAGGATGAGAGAGCTCCTGGCTTCTGAAGGTGTGAAGCTGGATAAGATCTTCTTCTCACCCTATTGGAAGGACGGCATAGTCGAACCCTACAACGTGAATCATGAAGATCGCAAACCCGGACTGGGGATGTTCAAGCAGGCAAAAGAGGAGTTTCACTTTGACACCTGTCTTTCCTGGATGCTGGGAGATCGCTATACAGACGTGGCTTTTGGTAAAAAAGCCGGACTCAAGACCATTCTGCTCCTGAGCGGAAACGGCCGTGAAGAGCTCACCAGCGATCTCAAGCTCAAAGACTACAAACCGGATTATGTGGCAGAAGATTTACTGACTGCTGCCAAGCTGATTGACTTATGCCAAAGCCACAGGATCTAAAGCACCGACCCAGACCCGGAAGACCTTCTGATAAGGGAGCTTCTCAAAGCCCTCCCAGCTCGGGCAAGGAATGCTTTGTCCAAGTGGCAGGAAGCCTGGAAAACTATGCAGCCATAGAACTGCAAGAACTGGGTGCTATGGTCTTACGCAACGTTCCCCGCGGCATCTACATCCGGGCAGAAGAGCGCACTCTCTACCGCATTGTCTATGAATCCCGCCTGGCCCAGCGCCTGCTCTATCCCCTTCTGATCTTTGATTGCCACAGTGAAAAGTATCTCTATCAGCAAGCCCGAAAGGGTGTTGACTGGACAAAGCTCTTCAGCCTCGAGGAAAGCTTTGGCATAGAAGCAAACGTGAGTTCCTCAATCATTAATCACTCACTCTATGCTTCTCAATTACTCAAGGATGCCATCTGCGACCAGTTTCGGGAAGCCTATGGCAAGCGTCCGGATTTCGAGCCCAAAGATCCTGATCTGGTTTTGAACCTGCATCTGCATCAGAACAAAGCTCAGATCTCGCTCGACTTGGGAGGCGGAAGCCTGCATAAACGGGGTTATCGCACCATTGCCGGAGCAGCTCCCTTGCAGGAAACGTTGGCAGCCGCTATCATCCGGGCTTCCGGATGGCAGGGAGAAGAGCCTATGGTGGATCCCATGTGCGGTTCAGGAACCCTTCTGGCAGAGGCTCTGATGCACTATTGCCGGATCCCGGCAGCATACTTGAGAACAAGATTTGGCGTGAAGTATCTGCCCGGCCACGACCCTCAGCTTTGGGAAGCAGTGCGCAAAGAAGCGAACCAAGCCATCCGTCCCTTACCCGATGGCCTGATCCGGGGTTCCGATATCTCAGCAGCAAACCTGGATATTGCCACTCAGAATCTTTCCCGCCTGCCTTATGGCGGAGAAGTCCTGCTTAGAACCTCTGATTTCAATAAGCTGAAAGCTTACAACGGCCTCTGCATAGTCACCAATCCGCCCTATGGCATCAGGATCGGAGAAGGTGGCACAATTGCCAATCTTTACAATGATCTGGGCAACTGGCTGCGAACCCAGTGCACCGGCTCAACAGCCGTTGTCTTATGCGGCTCCGCAGAGCTGGCTCGTGAACTGAAGCTGCGCCACCGCTGGCTCAAAAACCTGAAAAACGGAGATCTGGACACCGTTTTGGTCAAATTCCTGCTGCGCTAAAGGAGATAACTGTGGATCAAGAAACTTATTACCAAAAGATACATGAAGCTCTCGCCAAGAATCTGCCGCTCTGGCAGGCTACCATCATCGAGACAGAAGGTTCCAGTCCCGCCAAAGCCGGAATGAAAGCCTGTGTTGGCACAGGAGAGCTCTATTTTGGCAATCTGGGAGGAGGTGAACTGGAATATGGCCTGATCCGCCAAATCCGCATCGATACTCCTGATAAACCGGTGTTCTGGTCGTTCTCTCTCACAGGTTCCAGAACCGACCTCTATCCAACCGACAAGCAAACCGGGATGATCTGCGGAGGAGCAGTGAAGGTCTTCATCGAACCCTTGCACAAGTCGGATACACTTTACATCATCGGAGCCGGACACTGCGGGAGGGCTCTGGCCTCTCTGGCACGCAGCACCGGCTTCTTCACCTGTTTGATCGATAACCGGGAAGAGCTGCTCCGCCAGGCACAAGCAGAAGGCTTGGCAGATTCTTATGTCTTGAGTGACTACACCATGCTCAGAGAGCAGATTAGAGAATCCAGCCGTGCCTGGGTAGTGATCATGACCCACGGTCATCTGCACGATCGGGAAGTTCTGGAGCAATGCCTCAGGCTTGAGCTGGCTTACCTGGGTATGATAGGCTCCAAGAGCAAGGTTGCAGAGACCTTCGAGAACCTGCGTAACAAAGGCTTCAGCTCCGAGATATTGGAGAAGGTTCATGCTCCCATCGGCCTGCCCATTGGCTCTCAAACTCCGGCTGAGATAGCCATCAGCATCATGGCGGAAATTATCCAGATCCGCACTACACAAAGCAGGAGATAAAGCACTCTCATAGCCAGAACCCAGCAGCAATCAAGCGGTAACATTTTCAGTTCTGAAAACTTCTTTTCACCCCTGCAAAGTTTTAGCCACCTCTTCTACACTGTCATTATCCTCCTCGATATAGCTAATAAGCTCTACAGCATATCATTAGGCAGCTCCTTGAAATATTTCCATTTATGGCCTGGATCCTGCGAATATTACACTCCGTTCCGGTTCTACCAGTTCATGTAAGCCGGTCACTATTTCGCTTAACGATGAAAGATGAAAATGAAACAAGGAGAGAACATGAAGAGAACAGTTGTTTTGGTCTTGCTCACTATCCTGGCAGGATCGATTTTTGCACTTCCTATCCCTGGGAATGGTTCGGGGCCAAGTAAAGACAAGATCAGTCAAGCTTGGACGCCTGAGCAAACAGAGCCCCCCACCCAAGCTCCCACCGGCTATGTAACTGTCCGCAAGGAGAGTAAAGATCCCAGCCTGCTGTTTCCCTTGGACGAAACCTATACTCTGGCCATGCAGCCGAATGATGATGATTATACTGAGGCTATCGCCATACCCTTTAATTTCTTGTTATATGGTGTTGAGTACGACTATTTCTATATCAATAACAACGGAAATATCACCTTTGATAGGGGGTATAATGCCTATACACCATGGGGTTTCCCCATCGCAGAAACACCCATGCTTGCACCTTTCTTCGCAGACGTGGATACCCGGGGTACCGGATCTGTTTGGTACAAAATTGAAAGCAACCGCATTATAGTCACTTGGGATCACGTGGGATACTTTAGTGCGGCAACTGACAGGCTGAATACTTTCCAGGTGATCTTCACTGATGGTACAGACCCCTCCATCGGCTTGGACAACAACGTCGCCTTTGGTTATGGTGACCTGGCATGGACCACAGGATCAGCATCGGGTGGAGTTGGTGGTTTAGGTGGAGAGCCCGCAACTGTCGGCATCAACGGTGGTGGATCAGATTTGTTCTACTCCCAGATTGGAAGATTCGATCATGAAGGTACCGACTATGATGGTGCCTATGATAATCACGATGGCATCGACTGGTTGGATTGGGTAATTTTCCAATACGATGTGGAAGAAGCCCCTGCAACACTTACCGTTTTCCCAACTACTATTGACAACCCAATCATTCCTTTTGAGCTCCCAGTTGGCATAGTATCAGATGATCCAGGTCTGGAAGTGTATTACGCCAGTTATCCCCTCGAAGGAAACCAAAACGTCTTTATTCCGGTTGGCCCTGGCGTCTGGAGAGCTTGGGCATACTATTCCTTAGCTTGGCATCAAGCTGATGTTTTCCCGTTAACAGGACCAGGAACAATTGCCTTTACTGGTGTACCTTTTGGAGCCAAGGATATTGTTCCAATAATACTTGATGGCGAGGGACAAACCCTCCCTGTGGTCTTGAGCAGCTTCAATGCTGTACTGACTGCACAGAACTATATCAAGCTGCAGTGGGTCACCCAATCTGAGACCGGAGTTAGCGGCTACAATATCTACCGCTCTATGGAGCAGGACGTAAATAATTCACTCCTGGTCAGCCCCCTGATCACAGCGACCAATCTCTCCTACGAACAAAGCTACCAGTTTATAGACACCGAAGTCTATGATTCCGGAATTTACTACTACTGGTTGCAGAGCCGTGATTTTGACGGCACCAGCAATTTCTTTGGACCGGTTCAGGTAAGGTTCCAACCTCAGGATCCGGGCGGAGAAATCCCCAGCCTGCCTCTGGTTACGGACTTGCTGAATGCCTATCCGAATCCCTTTAATCCTTCCACCAGCCTCAGATACTCGGTAAGCGAAGCTGCCCCAGTGAAGCTGGACATCTATAATACCCGCGGTCAATTGATCCGCAGCTTCACAGCCAATCCCACTGAACCGGGCTATTACAGCCAGTATTGGGATGGACTGGATCAAGCCGGAAGAACCCTGGGAAGTGGAATCTATTTGGTCAGAATGACCAGCTCCGGTTCCAGCTTCATGAAAAGAGTAATACTCTCAAAGTAGCCTCTCCAATAAATCAATCCTGATAAGCCCTGCAGATCAGCAGGGCTTTTTTCTGCTTCGAGAGTCTCACTTCACCACTTTCCCCCTCCCCGTCATTCCGGGAATTCTGCGGATCCAAGGCCGAATGTAGTGAAGTCTTGGGACTGAATTGCCCGGATTCCAGATATAACCCCGCTTTAGTGGGGCGGGGTTATCGATCAATCCATCCAATCAATACCAGTTTCAACTAATTAGCACTTCTTCCTCCCTTATCCGGAACAGATAAAAAACCCATCTCATACTCATGTGACACGCATGTGTTTACATGGGTGTCACATGGGTGTCACATGGGTGTCACATGGGTGTCGTATTAGTTAGAAGTCAGAAGTCAGGTGAGATGAGGTGATTCGTCCTGAAAACGGGACCAGTGAACAGATGGATACAACGGTCTGCCCGTTATTTTTTATAGTACCAGATGAGGAAGAATCGGGAAAGAGAAGTGAAGTCAAAAGGGTTGTGAGGCAAGTTACTACTTGCGTTGAATCAAGTCCTGTGGAAAAGGCTCAAATACGGTCTGTCGATTCGGGGCTGGTACCCCAAGAAAATCATTGACTGAAAAGATCTTTGTGCTAGTTTGGCATGAAACTTGTTTTATCATGTGTAAACTGTCTATCGTGCTCAATAGCCATGTTTTGAACTAGCTTTCTGGCTACTGAGTCAATTCGAGCTAAGAATAATAGAAATACATAGTAGCATGGAGGATAATATGCTGCAAGGTTCATTTGTTGCACTGGTTACGCCGTTTAAGAACGGAGACATCGATTATATTGCTCTGGAAAAACTGATCAACCTGCATCTGGAAGCCGGTACTCACGGCATTTTGCTGCTTGGAACCACAGCCGAGACTGCTGCTTTGGCATCCGACGAGAAGGAGGCACTGCTTCGTTTTGCTATCCAGAAGATCAACAAAAGGGTTCCGGTCATGATTGGCACAGGCACAAACAACCTGCATCAGAGCATAGCCAACACCAAGAAGGCCAAAGAACTAGGCGCAGATTATGCCCTGGTGATCACTCCCTACTACATCAAGCCCACCCAAAACGGCATGTATGAGTACTTCAAGGCTATCGCCGCCAAAGTTGACATCCCGATCGTGATCTACAACGTTCCAGGCCGCACCAGCATCAATATCAGCGCAGCTACCACCGTGAAACTGGCTCGTGAATGCCCCAACATCGTTGGCATCAAAGAAGCAAGCGCCAATCTCGTTCAAGCCACGGAGATCATTCGCGACGCTCCGGAAGGCTTTGTGCTGATGAGCGGTGAAGATGCCCTCAACCTGCCTCTGATGTCTCTGGGAGCCAAAGGAACCATTTCTGTAACTGCCAATGTGGCTCCGAAGCTGATGAGCCAGCATATGGAAGCTTGCCTCCGGGGAGATTTCCAGCTGGCAGCCCAGCAACATGCCAAGCTTCTGCTCTTGAACAACACCATGTTTATCGAAACCAACCCCATCCCTGCCAAGGAAGCCCTGGCTCTGATGGGCTATATTCATCCGGAGTTCCGCCTGCCTATGTGCCGCTTGATGGAGCAGAACCTGGAAACCCTCAAGACCGTCCTGAAAAGCTACGACCTGATCTAGGAGTTTAATACACAATGAAGAAAACCATGCACGGCTTCAAGCTGAACCGAAGCCAGGAAGTATCCGAACTAAAAGCAACTGCTCACATCTTTGAACATCAGAAGAGTGGTGCAGAACTGATGTATCTGGAATGTGACGATTCCAACAAGGTCTTCTGTGCCACCTTTATGACCCTTCCCGAAGATAGCACCGGATGTCCCCATATCCTGGAACACTCCGTTCTCAACGGCTCCCGGAACTTCCCCTCGAAGAATACTTTTAACGAACTGCTCAAGGGTTCGCTGCACACCTTCATCAACGCCATGACCGGTGCAGACATGACCTTCTACCCCATCGCCAGTACCAATCAGAAAGACTTCCAAAACCTCATGCGCACCTATCTGGATGCAGTGTTCTTTCCCAATGTACGCACTGATAAAAGAATCTTTTTACAGGAAGGCTGGCACTACGAGCTGGAATCTCCCGAAGCTGAACTGGGAATCCGCGGTGTGGTTTACAACGAGATGAAGGGAGCTTATTCAAATCCGGAAAGATCTCTCGGCTATGCCAACGAACAAGCCCAGTTCCCGGATAGCCCCTATGGCTACGAGAGCGGTGGTGATCCGGAAGTGATCCCCCAGCTCAGTTATGAGAACTTCATCGCTTTCCTGGATAAGTATTACCATCCGACAAACTGCAAGCTTTTTCTCTATGGAGATCTGAATCTGGAAGAAAGCCTGGCTCTGATTGATAATGAATATCTCTCCCAGTTTGATAAAGCTCCGGCTTGCGAGCTCCCCGCTCTGCAGAAGCCCTTTGAGCAAACTAAGCGAGTTCATAAGTACTACCCAATTGATCAGGACAGGAGCACTGAGGGTCTGTGGTATCTGAGCCTGAACTTTACCTTTGGCCATATTTCAGACTACTATAAGACCTATGCCTTTGCCATGCTGGCAGATTTCCTGCTCAACAGCTCTGCCTCTTCGCTCAAGATATTGATTCAGAATAGCGGCCTGGCAGAAGAATCCAGTTGTTACGTGGCGACGACTTGCCTTCAACCTACGATGTCTATGACCTTTAAGCATGTGAAGCAGGAAAATCTGGAGAAGCTGGAAGCCTTGGTGAGGGGCGAGCTCAAAAGGCTGGCCACAGAAGGCTTTGACAAGAAGCTCCTGGAAGCCAGTATCGCCCATCTGGAGTTTTACCTCAGAGAAGCTCAATCCCGCATGCCCAAGGGTTTGATACATCAGTGGGCTATGGCGGAATCCTGGCAGATGGGCTTTGATCCCATCAAAGCAATAGCTTTTGAAGCTTTATTGGTCGAGATTAAAAGAGGCTTAACAGAACCCTATTATGAGCAGCTAGTTCAGGAAGCACTGCTGGATAACACTCATTCTTCGGTGGTGGTGCTCGAACCCAAACCAGGTATGAATATCGAACTGGAAGCAAAGCTGAAACAAGAGCTGGCAGACTATAAAGCCGGCTTGAGCAGCACGGAGATTCAGGAACTTGTGAAGCAAACTGCCGATCTGCTCGCTTATCAAAACACTCCCGATAAGCCTGAAGACCTGCAGAAGATCCCGGTGCTGAGCTTGAGTGATATCGATCCCAAGCAGGAAGAGATTCCGCGAGAGATACAGTTTAAGGACAACTATCGCCTGCTGCGGCATCCTCAACCCACAAACGGCATCGCCTATCTGAAGCTCTATTTCGATCTCTCTCATGCCAGTGAAGAAGATTTGCCCTGGCTGAAGCTCTATACCAGCCTGATGGGGCTTCTGGATACAGAGAATCACGGCTTTGCTGATCTATCCAATGAGATCGATATTCATACGGGCGATATCAACCTGGCTCTGAGCTTCCTGAGTGATTATAATGATCCTGATCTCATCCATAAGAAGATGGTGCTATCCGGCAAGGCAGTTAAAAACAGATACTCTCGCTTGCTGGAATTGATGAGTGAGTATGCTCGCAGGCCTATCTTTACAGATATCCCCAGAATTAAGACTTTGATCCGCCAAAACAAGGTAAATTGGGAGTCTTACATATTGCAGGCCGGAATGAACGTGGCCTCTACCCGCATGCTGATGCCTCTCTCTCAGTTACATCATTTCGTGGATCTCACCAGTGGGCTTTCCTACTTCCATTTCCTCTGTGATCTGGAGAAGGATCTGGATGCCCGGATGCCAGAGATTGTGAAGAACATGCAAACTATCAAAGATGCATATTTTACCAGACGAGATCTGCTTATCAGCCTAACTGCAGATGAAGACATCCTGGATTCGCTGGTCTCTCCCTTGGATAGTTTTAGCTCCGATATCCCCCTACTTGAGCCTGAGCAGCTAGAACTGGTCTTTGTCGGTAAAGAGGTTAATGAAGCCATCGTTGCACCCGTGAAAGTGCAATATGTCGCCAAGGGCGGCAATTTCTTCCGCAAGGGCTTCTCCTTCACAGGTAAACTCTGGGTATTACGTAACCTCTTACACAATGATTTCTTATACAAAGAAATCAGAATGAAGGGTGGAGCTTATGGCTTCACCTGCAGCTTCACCACTGCCGGACATCAGTATTTTGCCTCCTATCAGGATCCGAACCTGGTAGAGACTCTGGACGTATATGACAGGGTGGCAGATTACCTGAGAAACTATGAAGGCTCTGAAGATGAAATTCTCAGGTGCATAATCGGTACCATAGCAGCGCTGGATCACCCCCTGAGCCCGGAACTCAAAGGTAATAGATCTACAGAGGACTATATCACTGGCTTCTCTCATGCTGATCGCCAGCAAATCAGAACCGAGATTCTGGATACCAAGCCGGAGGATATCCGAAGCTTCGCTCCCATGATCGAATCACTCATGGAAAAGAATCACTTCGCCGTCTTTGGCAGTGAGCAGAAGATTGCTGACAACAAGGCTATCTTCGATGTAATCACTCCGGTATTTAAGGCCTGATGAAACAAAAAGATAAGAAGCGCAGCACCAGAAGCACGGGTAAGCTCACACAGTTGAACTTGCCCGATCTGGATGTGCTGGACGATCTGGAGGTAAATTCTGGATACAAAGCCCGCCGCGTTTCGCATAAAAGCCCCACCTCCTTTAAACAGGGTTTGAAGCTGGTAAAAGGCAGAATCCGGGAGATAAAATCCAACTATTCCAATATCGTGGAACTTGGTGATGAGATAGTTACCGCATCTCTCTCGGGAAGAATCAAGCAGTTTCAATATGAGACGCATATTCTGTGTAGCGTTGGTGATTACGTGGAAGTAGATACTGCCAACGCTCCGGATTATCGCATAGAGCATATATTACCGCGCAGAAACACTCTTTCCCGCTACACTGGAGGATCATATCAGAAGCAAGTGATAGTGGCTGCCAATATCGACCAGGTGATCATCACAGTGAGCTGGCGTGAACCGCTCATCAAACCTGGTTTGATCGATAGATACCTCTGCATTGCCGAGATTGACGAGCTAGTGCCTGTGATCTGCATAAACAAGATGGATCTCTGTGAGTATGAAGAGGATGTGGAAGAACTCACTACTTATTACAAGGGACTGGGTATCAAGGTGCTGCTCTGCTCCACTGTCTCGGGAAGAGGCATGGAAGAGCTGCGCGAAGCTCTCAAAGGTAAAGACTCTGTGTTCTCCGGACAATCCGGAACCGGGAAGAGCTCTCTGATAAACTATCTGGAGCCGAACCTGGATCTGGCCACGGGAGAAGTGAGCAGCTTCAATGAAAAAGGCAGGCACACCACTACTCAGGCAGTGCTAATGCCCTGGAGCTTTGGAGGTCATCTGCTCGATACTCCCGGGATCAAGACGGTGAACCTGCATTCAGACAGTAAGAAGTATATTCCATCGGTTTTTCCGGGATTCAAGGAACTGGCCGCCCAGTGCAGATTCAGCGATTGCACTCATACTCACGAGGAAGATTGTGCTGTATTGAATGCATTGGAAGAAGATAAGATTCCGATAGAGCGTTACGATTCCTATGTAAGGATCTACGAGTCACTATAAATATGAAAAGCTTTGGACTCTTTATTCATCACAAGCTGCGGGAATCTCAGAGTGTCTTTGAGCTGCTGGATCATCTCCGCAGGAGCTATGGCTATGCCTTTATCGGTGAATGCGAGCAGGAAAACCTGCTACCGAACTTTGTGAAGTGTTACGATTGGAATGCCGCAGAGCTTCCAAAGATAGATGCCATACTCGTCTTTGGTGGAGATGGTACTATTCTGAGGGCCAAGAAACTGGCTCTGGCCACCGGAGCACCCCTGCTGGGGATCAATCTGGGCTATCTGGGCTTTCTCTCTGAGACTACTTTAGCGGAGATACAATCCTCTCTCGAAACCTTGGACAAGGGTAAGTACAAACTTCTCACCCGCATGCTGCTGGACGCCAAGGTGCAAAGAGGGAGAGACAGGGC
>JAEZUG010000068.1 GCA_023421135.1 Candidatus Cloacimonadota bacterium | reverse complement strand
GGCATAGTTCTTGGGCAGGATATTCTTGAGGCTGCGGTTATCACGCTCGATGGCATCCATGGCAGTATCGACCAAAGTGCCGATAGTGGGATCGTGAGCCTTGCTTTGCAGATAGTCCCAACGCGCTGTGGCGGGAACCCAAAAGATATTGCAGGCGGTGTATTCATCTTTATCTTCCGGATCTGCCATGGGATCGGAGCGGAGTTGATCGTACAATTCTGCAAATGAATCCGAGATGTATTTGAGGAAGATCAGCCCCAAGACTACGTGCTTGTATTCTGCTGCATCCATAAAGGGCAGCAGCTTATTGGCAGCTTGCCACAGGGTGTCTTCAAATCCCAGATTTGCTCCGGTATTCTTTGCATTAGCCTTTTTTACCATAAGTAAATTTCCCCTTTCACTAAGACGAATATCAGTTTCTTACTGCCATCATTATTGTCAATTACTATTTTTCAGATGGTTCTCACTTTTCCTAAGTTATTTTTTACCTCCTCCCTGAGACGACACCCATGAGACACCCATGAGACACCCATGTGACACCCATGTAAAATCATGAGTGTCACATGGGTATGAGTTGCGTTTCTTTTGGGTGGAGAATTAGGGAGCAGTTTGCCTCAGAAACACCTTTGTATCGCTACCTCTCCCTTTCCCCCTGCTCTCTCACAAGATTCTTTAACGTTTCTTTAACCTATCTTTAACCAATCCTTAACGAAGGCTAAGGAAAGGCTTATCCTGTATTAAGTTATGGCTTATCCGCTTAACGAGTGAGCTATCAGTATATCTGGGAAGAGGTTGCCGCCAATCCTGCTTGATTGTCTTAGCAGACCCCCACCGCTTAGGCAGCCGGAAGATTGATAGCTGCCTAAGCGAGGGCTTGGGTTCGAATACTGGATCCCTTACTCTTCCGCTGCCACCTTATAGAAGAATTTGGGTCCCGGGACAACTTGAGACCAGGTGGTTACGGTGGAAGTTCCTACTTCGCTAAAAGTGCCGTAAGGAGTGTCGGAGCGGTAGATTCTGAATCTGGTAACGGGGATCGGATAGCTCCAGGAGAGCTGGATACTGTTGGACGCAGGGATGTAGGTGATTGTGGGGGTGGGCACCTGAGGCAGATTACCCCAGTTGATCCTGCCATAAGTATCCAGTTCGTGGCTGGCTCCCGCGAAAGTGCCGGTTTGACCGCTGAAATTGACCGTGCCCTGATCCACCGTTTTGGCGACGTTGTACGAGAGTCCAAAATCGGAGGAGGGGAAGTTGGCTCCCACAATGTTCAAGCTCTGGTTGTTATTGATGGTCAGCAATCTCCCGCCGCTAACTCCATTGCGGAAGGTGCAATGATCGAGAGGATAGTTATTATCTATTGAAGCTCCGTTTTTGACGTGTATACCATCCACTCCCATATATTCGAAGACAGCATAGGAAGCCCGGAGCAAGCCGCCGCTTTCGATATTGCAGATATAGTTGCCAGATTGACGGCTTAGCGTGGCAGGATTGCCCGAGACACCAATCAGCTCCAGGATTCCACCGCTATTCACGCTGAGTACTTTTCCGGCTGCCAGCTCAAACTCCGCGCCGGCATTCACTTTCAGTCTTCCACCGCTACCTATAGTCACGTTTCCGGTGCTGCGATAGAGCTTTCCATTCAGATTCAGGCAACCGGTGGTGATGGATATATCCCCGCCATTCAATCCGTAGATCGGAGAGAGCAGGGTAAGGGTGTTTCCAGCGCTGGATTTTTCCAGAATCAATCCCCGGATGGATGAGCCGCTGCTGACATTCAGGTTTTGATCGTCCGAACCCCTGAACGCCACGTAGTCATCGTTACCCGCTGCCCAGCCTCCGGCATTTATCATGCTGAGATTAGCTCTGAATTCATGAATCAATCCGGGAACCATGGTATGCCAGTAGGTGTTGTCTATCACACAATCATCCCAGATCCTGGCAGGATCATAGAAGTTTACCCTGGTCAGATTGTCTTTATGGAGATTGAGGGCATAGGCTTCAAATCTGGTGGCGTTTGTGATGATATTGGAATCTACTGTCCCAATGATATTGAAGACTGAGGTTCCTGGATAGAAGCCCAGAGTACTGCTGTAGGTGGTGTTGTTATCGGTCCAGTGCCGTCCCAGACTGAGCTGGATATTTGAGCCATTGTAACAATTGATCCCGGCACCGCTGGCAATCAGGATATCCCGGCCGACGTTCAATTGGGTACTGTTCTTCATATTCAGGGTTCCATCCGTGACAGTGAGGTCGTTGGTGATAGAGAGCTGGCAGCCAGCGGAGAGCTCAAAATTGTCCCAATTGGTGGAGCTATTGTTGATCACGAGGTTATATACAGTCTCAGAGGTGCTGAATCCTGTGCTGGCGGAAGAACCATTGAAGGTGATTGTGCTTGTCCCTTCATAGAAATTGGTGGATCCGGAATTGTTGGTCCAGGTGCCGCCTGTTTCGATATGATAATTGTTTGTGACGCAAGATCCTGATTGCAGGATGAAATTGCCCTTGATTATCAGGTTGTTTGCCAGATAGGCTGCATAACTGGCACCTAATTGAATCTTGAGGTTATTCACATAGTTACCACCTGTGACGTTCAGGCTGGGATTCAGATTCCCCACCAGTTCGAGCGTCCCGCCTGTTTGCTGGAAAGCTCCCGCCGCAGTGGCAGAGAATCCTCCCCCGGAACGCACTATCCCACTTTGCCAGATCCTGCTGGCATGGGTAAACACGTTAATGGAATTATGCGTGATCTCCAGAAGCCCGGATAGCAATGAGATTGCTCCCCTGAGCGGAATCGCGCTCCGGCCTCCCTCCTCATCGTTTCTCCAGGCAACGTCATTGATAAAGCTGCCACTGTTGATGGTGAGCGAGGCGGTATCTGAACTGGTGTAAACTCCATGTACGTAGAAAGTACCGGGGCCAATATCTATGATGCCGTTGTGAACAAGATTACCGTTGATGTGGAAAGTGCTGCCGTCACCAATTTGAATTTCACCATACTGATTAAGACTAAGGTTTCCGCCCACAGTGGCTGCCAGCTCTCCTGTCACCAAAGCATTTTCAGCCAGGATGCTCAGGTTTCCGGCGATCCGGAGCTGGTCTTCACTGAGAGGATCGATCTGATAATCCGAGCCTTCTCCTCCTCCATTGCCATCGAGGGTGAGGTTGCCGAATCCAGCGCTTGGACTGCTGCACCTGATAGTGGCATCATAATCCGCGTTCAGAGTGGTGCTGCTGCCGGTCATATTGACGCTGCAGCCAGGGTTGAAGTACCAGTCGAACCCTCCTATAACTGTCCCGGCTGTGATAGTGCCCACGGAACCATTGTTCCAGATGAAGTCATCTCCGCAATCGATGCTGCCATCTTGGGTCATATTCAGACCAGCATTCACAATTATGTCGTTGTAAACGGTAAGTGTGTTGGCGCGCACAAAGAGAGTTCCCGCATTTATCGTCAGGCTGTAGGTCACCGTGAGATTTGAGCTCAAATACACCCCTTCCAGCCTGTGATCATCTGGCCTGGCAACCGCTCGGGGATCAGCAGAAGCGGGGAGATTCTCATCATCGCGTGTGGCGGGGGTTTTGTTTATATTGAGGTTGTAAAGGCTGTTCCCGTCAATTGATGTCAAATAGGCCGTCCCGGAGCCATACAGCTCCACCGTGCCACCACTGAACTGATTTCCCGTTCTGGTAATGGTCAGTGATCCTATAGATCGTAAGGTACCTCCCGTAATGTTGGGAGTCCAAGTATAGGCTGTAGTCTGAATAAAGATCCCTTTATTCTTCAGATCGATCACTCCCCCAGTCATGGTGATACCCGCATTAGCCGAGTAAGCAGCATAGACGTCGGAGCTGCCTCCGTAGATATTGATGGTGCCCCCATAATTATACAGATATCCGTTCAGATCAGGATACTGGGCGGCATCCTGGTGTATATTGATCACTCCGTTGGGGTTCACATACCAGTTTCCGTAGATTCCGTCCTGGGTCAGATCGCCCACGGAGAAGGTTCCCAAAAGCACGTCCACCGCACCCGCGACCCAGGTGTAGTTCGCGCAGTTGACCGTGGTGGAGGTTTCATCCAGCCTGAGCGCGCCACCGGTTTTATTGATGATCAGGTTATAGAAGTCTTCGTCAGTTTGGCAGTACTGATGTCCTCCTCCATCGAAAGTGACTGTTCCGGTGCCCTCGACGAAGCTGCCGATACCGGCATAATTGTACCAATCCCCGGCGATGGTGATTTGCGCAGGGGCTACAAAGGTGCCTGCTGCCAAGGCAAAGTAATCATTTATATTCAGATCACTGCTGGCCGTCACAGTGTTGCTGCGGGTGAGAGGAATCCGGTTTCCAGCTCTGTCTTGAGTATAATCTGCTTCGGCTCTGCCGTCTTCCCTGGCACTGGTTTTGTCTATTCTGAGCTTGAAAAGATTGCTGCCCGCAGCCAGATAGAGGTCTGCGTCTGTGGGGCCATACAAATTGAGTATGCCTCCGGTGGGATTGAAATCCGTGCGTTCACAATAGAAGCCTTTTGAAGTTCTGATTGTGCCTGCGCTGATATTATCGTTGAAAAGGATGCTCCCCGGGATGAAAATTCCCTGATCTTTGACATCCAGGATTCCCCCTCCGCTATTCATTGTGAGAGTCGCTTCATTGATCCAGGAGAAATACATTGCACTGTTTCCGCCAAAGACGTTGAAAGTTCCTGAGCCAATGCTCAGATTTGCGCGCAGGTCAATATAACTTCCAGAATCCTGTGTGTAGTTGATGGTTCCAGAGCTGAGCGTGATAGCGCCCATGATACCCGGATCCAGCAGATCATCAACCGTGAAGGTGCCTCCCGAAACCGAATAGGCTCCCTGAATCCAATCGTAGGCATTACAGGTGACATTCACGCCGCTGGGAATAGACATCTGTCCTGTGGCTTTATGCAGTGTGAGTATATTAAAGTCTTCAGTAGTCATGGTCTGAGTCCCGGCTCCATTTAGCACCACAGTGCTCGTTGCTTCTGTGAAGGCCGCAACGCCTACATTGTTTATCCAATTGCCTCCCACTTGTATGGTCTGACTTCCGGGAGCCAGAATTCCGCTCTCGATCAGCAGATTGCCTTGCACCACCAGTTGATTGGAGACGGTGATAGTGCCGGTGGAACTCACGGTCAGGTTTTTCAGATAGCAGTCCGGTCCCTGTAGGGCAATTGTCTGGCTGCTGCCATCCAGCTTGAGCGTTCCCAAGCCGAGGAGGACTCCATTTCCCGCAGAGGTGTTGTAATCATATAGATTACCTTTTAGTATCACGGTGCCGGAGTAACCGCTGCGAAGGTTTCGGTTCACATAGTTCCAGATACTACCGTTGATCGTGAGTGGCTGCGTGGAATTTGCCGAGAAGGACAAAGTGTATGCAGTGTCCTTGCGTGACCTCAGGTGATTAAGCTGGGTTGCCGCGCTTTGGTTATTGATGAATGAGGGACCCGATCCGTGGAATTCGATATAGCCCATGGCAAATTGCACGTTTGATCCCGGTTTGAAATTCATGTAACTCTCACAGTAGATTTCCGCGCTGCTATCGGTGATACTGGCTGTTGAGCCGGATTCCCAATTCAGGTCTCCGGTCACATTAAGATCTCCGGCGGAGTTATTCATCCTCAATTGGCCAAAGATAGTCATGTCTTCTGCCACATTGAGACTATACGCGCTAACAGTTAGATAAGCAGAGGATTCTATTACCAGACTCCGGCAGTTAGCGACCGCGAATAAGGTCTGTGGGTAGCGGGGAGCTCCATTGGGAATCAGGACATCATCCCCAATCCCAGGTACACTGCTGGTATTCCAGTTGCTGTTGGTCTCCCAATTCGTGCTGGAGCTGCCATCCCAAACACAACCTCGAAAGAGGCTGCCGGTCCAGGTTCTTTTGTCATGAGCAGTGATCGTTACCGTGTAGGTGCTGAACTCATTCAAACCTGAATAGAAGTAAAGGGTGGCATTGCCGGACACATTGGTATAGGCACTGTCTATCAGCACATTATCTTTGCTGACAGACACCAGGGCTCCCGAGACTCCCGTCGAGACGGCAACAGAGCTGGTTCCAAAGTTGATCACTTCTGGATAGCTGACGGTAAAATTGCTGGGAGTTCTGGTGCGGTAGAGCAGGCTGGCATCTCCAAAGATGTTCCAGGTGCGAAACATATCCACACCACCCGTGCCATAATCATCGATCATCTTCAGAGAGCTATTGAAAAACAATCCACCCAGAGTGAGTTTGCTACCCGCACGCAGGATCACGGAAGTCTCGTCTTGAGCACTCATCGGCGGGCTCCAGGATTGGTTTGTGGAGCTGGCATACATTCCGATTGCTCCTGCGTTGCTTTTCCGCAGCCAAGCTTCCGCAAAACACCAGTAATCCACGAAATCTCCATTCAAACAGGCTACGCTCATGATATAGGGCAAATCTCCTGTATTGGTCAATGCCTGGACATGGTCGTTGTTAAAACCGGTGGTGCTCCAGCCTTGCTGCCAGCCGTGTCCGGTATAGTTTACCAAACCCCGGCTGTTGTTCAAGGCAGTCGTCACGCTGGCTGCCGTTGCGTCCGGATCATAAATCTGATCAACTGTCGTATATCCGTAGCCAATCAAATCACTGCGAATCGCGTTCAGATGCTCATAGTCATATTGATTGTCATCACCGGGACCTTGGTTGGAAGCAATTCCTGTGGCTCTGGTCAGCCAGGTATCGGTGGTGTTCAGGTCTCTTTCGTAGGCAATGGTTTTATTGACCTGGTTTGTTACTTCCGTGACGCTCTCCGCGGAAAACCGTCCCACAAATATATCCGGATAATTATCGCTTCCCTGCAGGAGAGAATAGTAGGGATCAGATCCACCCCCGTTGTAAGTGGATGTTGCCAAATCAGCGGCATCCCCCACTATTTGCATAAATGAGATGTTCGAATCTCCGTTCAGGAGGTTTGTGATATGCGCCTTGATCTGCGCGGCAGTACTGCTGGAACTGAAGGTTACAATCTCTACCTCCACGCCTTTGGTGCGTTTCCAATCCACATAAGGCTGGATCGCGTCCAGATATTCCAAGGTGCTATAAACGACGATCTTTCCAAAACTGTCACTGATAGGAGTGTAGCGATTGTCTGCCCAATTCAGGAAATGGTTTTCATAGATTGGCACGAAAGCTCTGGCCAATTCTGTCCGGGGGGTTGAAATTGTGTTAATGGTGTCTGTACCTTCGGCGTAAAGCCTCACCTTATATGATTTGTAGATCCTCAGGGTCAGTGTTTTGGGATTGTAGGCCAGGGGATTGGTCTTCACGGTTATCCCTCTGTAATCCCGGAGGATGTAAGGTTCAGAAAGCTCAGCCACCTGGGAGGGATAAAACTCGTCTCTTTGGTAGATCTCACCAAATTGGAAGGGGATATCCGCCGGCTCCACATTACGCATCAGATTTCCCTTCGAAGGAGCTATCGGTAAGCTGATATCCTCGTATTGCAGATCATAGACTTCAAGCTTCATCAGCGCTTGATCGTCGATGATGACACTGCGGTTCAGCACCGGAAGCTCGGGATTCCCCGCGCTGAGAAGTAAACCCTCGTGGGGCAGCCTGAGTGTAAACCACTCCTTGCCTCCAATCTCAAAGGGGATTTTCTCAAAATTGGTGATCGTATAACTGATTTGGATTTCGGTGGCAGAGGATGAAAGGATTTCCGCTCGATTGGCGCCATCGGCCAAGCGCACTGTCTCCGCGTAAGCAAAGATGCAGATTAGAAGTAAAACGAAGGCTAATAAATACGGCTTCATAAGATCTCCTCATGTTTAAAGGTTTGATACTCAATTGAAGAGCCACTTTATTTGGCTGGACACACATGACACAGTAGGACGATTTCTGACTTCGCTTGTCAAGCTATAAATGCTTCAAAATCCCTCCCATGATCTTGGAATGTGGAAACTTATCTACTTACTCAATGCACTCAATGAGAGTACTTGGTAACCCGGCCGAGGATAGAGGGACTATTGGCTTTATGGCGCATGATTCCTTGCTAACAAGGAAAACATCTTGACACCATCAATCATTAAACAAATGGATTCTTTGAGAATAGAGTACTACGACCAATATTGTGCTTGTAGGAGAAAGTATGTCTTTTGTTCACTTACACACTCACAGCGAGTATAGCTGGCTGGATGGAGCCTGCATCATAGAAGATCTGGTGCAGAGAGCGGTGCAGTATAAGATGCCGGCTGTGGCAATCACAGATCGCAATAGTGTGGCGGGAGCTTCCCGCTTGTGGCAGCAGTGCGTCAAATCCGGGATCAAGCCGATCATCGGTCTGGAGATAGCTGTTTTGAACAATCCCGGAGATGGAAGAGTCTTCTCTGTGATCTTGCTGGCCAAGAACGGCTCTGGCTACGCAAAGCTCTGCCGTCTGGTTAGTCTGGCTTTTGAGGCCGATCCCTGTGCGCCGGTCATCACCAAGAGCCAGTTGCGGGAGCATTCCGGAGATCTGATCTGCCTGTCCTTCAGTGTGGTAGGAGAGCTCTGCACCCTGCTGTTGGAAGGCAAAGAGGAGCAGGCACTGCAGGTCTCGGATTGGTATCATGAAGTCTTTGGCGAGGATTACTATTATGAAATCCAGGATCACGGGTTGCCCTCGGAAGCTGTTGCGATGAATAAACTGTTGAATCTGGCTTATCAAACCAAGATACCCGTCGTTCTCACCAACGACTGCCACTATCTGGATCGCAAGGACTCCGTGGCCATCGATACCCTGAACTGCCTCAGAAAGGGCCTGGATTTCGCTCACAGGGAAGCCAAACGCTTTGCCTGCAATGAATACTACTTCAAGTCCCCCAAAGAGATGAAAGCACTGGCCAGTTTCCCGCCTCAGCTTTTCAATAATACTAGGATTATTGCCGCCAAGATCGAGGCGACAGAGGGCTATATCCCTGTTTCTGAATGCGATCTGGAGCCGGATGAGGTGGTAAGAATCCTCCGAAAGTATTCCACTAAGCTCCGGATTGGCTATCATCCCAGGTTCAACCGGATAGGGATATCACTTTGCGGCATGGAGCCTGACGGGCTTCTGGAACGCCTGAGCGCCAAGCTTCCCGATCACCAGATCATGCGCTTCACGGAATACGACCCCTGGACGCCGCGCAGCATCTATTCCGCTGTCCTGAGTACGCTGAGGGTGCCGGAAGAAAAGATCCGGGAACTCTGTGGATTGATCCCGGGTGAGGCAAATATCCTCCTGGAAGCAGTCCTGATGAACCCGGATTTCTCCTGCCTCTCCAGCGAGGATTACGTCTGCGCCACAGCTTTAGAGATAAGCGACACCCTGATCAACACATACCGGGAAGAAAGAACTGCCAGCAGTATATATGCCATAATTCCCAGGGACATGACGGTTCCAATTGCCCGAAACATCTATGGGCAGCCTCGATGCCAGTATGATCTGAACTCTCTAGCCCAGAACGGACTGATCAGTCTGGAGTTAAAGCCATGATACGTGATGGAAGTGTAGGGGCTCTCCGCTAGGATTCTTGGCAACACTGAAGACAAACTAAGGGCAGTATGGATATGTTTACACATTCGTTGTCACCTTGAACTATGGTTGCGCTCTGATTGACTGCCTTCAGGCCTTGAAATGCTTGGTATAGATTGATTTGAACCTGTAGTCCGCCATTGCAGTCAGCAGCTCTTCCTGATTAGTCTCTGCCGGTCACGATTTTCACATTGACGAGACTATTGAATAATAACCCGTTTCCAGAAATTCCGCGACAATCGGTCAGAGTACACTCATAACCACCTAATGTTCACATTATGTCATTCCTGCCTTCCCACCCCACCAAACCGCAAGCGGTTTGGCGAGGACCCCGGACGCAGGAATGACGATACGCAGAGCAGAGAGGTAAGTACTCTTACTCGCCATGTTTTGCCGCATGTGCAATGGTCTCATTGACTATGATCTGCAGAATCTTTCCAGCAAGGGGACGATGTCGCGATGTACAATGTACGATTTACGATGTACAATTGGGGTGGTGGGTGGGTGAGGTAGTAGCTTGGTGAGTTGAAATCCGGAGCCAGCTTGAACTTCAACTATAGATGACGCCCCTTCAGGGCTTTGTTCCGGGTGTGGTCCCAGTTCGACGGGCTGCCGCCCATCGCTATCAGATAAGCGCCCCTTCAGGGCGTTGTAGAGTGGGGAAGATCGCTCTCGACATAAAAAAAGCGGGCCGGAACCTTTTGCTCCAGGTGCTTATGTGTATTCAACATCTATTGAGTTTCCGGATCACTGTCCAAGTCTGGATTGATAAGAAACTCATGGTAATTCTCTGGACTCACTAAATTATAGCTCTGCACAGGATAGGCGGAGCTGAAGGTCTTGGAGATTTGAGGTTTTTTGCGAGGGTTGAACTTGATTTCATAAGCAGAGAACTTAGCTCCGCTTTCCTCAATCAGGTCTATCTCTTGTTGCATGGTTGTACGCCAGAAATAGTATGATCTGTAGATCTGTGCATTACGGATGGCCTTGAGTCTCTCGCTTACTATGAAGTTTTCCCATAAGGCTCCGGTATCTGTGCGCATATTCAGGATATTGAAGTTCCCCAAAATCGTATTCAGGATGCCGTTATCCCAAAAGTAGTATTTCTTACCTCTTTTTATCTCGTTTCTTACGTTTCGGTGTAGAGCTGGTAGTTTGAAGACAATCCAGGCTTTTTCAAGGAGATCCAGGTACTTAGCTACTGTGTTTTTATCGACTCCTACTAATTGAGCCAGCTCATTATAACTAACTTCCCGGCTCACCTGAAGCGCCAGAGCTTTCACCAGGTTTTCCAGTATCGTTGGTCTGTTGATCTTCTCCAAAGTGAAGATATCCTTGAAAAGGTAGCTATTGGCGATCTCTCTCAGGGCTCGCTCAGGATTAGCAGCTTGACATACTACCTCTGGATAGAAGCCATAAATTACGCGCTGTTCAAGCATCTGTCGTTCTTCGATATAGCTAGTGTGTTGCACCATCTCGGCATGAGTTAGAGGAAAGAGGGTGTATTCATACTTGCGACCGGTGAGGGGTTCATTAATCAAGTTGGCGAGATCAAATGAGGATGAGCCCGTGGCGATCACTTGTGTGCTTTTGATCTGATCAACGATGATCTTCAGGGTCAGACCGATATTCTCAACCCTCTGAGCCTCGTCGATCACAACAATGTCATGGTCAGATATGATGTTCCTAAGCTGTGCAGTGCTGGGATTGGTGAGTTGCTTACGAATCAGAATATCATCCGCATCCAGATAAAGACAGCGTTTGTCCTGATGCTTTGCCATAAGCTCGCGCACTAAAGTAGTTTTGCCTGATTGCCTGGGTCCCATGATTATGAGGGCTTTACCAGTAAAAAGGTCTGCTTCCAGTTGCTTTAACAAGGTTCTAACTATCACTTTCATAATAAGTAAACACCTTAAACTATAGATTGGTGAATCAATTCACCAAACAATATGTTTTGTAGTGAATCAAATCACCAAATCATAGGAATATAGGTCGCCATTCCTGTCAATAACAAATTAGCTCCAAATGAAGAGTTGTGTATATACCCAACCAATAATTACTTCTTTGTTTGATGAAGTGGTGAAGTGGTGAGGTGGTGGAGTGTTGGAGTGGTGAAGTGTTGGAGTGGTGAAGTGGTGGTAGAGATCCGAAGCCAGCTTGAACTTCAACTGTAGATGACGCCCCTTCAGGGCTTTGTAGAGTGGGGAAGATCACTCTCGACATAAAAAAAAGCGGGCCGGAACCTTCGCTCCAGCCCGTTATACTGTTGAAATCAGCTATTTGACGTGGAAATTATCCAGGAACTGCTGCAGGATCGCTGCCCGGCTGGGATGGCGGAGCTTACGCAGGGCCTTATCCTCAATCTGGCGGATACGTTCACGGGTCACCTGGAAGATATTGCCCACCTCCTCGAGGGTGCGGTGATAGCCATCGTCGATGCCAAAGCGGAGACGGATCACGCGTTCTTCCCGGGTGGTGAGGGTTTTGAGCACTTCATCCACCTGTTTCTTGAGCAGGCTGCGTTCTGCCATGCGTTCCGGAGAAATGATGGTGCGGTCTTCGATGAAATCGCCCAGGATGCTGTCTTCGCTGTCGTGACCGATGGGTTTATCCAGCGAGACGGGTTCCTTGGAGATGGAAAGCACGTTTTTCACCTTTTCCACGGGCATATCCAGCACCTCGGCAATCTCTTCCGGATAGGGGTCTCTGCCCAGCTTCTGCATCAGGCGCCGGGAGGTACGGTTGATCTTGTTGATGGATTCTATCATGTGCACCGGAATGCGGATGGTACGAGCCTGATCCGCTATGGCGCGGGTGATGGCCTGGCGGATCCACCAAGTGGCATAGGTGCTAAATTTGTAGCCTTTACGATAGTCATATTTTTCCACGGCACGCATCAGACCGGTGTTACCTTCCTGAATCAGATCGAGGAATTCCAGGCCGCGGTTGTTGTAACGCTTGGCAATGGAGATCACCAGACGGACGTTGGCCTCGATCATCTCGTTCTGTGCCTTTTCTTTATGACGCTCGGCACGATCGATCTCACGCAGGAGGAAGACCAGCTCGCTGCCGGTCATCTTGGTTTCCAGCTCCACGCGGCGAATCTTGCGGCGGGCGTTTTTAATCTTTCGCAAAGTCTCGATAAAGATATTGGGGTCAATCCCGGTCTCGGCTCGCACTTCCTCAAAATCCTCGTCGCTCTTGCGGGCGCGGCGTCCAAAAGTGCAAATCTCGTCTATAGTATAGCGTTTGATCCGGGTGAGATCGGTGATGCTGTTATAGCTTTCTTCGATGCGTTCCACCAGGTTGCGGACGCGGTACACCATGCGCTTGATGAGCTTATCGTTATAATTAAGCTTCATGAAGGTATCGATCACCTTGTTGCGCAGCTCGTCGATCTCTTCCTGGCGGTTGGCAGTGCCGGTGTCGTCAAAATCACAATTGTCCAGAATGGCACCGATCTTATCAAAGAGCACGTCGTTATCTTTGAGAATATCCTTGAAGACATCGATGATCTTGAGATCTTGATTCTTCTCGATCCAGGTGCCGATATCCACTTTGAAGATCTGATCGAGGCGCACCCGGCGTTCGCGGTAACGATGCAGGAAGTTATACATTTCCCGCAGAGTGCTGCCTGATTTGAAGACGTTTTGATTGATCATCTTCTGATAGGTCTCGATCTTTTTGGCGACCCTCACCTCACCTTCCCGATCCAGAAGGGGAACCCTGCCCATTTCACGCAAATACATCCGCACCGGGTCGTCATAGAAACGCTTGGTCTTAAATTTCTTGGCGGCGGCAGGCTTCCGGATGGCAGCTCCGCCTTTGGTTACTTTCTTTTCGGTCTCATCGATGATCTCGATCCCTTCTTCGCTGAGATCGAAGATGATGTCATCGACTTTATCCAAAAAATAGGGATTATTGGGTAAGATATCGTTGATCTGCTTGAATGTGATGTAGCCGGATTCTTTTCCAAGATCCACCAGCTTTTTCAAACATTCGTTGTATGTTATCATCCCTGCTCCTTCAATTCTGTCCACTATGAAAGAGGACTTTGTTTACCACACGCTTGGTCATACGCCGGTAAGTGATGGAAAGCTCTTGTTTCTGTTTGAGGAGTTCCAGGTTTTGCGGCTCTCGTTCTATCATCCGGTCCAAATCATCCAGTTTCCGCTGGATCGCCCGGATCTTTACCTGCTTCAAGGTATCATCAAAGCGCAAATCTTGCAAGTCCTCAAACAGAAGTTCTGTCAGGCCTTCTTTTATCTCATTATTTTCAATATTATCCAGAAGAGAGGAAGGATTATCACCCCCCTCCACAGCCATTTTATCCATCAAGAAACGGAAAATAGCTTTGTACAACCTATTACTAAAATAAGTCTCGTTCAGCTCTTTGGCAAGCAAAAGATAGGATTCACGGTCTTTTAGCGCCAAAGCCAGAAGCTGTCGCTCCTCCACAAATTCTGCCAGCCGGAAAGCAGGCTGGACTGCTTCGGTGGGCTGGGGAGCGGTTTGAGCCAGTTTCTTGGTCAGGGCGCCGGTTGAGATCCCAAAAGTCTCGGAGCATTCCCGCACCAGCAATTCGCGGTGGATGGGATCCTGAAGCTTGCGCACAGAATCCATGATCTGCTCAATCCGTTCCTGAGTGCCCAGCTCCAGCCGGTCGGTTTCTGCCACATACTGCATGAAGGGCTTGGCGCTTGCAATCTCTTGCTCCAGCGCTGCTTTGCCTTTCTGCAGGATAAAGGTATCTGGATCGAGACCACCGGGGAGCTCCACGATTTCCACTTCCATGCCGCGCGAGAGGAAGATCAATCCCGCCCGGTAGGCGCCTTTGATCCCGGCAGAATCTCCATCGTAGAGCATTCTGATCTTCTTGGAATAGCGCTGCAGGAGATAGGCCTGATCTTCGGTCAGAGCTGTGCCCAGCGAGGCCACAGAATTGGTGAAACCGGATTCATAGAGCCGGAGAAAATCAAAATAGCCTTCACAGACCAGGGCATACTTGAACTTGCCAATCTCATAGCGGGTTTTGAAGAGGCCATAGAGTTCCTTGCCCTTGGTATAGAGCTCAGTGCCAGGAGAATTCATGTATTTATTGGGGCTGGTGTCGCCTTCCAACACTCTGCCTCCAAAGGCCACAACCTCACCATGGCTGTTGTGGATGGGGAAGATGAGGCGTTCGCGAAACATATCCACCAGATTTCCGCTATGAACCGCAAAGAGTCCGCTTTCTTTGAGCAGAGACACGCCATAGCCCTCTTTCAGGAGGTGATTCAGCAGTGCTTTTTCGCTATTAAGGCCATAGCCCAGATCCAGCGCTTTGGCAGTATCCTGGCTGAGAGAACGGTCTTTGAGATATTTCAGCACATGATCGCCGTGATTGAAGAGGCTGGAGGCAAAGAAATCCTTGGCGGATTTATAGACGGAGAGAAGCTGCTCGCGTTTGGTCGAAACCACTTTGGTGCGATAGGTATCCGGAATGGTGATCCCGGCACGCTGTGCCAGCTTCTTGGCTGCTTCGATGAAGCTAAGCTTTTCATATTCCTGCACAAAGCCAAAGACGTTCCCGGCCTTGCCACAGGCAAAGCACTTGAAGATCTGCTTGGGACGGCTCACGTTTAGCGAGGGATTGCTATCCTTATGAAAAGGACAGAGCCCCCGATAGTTCGTTCCTGCCTGTTTGAGCGGAATGTACGAACCGATCACGTCCACAATGTCATTGGCATTTCTGATCTGGTCTATTAAGCTTTGGTCCATCTATATTTTTACCACCGTCACTCCGCTGCCGCCTTCTGAGGGGGACGGAGTCTCGATATCTATCACTTGTTTCTTACTCATCAGATAGCTGCGCACCTTGTTGCGGAGGGCGCCGGTGCCTTTGCCGTGCACAATCCTGAGTTTGTGCAAGCCGGCCAAGGTTCCCGCATCCAGAAATTCATCGATCAGGGGTTCCGCTTCATCAAAGGTGAGCCCCAAAAGCTTCAGCTCATATCTGGCAGTAGCCGGAGCATAGGCTGTGGAGTGCACCTGGGGCTTCTCCACCTTGGGAGAGGAGCCACCCTGATACAGGCTGGAGAGGGGAGTCTTGAAGCTGATACCGTTCATATCCACCCGGGCTTGATCGCCGCGGATTTCCAGAATTGTGGCTTCGGCTTCAAAGCTGGGCAACCAGACCCGGTCTCCGGGACGCGCTTCTTTGAGCTTGGCACGGCTACCTGTGGCGGTCTGAGTGAGTTCCTCATTGATCTCCTGAACCTGTGTTTGTAGAGTATGCAATTTACGTTCCGAATGAGTCTTACGCTGGGTTCTGTCCAAGGCTTTCAGCTCATCCAGTTCTCTCTGATAAATCTTCTGTTGGGAGATCAGCTCGGATTGCAGCTCTTTAAGATGCTTTTGCCGGCGCTGCTTGAGCTCGTCTTCCAGCCTGGCTTCTTTGCTCTCCAGCTCGCCGAGTCTGGCTTCCAGATTGCGGTTCTTGAGCTGATACTCATAGTGTTCCCGTCCCAGAGCTTTCTTTTCGGCTTCCAGCTTCTTGAGGAGCTCGGTAAATTGCAGGTTTTGACTGCCACTCAGCTCTTTGGCGCGTTCTATCAGAGCCGGAGCTAGCCCGCGGGAAGCTGCCACTTCGATGGCAAAACTGTCTCCGGGGAAGCCGATCTCAAATCTATAGGTGGGGCTGAGCTTGGTGAGATCAAACTGCATGGAGGCATTAACGCAGTTCTCTGCCTGTTCGGCATAGACCTTGAGGGCAGTGTAATGGGTAGTAACGATGCCTTTGCAGCCTTGGCGGCTGAATTCTTCCAGCACGGCTTGGGCCAGGGCTGCTCCCTGCTGAGGATCTGTGGCCGCACCGATCTCATCGATTAAAATCAGGCTGTTAGTGGTTCCACCAGAGAGCATTCTCTCGATCTTATCCAGATGCGAAGAGAAAGTGGAGAGGGCGGATTCGATGGATTGATCATCTCCGATATCGGCAAAGACCTCGGAGAAGAGCCCGATCTTGCTGTCTTCAGCCACTGGCACTGGCAAGCCGGAAAGCGCCAGCAGAGTGATCAGCCCTGATGCTTTCATCAGCACGGTTTTACCGCCGGTATTGGGTCCGCTCAGCACCAGCAGGTTGTAGTCCAGCCCCAGCTCCAGAGCAAAGGGAATCACCTTTTCCCGGCTACCCAGCCTTAAGATCAGTAGCGGATGGCGGGCATCCCGGAGTTCCAGGATTGGTTCTGGACAGATAGCTGGGACATTGGCATTAACGCTATTGCAGAATCTGCCGCAGGCATAGCGGAAATCCAGCTCGGAAAGGGTTTCCTGATTGAACAGTAGATCGCTCTTGATGGAGCGGAAATCTTCTGTGAAGCTGCTGAAGATGCGGAAGATCTCTTTTTTCTCTTCCTGTTTAAGAATCTGTAGGTCGTTATTGAGCGGTACGATGGCTTCCGGCTCGATGTAGAGCGTGGAGCCGGATCCGGATTGGCTCTGCACTATCCCTTTCACAAAGGAACTGCTACTCTCCTTGAAGGGCAGCACATAACGATCGTCCCGCTGGGTGACAAACTTATCCTGTAGATAGTTCGCCAGATGCGGATCCTGCAGCATGCCTTGCAAAGTCTTCTGAATCCTGCCTCTGAGGCCACTGAGAGAGCGGCGAATGCGAAGGAGCTCGGAAGAGGCAGTGTCTTTAACGTCACCCTCGGGATCAAAAATCTGCTCAAACCTTTTTTCTAGCTCCGGATAGGCTTTTAGCCTGCCAAAGAGTCCTGCCAACCGGCTGTGTTCGGGAAGGTATTCCACGTTCTTGTGATAGCGGTTTGCCAGGGCAAGATTCTGCGTGAGCTCAAAGAACTCCTCGAAAGCATAGATCCCGGATTGTTGCTCGCCAAAGAGGGGCGCGATATCGGATAAAGGCTCCAGATTGAGCTCAATCCCATCCTTGAGGGCGGTTTGCACCTCAGAGATCAGTTGCAGATCCCTTTTGATGGCATTGATATCGGACAGAGGATGAAGCGTGGAGCTCCGCAGGCGTCCCAGACTGCTATGAGTTCGGGAAGCTATCTGCTCCAGCGCTTTGTCATACTCCAGGTCTGCAAAGCGCTCACTTTTTGGCATTCGTTTTGATTCCGATATCGATCTTACGCTCGACTTTACTTTCCAGCATTTGCATGTGTTGCTTGAGGTTCAGGGCATTGAAAGTCTTGGTTTTCAGCTCGTCTATAGTGGCGTAGGCCAAGTGAGTATCCTTATTTTTAAGGGTTGTTGACAAGCTGGGGATGTAGTCCAGCAATACCATCAGGATCATCATCACCAAAAGAGCATTGAGCAACGAGAACAGCCCGCCTATTAAGCGGTTCAGAAAACTGAGCTTGGTGACCTTCAGAGTGCGGTTGAGCACATAGACCATGATACTGACCACGATAAAGGTCAGCCCGGCTATCAGCAGAAGAGCTGATACAGTGGCGAGGGCTGAGTTGAAAGAAAACTTGGTGACCAGGGAGTTCCTCACCAGCGGGAAATACTGACCCACCAGCAGGAATACAGCGACATACCCCAAAAGCTGGGTAATGATTGTAGCAAATCCTCTGCGCAAACCATGGGCGAAAAAGATCACCAGTAACACTACGATAGACCAATCGATGATACCCATACTTAGCTCCTGATTTCTTTGGTTTATTTTCTGCTATAAAAAAGCATACAGGGACATGATCCCTGTAGCTTTATATCTGTCTTGGTGTAAGACCAGTTCCGGCTGAATAAACTGCCAGCAACTACCTCATGTAACGTTGCATGCGGCGTTGCGCTTTGATCATCTTACGCCTGGCAGCATTATTCTCGCGTTTCTTCTTAACGCTTGGCTTCTCATAGGCCTGGTGCTTCTTGATTTCGGAAAGAATAGCGGCTTTTTCGCATTTCTTCTTGAAGCGTTTGAGCAGGAAGTCAAAAGATTCGTTATCTCTAGCTACGACTGTCGGCAAACTAATCACCACCTTTTTTTTATAGATTTAGAAAGTCCACTTTTTGGGAGGTGCGTGGCGTGTCAAGGCATATTTTGCTGAGTGAACAGTGAGTGGTGACGTGGGGACGTGGTGACGATACCGGCTGGTGTGGAGCTGGGAGGCCAGGTGTATTACCTGTAGGGGCAGACCTGTGTGTCTGCCCGCTTTTGTAAACCCCGCCAGGGGTGACACTACGATACATGGCTTTAATCTATCAGCCAGACGTCCATCACTAACTCTCTTTTACTCATTTTATCTGTTTTAACCTAAGAAAACTCCACTTCTATTTCCCTGACCGACCCGCAAAGCGTCCCCATAGCAGAGTGTAAAAAATTCTCCATTCTAATTTCTCTCTACTTTACCCTTTTTTCTCTGTGGTAAAAAAGAAAAGCGTCCAGATATCCGGACGCTTCACTTGGGTAATATCAGGTTAGCTTAGAATCTGTAGCCGATACCCACGTTTCCAGAGATCACGTTTGCATTATAGGTGCCGGTCATGTTTTCCGTTGTGGCAGTGGTCACTTCTCTCTCCTTGAAAGCAGTGTACTGGCCATTCACGTCCACATTCCATCTGCCGAAAGTTCTGCCATAACCGAGGTTAAGACTGAGCTTGTCGTTGATATCCGGCAGAGTGGGGATCATGGTTTCATCCGGGATAGGGCTTTGTTCCCAATAGAGTCCGGCACGAATTGCGCTGCAGGGCAGCAGATACTCAGTGCCAAGGCTGATTCTGTTGGTATCTTCCCAGTTGAAGATCAGGTCGCGTTCGTTCAGAGTCACCTGCATTGTGGGGTGACCTTGCAGAATCACGATGGGATCTTTCATTTTGACTGTCACTTTGTCCAGATCGCTCCACATGGTGTAGGAGTAATCAGCAGTCAGAGTCCAATTGGGCATCACTTTAAAGGACAGACCTCCACCAATTTCCGCAGGCAGGGGGAGATCGGCCGTGATATCAGCCGGTTCTGTTGTGGAGCCATAAATGGCGGGCGTCAGGAAAGCTGGGTTATTTCCCCAAACGCTGTAATTGGCAAACTGGTTCAGCCAGAGTTTGACGTCGGCATCGCCTTTCAGAGCTATTTTGGAGGGGATTCTTCCGCTCAGGCCAACAGCCAGACGCGGCAGTGGCTTGTAAAGCAGACCCATATTGGCGCCAATACCAATACCGGTTCCGCTCAGGTCGAAGGTGGTGGGAGCGTAGTAGCTGAGACTGCTGTGAGGTACCACTTTCAGAAGGTCGATCATGCCATACATCAGGCTGGCACCTGCGCCAATTGAGAGGTTGTCCAAGACTTTGTAAGCGATAGTAGGATGGGCATCGATCACGGCGATAGAGCTCATCATATCATCTTCGGGAAAACCATCTGAATAGGCAAGGGTGGTTCCTGCGGGTTGACCGGGCATTCCGGCAGTGGGTAGCTCATAAGCATCCCAAGTGCTTCCCAATCCATAGGGAACATAGACAGAAAAACCCCATTTCCAACGGGCTTCGTTCTCTTCGGTCATAAAGACGGAGGGGAACATGCGGAGGTTTTTCTGGGACTCATACTCCTCGTTCTGAGTGTATCCGGGGAGGGCACGATCGTTTTCCCAGCTTGCGGAAGGCAGGAAGAATGATCCACCCAGGGTGATATTGGTTTCATTTGTGAAACCGAGGCCGGCAGGATTCCAATACATGGAGGTGCCATCATCGGCCAGAGCCCGGAAAGCTCCACCCATGGCTATGGCACGGGAACCTACTCCGGAGAGGGCAAAGCCTCCGGCAAAGAGAGAGCCGGAGAATGCCACGAGGAAGACAAGGACAAGGGACATTCTGGTTAGTTTCATTACAGATACTCCTTTTTCTTGATGAGTTGGTGAACACAATTCACCTATGTAAATAATAAGCAGCAGTCCAATCAGGTCAAGCAATTTCTTTGAACACAAGCTCAGCCAGCTTTGTATCAGATTAATAAGACCGTTGAATAATCACCGCAGCTATCTGATTTGCCATCCCGATGGGACTCGGGCTGTTGATAAAGTTTTGAGTATGACAAATGATGCTTGTGTAAGAGGACAACCCTGAAAGGGTTGGATCTGTAAGCCCGGGGT
>JAEZUG010000028.1 GCA_023421135.1 Candidatus Cloacimonadota bacterium | reverse complement strand
TTACAACCAGTTGTTCAACATCTGGTTAACAAACTTGTGGATTCCTGCCTTCGCAGGAATGACGATACGCAGAGCAGGGAGATGAAACCTTATACACGCCTTGTTCTACGTCATGTGCAACTGTCTTGTAAAAGAGAGTTGGAAGTTAGAAGAAGGTCGTCACCACGTCCCCACGCCCCCACGTCCTTGTCGAAAGCTGTCAACAGCCTCAGAAGCATGTGTTTATCTGCATTGGAGGCAGTATTAGCCCTCCAGCCCTCCGGCTTAAGATAGTTTTCTGCTCCCGGATCGTGCAAAATTGTCGAGATTCATATTGACAAAGCCTTGCTACAGATCAAGAAGGGAAAATCATTCCGGGTCTCCGCAAAGCCGGATACTCCGTTATCTCAGAAGGAGGAGATATGCGTCCCTTGGTGTTGTTGATTTGTGTGTTACTAGTTTTTAGTGCTGGCCTTTGGGCTTTTGTAGAACAAGAACCCAATAATCTCTACTCAGATTCAAACGTCCTCTGGTGCGAGAATGGCTCGCACAGCGGCACTCTGGCGCCGATGCTGGATACCGACTACTGGTATTTTGTAGGCCATGATGAAGATACGGTGCAGTTCACTCTCTCCACCCCTATTGGCCACTATGTGGATGTTGGGATCATGGACTTGAACAACAATCCCGTAGCCCACTATTTCGGAAGCACTGGCAGCATCAGTTTCAGCTTTGCTCCGACGATTCAGGGGGAGCATTACTACGTGGTAATTCAGCACAGTCTTCCCACAGAAGTAACATACACTCTCACGAGCTCCGGGCAGTTCTACACCCTGTCTCCCCTTCCCTCACCGCCCTATGATATCAGCATCCCCAATGGCTCCACAAACGTTTCCGTGGAGACGACCGGCCTGAGCTGGACTTGGGGAGATGGCTCCGGCCTGGGAAGCTGGAACTTCTTTTTTGGGACGGACCCCGCCAATCTGGATCCTTATTTCGATTTCATTTCAGAGCTGGTGGAAGTGCGGGCTGGACAAGCGCCTTTCCCCGCCGCTCTGGCGGGTGGTACCACCTATTATTACCAGTTCTGGTACGCCAGTTGGAACGGTTTGCCGGAATATACTCCTCTCTATAGTTTTACCACTGGCCCCCGGATCTTGCCCACTCCTGTATCCAATAACTTCGATGAGGGAATGGGAATCTTCTTTTTCCAGAATGGTTTCTGGATGCCAGAATCTGTGGAAACGGGCAATCTCAACGCACTGATCACCATTCCCGAAGCCGGAAACAGCTCTCTCATAGAGATTGGCTATCACGATCTGAGCTCTGTTCCGCCCACACGGCTCAGTTTCCGCCATACCTGCCTGATGGCCGCAAACTACGCTCACGGCTATGTGGATTACTCCACCGATGGCGGCCTCACTTGGGCAGTGATGCCAGCCTCCAGCTATCTGGGAAGCGGAATCTATGACGTTCCTGCCTATAACAACCCCGAAGGCCCCTGTTTTGACATTGGTTCCTATCCTGTCTGGGCTACTTGGAGTAGTGGCCCAAATTTTGACGGAGTGATGCAGACAGAGACCTTTGACCTCAGTCCCTGGGCGGGCTGCACCAGCTTCAGACTCAGATTCCGGACGGTTTGGAGCGGAGAGCCCGGCTCAATGGCTTGGGTGGTGGACGACTTCAGCATCTGGGTGGCTCCCCCGCCCGTTCCCACCAATCCCTTCCCGGCCAATCTGACGACCACTTTTGGCACCTTTGAAAACATCACCTGGACTAGTCCCGGAGCCACCAGCTACAGCTTCCGCTTGCACACCGATCCTGCTTTCCCGGGATATGCAACTCTCAACGAGCCTCTTTATGCCTGTGGCGGCCTGGAGCCTTCCACCACTTACTATTGGAATGTTCAGGCTCATAACTCTGCCGGTTCCTCAGAGTGGTCTCCCCAGTGGCAATTTACCACTGGACCCTATCACACCACCCGGCATAATGCCTCCAGCCTCAGAATTGCCAACGTGAGCATCGGTTCGATCAATAATAACAGCGTCTGGAACAGCTATTCCTACTATCCCGGGCTCAGCACCACTCTGGAAGGCGGCAGCGCCTATCCGATCCAGGTCTCTCTGGCCGGAGGATACGGGCCGGAAGCGGTGGGAGTCTGGATAGATCTGGACGGCAACAACGTCTTTGGCAACAGCCCGGCGGAATTTACCCAGCTTGCCTGGAACGGCTCCGGCTTTGGGGGAACCATCACTCTGCCCTGGGATCTGCCAAACCGCAGCACCAGAATGAGAGTGCTGGCAATTCATACAAATAACACCGATGTGCTGACCCCCACCGGGATTTTCAACTATGGCGAGACAGAGGATTACAACGTCAATATCCTCAGTGGACCAAGGCTCAGCATCAGTCCCAGCTCTGTCAATTTTGCCAATACTCTGGTGCAGAAACAGAGCGCTCCTCAACGCCTCTACTTTAGCAATAGCGGCACCGGTGCCCTGGATATCACCCTGGTGGGTATCAGTGGGCCGGATGCCGGGGATTGTTTCCTGCTGGAGGATGGCAATAGCTATCCCATCCATCTCACCAGCAATCAGGCTTTTGTGGATGTCACTCACACTCCGGCTTATGACGGGCCGCACAACGCCACCCTGCTGGTGCGCGATAACCTCACCCGCACGGATTATCAGATTCCGCTCACAGCCACAACCATCGCCCTGAATCCCGATGGAGCAATATCCTTCAATGCTGCAGGTGAATATGCCCAGATCCCCTCAGCAGCGCCAATGCAGGCTCTTTCTGCCTTCACGATAGAGGCCTGGCTGCGCTGGGATGGCTCAGCAGCATACCAATTTGTCACTGCCAAGGCTTATGAAGAGCTGGAGATTCACACCACCCCAGATAACTCCCTGCGCTTCATCCCCACCACCGGAGTCTATCTGGATGCTGCTTCCAACCTCTTGATTCCCGGCACTTGGCAACACATCGCCTGCGTTTACGATCCCGCTCTGGCTCTGGGGAAGGTCTATGTCGATGGCATCGATGGAGCCGCCATCAACAATGGTTTTAATCCTCTCACCCAGCCGCTGCTCAATTCCGGCGCTCCCTGGCGGTTTGGAGCCCGGGGAGATGGCAGCCTTCAGCTTCAGGGAGCAATGGACGAAGTGCGGCTCTGGAACCGGGCACTCAGCGCGACAGAGATCCGCAACCTGATCCACCTCAGAAAGCCCCTGGACACACCTTCTTTGATCGGCAACTGGCAGATGAGCGAGCAGAATGGAGACCAGATTTGGGAAGAGGTGAACTGGATGCACGGCAGCTTGGTGAATCTGGAGCCCGAAGACCGGATAGAAAGCGATGTGCTGATTATCAACGGAGTTTCCGCCACTCAATTGATCCAGACCGAGGGACAGAGATATGTCTTTGGCGATACCCGCGCCAGCTTTGTGGCAGGTCTTGTGGATGCTCCGGGCTATATGACCGTGACCCACAAGCCGATCGGGAACCGGGTGGAGGATATCCCCTCGTGGATTATCACGGTTTACGGCGCTAATCCGGGAGCGGGAAGCTTGGAACTGAGCCCAGACCAGCAGGATATTTCGCCTTACTATCTCCCCGAGAGCAATTTCCGCCTGGAGACCCGCGCAGCCCTTCAAAGCGGCGTTTGGAGCCAGAGCATCCCC
This sequence comes from Candidatus Cloacimonadota bacterium, assembly GCA_023421135.1. Lineage (GTDB taxonomy): Bacteria > Cloacimonadota > Cloacimonadia > Cloacimonadales > Cloacimonadaceae > PHBP01. The sequence continues at coordinate 943 of JAEZUG010000028.1, read as the reverse complement.
GCCACAGCCCTGGATTATCCCTTGGATATAGTTAGCTTTGCTGCCTATGAGCCTCAGCATGAGGAAGTGAAAATCACTTGGCAGCGCTATGAGATCCTGAGCCCTGCCAATCTCAGAATCGTCGAAGCCGATGGCTGGGTGAGCCTCACTTGGGACGCGGTTCCCGGAGCCCAGGCCTACCGGGTTTATGGCTCGGATAACCCCGATACAGACTTCACACCCGAGACCAATGGATTCACAAATGAAGCCTCCTGGAGCCAGGAGCTCAGCTCATCTGGAAGATTCTACCGGGTGGTGGCCTATAGCGAAGCTCCCTGAGCCGGCATAAAACAGTGAACAGTGAACAGTGAACAGAGCTGCGCTGCTTCGCTTTGGTAGAGGCGGTCGCCGTACCGCCTTTTTGAGTGGTGAAGTGATGAAGTGGTGGAGTGTGCTGCGCTGCTTCGCTTTGGTAGAGGCGGTCGCCGTACCGCCTTTTTGAGTGGGGAAGTGATGAAGTGGTGGAGTTTTTGGTCTGCCAATTCACCCCAAAGCCTCACTTTGTTCAGCTTCGGGGACCCCGAAATCTCCGAATTGGCAGAAATAGTGGAAAGGCCTGCGGCCTTTGTGGCAATGAGGATATTGCCACACCAACTGCTACCGCTCTGCGGGCAAGCAAGCCCTGAAGGGGTGCTCATCCGATAGCGACGTGTGGCAGCCCATCGTCCTGGATGCCATAGAAACAGCGGAAAGCCCTGAAGGGGTGCCATCTACTATCAGTTAATTGTCATGGACTATATGTACTTAGAGACCATTGAATAATAACCCGTTTCCAGGAATTCCGCGATAATCCGTCAGAGTACACTCATTACCACCTAATGTTCACATTATGTCATTCCTGCGAAGGCAGGAATCCATGGGTACTACAACCCGTTGTTCTACATCTGGTTAACAAGTGTATGGA
>JAEZUG010000053.1 GCA_023421135.1 Candidatus Cloacimonadota bacterium | reverse complement strand
TTCTAACTTCTCCCTTCTAACTTCTCCCTTCTAACTTCTCCCTTCTAACTTCTCCCTTCTAACTGATAAGACACGCATGAGACACCCATGTGACACCCATGTGACACCCATGTAAATTCATGCGTGTCTTATGGGTATGAGATGGGTTTCCTATGCGTGCTCTTTTAGTGAACAGTGAACAGCTAGTGACGAGTGACAAGTCCGGTAATCGTGAAGCTGGGAGACTGCGGCTACGCTATATTCACCATTAACTTTTCACTATTAACCAGAAGAGGCAGACCTGTGTGTCTGCCCGCAACCTGCCCTGCCCCTGCGGCCACAACCCTTTAATCTCCCAGCTCCAAACTCACTCTCTAATCCCTAATCACTGCTCCCTGTTCACTCCTTGAGCATTTTTTTCCATACAGATTAAGCAATATAACTGCTTCGAGCTGTGGAAAGAACTTGACAAGTTATTGTTACTGCTTATTCTGTTATTTGACGTATGCGTTGACTTCCGTCCCGGTTTAGTTGTGCGTATCTTCGGCAAGACAGACACTTAGCTTTGCAACAGTCCTGTCTGGCCTACAATGGAAGGATGGATTCCGACCCCTGCGATGCAAAGTTTTTTTATGATAACAAGAAAAACAAGGAGAAAAAGTTATGAAAACAAGGTTATTCATTGTTGTACTACTCCTGCTGGTGGCAGGCTCAGCATTTGCCGCTTACACCAGCCCGGATTGGAGTTATGGTTTTGACCTGGGACTTACCCGGGGAGATAACCAGGGCAGCGCAGAAAACATCGGGCCTACGGCCAGAGGCTATCTACAGTTTGACGTCTTCCCCATATTTATGACTCGCTTTGGACTTGGTTACAACAGACTGCATGCTTCTCAGAAATATACTAATAACGCCGTTTCCAGCGATCTTCGGCTCTATTTCCGCCCCTACCGCACCGAGAAGTTTTCCCCCTTCATCTATGCAGGCTATGGTGCCACGGTAGATCTCACCGGCCGCGCTCTGGATTCCGCACCCATGTATCCTTTTGGAATTGGTTTTCAGACCAATCTTAAACCCGGTATGCTGATGGAAGTGGCTCTGGGCTATAATCTTGCCAATACCGACAACTTGGACTATGCTGTTCGTGGCAACGATGATGGCAATTTCTTCTCCGGGAAGAAGCAGGACGGCTTCTATGGCCTGACTGTTGGTCTGCAATTCTCCGATATCGGCACCACCCCTCAGCCCAGGCCGGTTCAGCCTGCCCCTGTGGTGACCACTCCCCCTGTGACTCAACGCCCTGTCACGCCTCCCGTCGCTCCTCCTGTTACACGTCAGGAACCTCCGGTGATCCAACAGGATCCCAGAGCCATTGATACAGATCGTGATGGCTTGCCGGATGTCGATGAGATTAATATCTACAACACCGCCTCCACTATTGCAGATTCCGATGGTGATGGCCTGAACGACGGTGCTGAAGTGAATACTCATCGCACCAATCCTGCTGTCGCAGATACTGATGGTGATGGCTTGAACGACGGTGCTGAAGTGAATACTCATCGCACCAATCCCGCTGTCGCAGATACTGATGGTGATGGCTTGAACGACGGTGCTGAAGTGAATACTCATCGCACCAATCCTGCTGTCGCGGATACCGATGGTGATGGCTTGAACGACGGTGCTGAAGTGAATACTCATCGCACCAATCCGCTTTCCAAGGACACCGATGGTGGAACCAAGGAAGATGGCGCCGAAGTAGCAGATAACAATGATCCTCTGGATCCCAGAGACGACGTGCTGGATCTGAGACAGGGTGCAACCTTCTCTCTGGAAGGCATCCTCTTTGCCACCGGCTCTGCCGATATCCTTCCTGCCTCCACGGAGATCCTGGAGCGTGCCTACACTGCTTTGACGGCCAATCCTGAAGTGAAAGTGCTGATCATTGGCCACACCGATAACGTCGGTAGCGCCGCCAGCAACATGTCTCTTTCTCAAAGACGTGCCGCTTCTGTGCGTCAGTGGCTGATCACTCGTGGTATCAATGCTGAACGCCTGAGTGCTGAAGGACGTGGGCTCACTCAGCCTCGCTCCACCAATGACACTCCGGAAGGACGTCAGCTTAACCGCAGAATAGAATTCCAGATCGTAGATTAATCTCCGGTCTTTTGATCACTTGGGGAAGAAAGCTAAGGCCTTCTTCCCCTTTTCTTTTTTGCACCAGAGACACTTCACGGTTTCCTTTCGGGGTAGTGTTTGTGATTCTCAGAGCGGTTCCATCCTTTTACGGAATGATTTATGCTTCAACATCCACAGAAGATCAGATAAATATTTCGCATAGAGGATAGATCATGAAAGCCATAGTTCAAATTGCATTGCTGCTCACTATTTGTATGTCTTTGCTGGGCATTACTATCGAAACTACTCATTTCGGGTATGAACCGGGTTTGACCCGTAACTATCGTCAGGGAGTCTGGAATCAGAACTCAACTGATCTCACCAGTGGTAGCGGCAAGAGCTGGAGCTTCGCCATGCCATCCACGGGGTATGTGCACGAAAGCTTCTCTGCGGTAAGTGGTGTTCCTGGTTTTACTAATGCCAATATCTGCATTTATTACGATCAACTGATCAATGGCTATGGTAACACAGGCTATATGTACTATCAGAACAATGGCTCCGATCTCCTGCAGATTGGCTACACAGGCTCGCCTAATCTGATCTGGAGCCCTCCCCTGCCCATGGGACTGCCACACTTCCTGGGAAAGACCTGGCAAGGCACTCATTCCTGGACCTATGGCAGCTATACAGTTGCCGGAGAAGTGATCTCCGAGGGAAGTCTCACCACTCCGCTGGGAACGTTTGAGGCTCTCTGTGTGAAGTATCATTACACCACCACATCTTTGAGCTACGATTGTTATCAGTGGGAGACGCGCCCCTATGGTCTGACTGCTTATAGCAACACACTCAATGGCGGTATGCTCTACGTCTTGGAAGAGGCAGAAGCTGTGACGAACTCCGCCGATACCTATCCCGCTCCGGAGCCACGGCTCTATCCCAATCCAGCCCGGGACAGAGCAGCCCTTGACCTGGACTTGGCAGAGGATTCCCGCGTTTCGGTTAATCTCTATAATCTGCGCGGACAGCTGGTGCAAAGCTGGGATTATCCAGCCTTAAGAGCAGGAAAACAAAGCCTGGAGCTCGAACTGCAACGTGCAGAACTTGCCCCAGGCGTGTATTACTTGCAGGTTTCAGGCTTGCAAAAGAGCTTCAGCAAGCGGCTGGTATTGCTGTAAGGCCTAAAGCTCTTTTATGTCCTGGGCTGACACGCTGTTAACTATTAACTTTTCACTATTAACTAAGAGCGTCAGCTCTTCTTCAGCTTCTTGTAAAGCAGGAACGAATAAGGCAGAGGATAGAGCAGCATAATCAGCACCACGATGGCCGAGACCAGATGCAGAACTTCATAGGAAGAACTAATGAAGCCTTTGGCTATCAGTATGATACCACTCAGGAAGAAGAGCAAGCCGCCCAGGCGGTGCGTACGATGCCAGATATCTTCGTGGCTCAGAGTCCAGGGAGTCTTTATTCCCATAAAGTAGTTCTTGGGTATCTTGGGCATCAGATTTCCCAAGCCCAGCATCAGCACTCCAATGATGATCAGGATCACCGTCACTCCCTGCGGCTCTCCTCCCTTGTATGCCACATATTGGGAATATAGATTCAAGGCTCCCAGACAGACAACCATAATGGTGGCCAGAGCTGGCATAATCTTCTCGTTCCGGTCGCCGTAGCTCTTGTACCAGGGAGAGTAGTAAGGCATCAGAAAGATCATCGCCCAAATACCCACCAAGAGCCCTATTCCCAGAGGAAGATGAGCCTCTTTGGTGATCCAGCCGTCAATCTCGTTCTTTATGTTCCAGTGCATGGGAACCTCTGCTCCGGCAGGAGTGATGATGAAGAAGTAAAGGCTTGCCACCAGATATACAACCAGCAGCAGTAGTGACCACTTAAACAACAACACACGTTTCATTTTTGTTCCTCGCTTGTATCTATTAGGTCTGTAATCCAATTGATTATGTCTTCAAAGACTGTGGTATTGAGACTGTAGTGCACAAACTGCTGTTTCTTCTCTGCAAAGACCAGATCTGCATTGCGCAGAACCTTGAGGTGCTCGCTCAGAGTAGGCACAGCCAGGTTGAAATGAGCAGCAATCTCTGTCACAGTCATAGTATGGTTCTTCTTCAACAGAAAGAGAATCTTCCTGCGATTGGCATCGGCTATGGCTTTGAAAAAGGAATCGGACATGATGAATTCCTCAGTGTCCAAGCAGCTTCTGACCAATGAATCCGGTGATGGCATCGATCAAGCCTTCTGCCAGCGGCAGATCAGGCTGGTAGTAGGTAGCCATGTTTTCCGCCAAGTCTTCGGGGGCGGGCTTCAGCACATGGTTCATACCATGGATCAGGCGGTATTCTGCCGTGGGGCAGGCATTGTGCAATAGCTCTGCATCCTCAAGACTCACCTGAATGTCGTGATCTCCCTGCAAGATCAGAACCGGGATCTCCAGAGTCGAGATCAGAGCTGTGGGACTGAGGGCAAAGGAAGAAGTCAGATAGGGCTGCACTGACTGGTTGAACACACTTATCAAGCCGTCCGGGATCTCATCCACCAAGCGTCCTGCCCGAATCTCACTCAGGATATGGTCAATATCCCCGGCTTCGAAGCCGGAACCTTCCCGCAGGAGCTGTGAACGCAGCAGATCAGCAAAATTGCGTCCCGGTCCTGCCAGAGAGATAAAGGCATCGGGGGCTGTCTCCTGAGCAGAGCTCAGACCCAGAAGAGAGCCTTCGCTGTGCCCCAACACCACCACGTGGTCGAACCTGCCATCTGACTTCAGAAGGCGAACCCAAGCTGCAACGTCTCCGGCATAGGTGCCGATCCGGAGTTCGCTCTGCTCGACCATGGCAGCAAAACTATCCCCCACGCCACGTTTATCATAGCGCAGGCTGGCAATACCATTCTCTGCCAGACCGGCTGCCAGCATCAAAAGAGAGTTATTCTTGGCAGGAAGCAGACCGGAATTGCCATCTCTATCCGTTGGGCCAGAGCCCGCAACGATCAACACCACAGTGCGTTTGCTATTGTCACTGGGAAGCATCAGGCTAGCTTTGAGGACACCACTGCCTGTATCCAGATTCACGGCTTCTTCGGTGCAACCCTGGGGAACAAATTGTCCCACGGGCGGAGCCACACGGGCATTATCCAGTTTACTCAGGGTGAATGTCCCGGTCATGCCAGCTTGCGCGAAGCTTCCAGAGAGAACATTTGCTTCACGGTTACCGTGGAACACAGCATCAGCGCCCGGAACTGGCAACATGAAAGTGATGGCGTCTTCTGTGTGCTCCAAGATCCTGAGCTCGGCATTGTGCAAGCCTTGCATTGGAATGGAGATGCTCCCGGTGAGTGGTTCCGAAGCGGCAAAATCCACTTCAATCCCAATCTCGAGACCTGATACAGCGATCTTGCCATCCCAGCTACCGCCCAGATCCAGCAGATTCGTTCCCGCCAGACTGGCGACGCTGATCAGTAAGAGTGCAAAAAGTAAAGTCCTGATTCTCATGGTTTCTCCTTCATTTATCTCTTTTAATATCTACTCATTAAGCCAAGGAGCAGCAACTCCTTGTCATTAGCTAAGCACCTAATTAGCTAAGCGCCTTAATATGTCAAGATAAATGTGAGAGCAGAACCAGATATCAAGCTGAAGATGAGGCTGAAAAGCACCTAAATAAGCGTTTCTCAGCCTCTGCGTAAATTCCTTAGTTTCCCAGAAGAATGAGCTTGCTCGTACGACTCTGAGTACCGGATTTCAGTCTTGCCAGATAGATACCAGAGGCCAGAGGACGTCCTGCCTCGTCTCGAGCATCCCAAGCAGCTTCTCCTTCTTGCAGGCTCAGGCTTCTCACCCTCTGTCCGCGCAGGTTGAAGATCTCCAGCGCAGCATCCCGAGCATCAGTCCTGAAGACGGCAGTTGACCTGATGGGATTGGGATAAGCACTAAGATTCAGAGCGGGCACCAGAGTGGGATCTTCGACTGCAGAACCGGGCTCAAAATAGATGCGGACGCGAGGCACTTCGCCGGTGGGTTCAATTGCCGCAGGTGGATTGTTGGGATCAGGTTGATAGGCATCCGAATAGCGTTTTCTGGATCTGGCCCCGTCCATAATCTGCGCCTGAAACTTATCATTACTCAAAAGATACCAAGTATGCTCCTGATAAGCCATCACCACCAGGTTGCCGCCCCCATAACTGTAAGCATTATCAAAGGGAACATAGATCTCAGCTTCTTCCCCGGGAAAGACCAGCACATCATCATAGACGAGTTCCAGCTCCGTAGCCGGCACCCAGGCAGAAGCCAGATCCGGAAGAGTGGTCTCCCCAATCCAGAGCTTCACGGGCAGGGGAGTGTAATCCATCTCAAAATCGCTGAAAAAGCTAAGACCCACGATACTGCCTGCAGAGCCCAGTTCTGCCGGATAGAAAACAGATTCATAAAGACTATAACGCCAGTATGTATCCCAGGGAATCCGCAGCATAGTATCTCCGGCTCCGATATTGACACCTGTGGTAGGATTGGGGCGAATGATAAAAGAAGTTTCAGCCTCGTTATTCTGAGGAACTTGGTCGCCCACCATTTCAATAGCAACTCTCACTTGCTTATAGCCAGGCTCTGTCTCCTGGAAGTTTTCCAGGAACTGCAGGATCCCATTACCACCGAGACCGAGATAAGGATTCCTGGATACCTCCACATCATTACAATAGCAGACCAGAAAGAAGTCCCCGCTTGCAGTACTGATATTGTTCTGGATATAGCCGCTCAGTACAGTTTCCTCACCCAAGTCCTGCCAGTAATCCGTCTCTAATCCACTGATCGCCAGATCACAAGTTAGCTCCGTCTCCATCAGATCCGCAAAGTCCCGGGGATTGATACTATACTGATCAAAACTAAACATCACCACGCCGCGGATTTCATAGAAGTCCTGGCCAATTTCGAGATCTGGCCAGGGGATTTGAGGACGTGGGAAACACTGGTCGTTAATCATAGCAAAGCCCGTGCCATCGTTGACGGTGAACTCTCCATAATTGTTTGCCAGGCTGGTGACTTCCACGTTGTTCACACGGACAAAGACGCTTTCCCACTGCTCTGCCCAGCTCTCCAGTTCACCCGTTGAAAGTGTGGTGACCGGAGGCATCGGGAAGCCCTGATTAAGGACAAACATGCTCGAGACACTCGTCATCTCTGTCCAGCCATAGTACTCCATGATAGTTCCTGTAACCAGCACCAGGTCTCCCCTGTTGGGACTATAGCCGGTTGTATAGACATAGAGTCCGCTCCAGGGACCGCCGTTAGAATCCCCCAGCATGAAGCCATAGTTCGAAGAGCTTGACCCAGTGTAGAAGCGCTCTGAAACCACCACAGCCTCTACCGTAACCACTTGATTTGCATAGGGCGAATCTCCACTTGGATTGGTGGTATATTGCACCTCGTAACAGCTCAAAGAGAAGAGCTTGAACAGCAGAATCATGAAAACCAGTAGTGTAATAGTCTTTTTCATCTTCACTCCCTCAGGAGCTTGTCTCATTACGCTCCCTGTAAATACCTTTCTTGCTGCGGATTATCTGTCAAGGATTTTCTTTTATGGCAGCTATCCACAAGAAGATATGGCTCCTTCTTAGCTCAAACTCATCACTCTATCCTCTCACTCAGCCCGCATATCAAACCCATATCATACCCATGTGACACGCATGAGTTTACATGGGTGTCACATGGGTGTCTCATGGGTGTCTCATGGGTGTCGAATCAGTGAACAGTGAACAGTGAACAGAGAGGTAAGCGCATAGCTGGGAGACTGCATTTACCTCTATTCACCATTAACTCTTCACTATTAACTAGTAGGGGCAGACACACAGGTCTCTCCCTACAGATCTTCTTGTTCGTCTCCCAGTTTCACATACTGTTCAATGATCTCGGTTCACGGATCACGGTTCACTGATCACGGATCACAGATCACGCAAGGCCAAAGCTCCGGAGGAGCTTAGCAGCGCAGTATTAACTATTAACTTCTCACTATTAGCCGAGCGAAGCTCCTATCACTATTAACTGATCTGATCTCGGTTCACCGAACAGAGATCAGCTCATAGATCTTGACGGACTTGTTCTTGCCTTTCACCTTCACTTCGTCCAGATAGCGGTATTCCACCAGGTCTTGCACTTTCTCGAGGGTAAACTCGCTGAAGATGATCTTGTTGGTGGTCTGATATTCTTTATTGATCCCTTCCAGGCGGGCACCTAAATTGATGGTATCACCTATAGCGGTATAGTCAAAGATCTGCTCGCTGCCAAGGTTTCCGATCACAGCAGTCCCGGTGTTGATACCAATGCCGATATCAAAATCCTCACGGCCTTCGCTGCGCCAGCGCTGCTGCAGAGCAGTGAGCCGCTCCCGCATCATAATAGCAGTTTTACAGGCTGCCAGAGCGTGGTTTTCCAGCTTCACAGGTGTGCCATAGAGCGCCATAATCTCATCGCCCACAAACTTATCGACGATACCCTGATTGGCGATGATGGTATTGACCATCTCGGTGAGATATTCCTTGAGAATCTGTACGGTTTCCTCGGGTTTATGATTCTCGGAATAGGTGGTGAAAGAGCGAATATCAGAGAAGAGCACGGTGATCTCCTGAAGGGATCCACCGTAGGTCAGGCTGCCCGGCTTTTCCAGGAGTTCTTTGACCAGTTGGGGAGCCATATACTGCTGGAAAGCATTGCGGATGAAGCGCTTCTCTTTCTGCGTATCCAAATAGTGAGAGACCAGTGAGACCCCATAGATCACCAAAAATGCCAGGGCAGTCTGTACGATAGGGATCAGCAGTCCAAAGGATTTGAAGAGGAGAAAAGCAGCAAGGTATTGCAGGACTATCAGCAGAGCCAAGCCGAGCGCAGAGAACTGGGGCTTGAGGAATTTGAAGAGCAACCAGAGGCCGATCAAGAGCAGCAACTCTATGCCCAGATAGAGGAAGTGATTCAAGTGGTGCAGATACTTACCTTGCAGCACCATCTCGATGAAATTGGCGTGAATCTCCACCCCGGGAGTCAGCTCTCCGCCAAAGGGAGTGAGAAACTTATCGTGCATCTCGTCGATCGTGGCGCCAATCAGCACGATCTTGCCTTCAAATACACCTGAGTTCCGGAGCTCATAATAATCATCCGATTCCGCACCCTGATAACCCGGCATGATGGTGAGAGAATCGTCTATCACCTGTGAGTATGGTATGGTCGTGAAGGTTCTGGCCGGTCCGAAGTAATTGATCAAAGCCAGATTACCCTTATCCAGAGGGATGGTTTTGCCGGCGACCTTCACCTGCCTGCCTTCCACGCGGATGTGATCCCGCCAGTCGCTCTGATAGAATCTAAGATTGGCAATGGAAGCCACTCCCAAAGGATAGAAGTTTTCCACCTCATCAAAGGGTTCGAAGACACCGTAACTGCGGATATAAGCATCCTTATCCTGAGGCATGTTCACGATTCCCCAGACCGTTCCGCGTTCCTGAATGGCTGGGATGGGAGGATAGAATTGCACGTGCTCATAGTTATCGGGCTGACGGATCAGTTTTCCGGCAAAAATGGTGTTGTTGCCCGCAGCGCCTGCTTCCGCCAATCTCAGATCGTTTTCGGGATCGCTTTCTTCGGTGAATTCAATATCAAAGATAATCTGCCGGGCTCCGGCTGCAGTGAGGTTTTCGATCAGCTTGGCATGATCAGCTCTGGGAAAGGGCCAGCTGGTGAGGCGGGCGTTGAAGGTCTCATCATCCAGAGCCACGATCACCACGCTGTCTGTGATAGTCTGAACCCCTCTCAAGCGGAAGAGGCTGTCCTGAGCTTTATGCTCCAGGTTATCAAAGACGCTGATGGAGAAGATGATCTGGATAAAGATCAGGACCAGAGCAGGATAGATGAGATAGCGGAACTTTTTCATGGATACTCCTATATAAGCTGAAGTCCCGGGAAGCTGTGCAGAAGTGACAGCTCCGGGCATATATCACTGTATAGCCGGGGTAAAAAAAGGGGGAAAACATCGCTGTCTTCCCCGTTTACATTATCTTAGAAACGTTGATTCAGAGTGAAGCGCCAGGTCAGATTGCTGTAATCCAGGCTGGAATCTGCATCGTTGCCATAATCCTGGATATTGAGCTGAGTACCCACGGTCATATCCCGGAGCGGGGTGGCTTCCAAGCCGAGAGTGAAGTAGTTGAAGCCTTGTTTGTCCTGATCTCCGCCCAGATTGAGCAGCTTGTATTGCACAAAGGGACGCAGCTTGCGGTTCAGGAGGCTGTAATCCGCACTCAGGAAGAGGTTTGTATTGTTGTTATCAAAGAGCGGGTAGATAGCTTCACTGGAGCTGGTGTCACGTTTGTTTTGCTGATAGGCAAAGACGATCTGGGTACGTAAGGGGATGGTGGACCAGCGGTTGTTGATCGAGACGTTGAAGGAGTTGTTCAAGTTCTCATAGAGCTGGTTTGCATTTGTGGTGTTATCGTCGTTACCCATTCTGTAGGTGAGGTCTATCAGGGTGGGAACAAAGGTCAATTGCTGAATATCATAGCCGATACCAAAGCTGAGGAGTCCGGAGCTTCTTTCGTAGGGAACATACACGTAGTCGTTATCCACGATACTGGGGTTACGTTCGTTACTGGAGTTGTTTGAGAAATAAGCTGCCTTCAGGTATGGCCATTGGGGGATGCGAAGCGCCATCTGAGCGTTCCAGGACAGGGTCTCAGAAGTCTCCTGCTTGTGGCCCGAAAGGTTATCCGCCAAGAGGTTGGCACCGCCGCTCAAGATCATGATATTCTTGATATTGAGCTGGTCTGAGACAGAGATCATCTTGGTGTCATTCTGCTGATAGTAAGTGCTGAGGGCATTGAAGGCTGGCCCCACTTCTGTGTAACGGAAGTCAATGAGATTCTTCAGGAAATGCATACGTACATATCCCGTCCAAGCCAGGTTTTCTCTTCCTGGCACCAGAGGTTCCATATTGCGGTTGATAATGAAGTAATCCGCAAAGTCTGCCGGGTTGATGTTTATGGGCAGATCCTCCGGGAGGTACTCCTCGATCTCCTCCTGAGTGAGGGCTGCATCCAGAGTGTTGTTATTGAGCAAGCTGCCGGCAATCTCTCCACCGGCTGTGAAAAGCTGTTCCGGTAGATTGAGGCGAATATCAACTGCAACAACGGCATTGTCCTTGGGTTTGGCCGTGAAGATGGTTTCTCCGCCATCAGTATAGGAGTAGTCTTCTGGCTTCAGCGAACTGTGGATATCTCTGTTACGAGTGGCTGTGATGCCCAGGAGCATGCGTTCCTTGTTGCCCATCTGGAATCTGGCGCCGAGCGCTTCCTGCTTGAAGGTTCCCAGGGTTCTCTCGGTACTCGTGCCATCCAGGAAGCTGGTCTTGGTAGCACGCAGCATCTCACCGTGAGCCACTTCAAGGCTCAGGAAACGGCTATGCAGCTTTGTCCAAATACCACGCACGTTGCGGTTTGCCATGGAGAAGCTGCTGAGGCTGGGGCTGGAATCTCCCAGCCAAACATCCAGAACCGGAAGCTGCAGGCCAAAGGTATAGCGGTTCACAGCCTGCTGTTTGGAATCTTCCATGGTGGAAACCAGGAAGTTTGCCTGGGTATTGAGGATGCCATAGGTGCTGTATAGATCCAGCATAGCAGTGGCGTCGTCCTCACGCTCCAGGAAAGAATCTGTGTCACCATCGGCACTGAGGCTGTAAACATTGGTGGCAAGGTTGAAGTTTCCGCGGATATTAAGCGGCAGGAATGGACGGTGGGGGTTTCTGGGTACTTCAGTAGTCCAGATGGGAGAATAGACCTGCTGACCATCTACCATTGCGGTAATCTGGGAACGGCGACTGCCGGGATTGGGGTCTGAATCCCTGTAGATCAGGGCGTTTTCGGTGATAGTGGCGCGGCGGGTAACGTCTCTGCCTCCCACCCAAACACGGATGGAGCTGAGATCGATCCTATCCATAAGGTCAAAATAGGAAACCGCCAGGATGTATTCATTACCCTGGCTGGGGTTTGTCTCATCACTAAGAAGGATGAACTCATCGGCACGGGTACCGATCACTGAGCCGGGACTGAGCCGGTAGAGAGGCTCCAGACCATCCAGAGTGGGGATGTTTTCGACGTTTCCGCTGGTGAGCAGCACCTCGAAGTAATATTCCACGTCATAGTCCTGCAGGTCTCCGGCACGTAGCTCGGCCACATACCAGAATGAACCTGTGGCCTCAAGCGTCATGGCCTCTTCGCGCCAGGCTTCCTCACCCACACGTTTCCATTTGAGCTTGATACTATTTATCTCGTCGGCACCATATATCGCATTAAGTCTAATCTCTACATCGGTGCCAAACACATATATTCCGGGAGAGAAGTGATCTATAGATACCGATGCCAGGCTCGTTAACAACGCTATAAAAGCCATAACTGCCAGTAGTTTCTTCATAATTACCTCACAAAGTCTAGGGTTGGAAGCAGGTAGATCCTAGTATCTGATCTCGATGTATTTAATCTGACCGGCTTCATTTTGTACTGGTACCATAATGGTGCGCATAGAAGGCTGGGATCCTGCTGCATCTGCTGCGGCCGCCAGCATCTCCAGATCTTCTTCGCTGCTATTTCCGACTTCCACATTCCCGTCTCTATCTACTATAGCTGTCTTACCTCTGCCAACCATTTGGGTCTCACCTGTGGCTTTAATTGTGACAGCTACGGTGCCATCGACCACGATGAAGCGGCTGTTGTCTTCTTCATCGACATCCGTCAGGAATTCTGTTCCCCTCACGGAAGCCACGGTCGTGGCAGTTTCCACCCGGTAGCTGCCGGTATTACGGCTCACATTGCTGTGAACTCTGCCACGGGTAACAGTGGTATTCTTGGCCAGGGTGCCATTGGATACGGCAGCTCTGATCCGGACATTGGAATTGGCAAAGATCCTCACTTGAGAAGAGCCGTCTATGAACCGGTAGGCAGCATAGGAATCGTTCCCTGTGCGAATCTGATCTTCGTGTTGGAGCATTTCTCCAGCCCGGTATCTAACCTGTCTGTTCTGGCGGAACAGATCCACTCTGCCCCGATTGGCAGAAAGATAGGCCACAGCGTTTTGAGCAGTCAACCCGACTGCAAGACAGATCAAGAGGGATATTAATAATACTCGTTTCATTTCTCCAACTCCTTAGTTCCGAATATCTATGACCACGTTACGGCCAACCAAGCTGCGAATCAGGTTGATGGCTTCTTCACCGCTCATGCTTTGACCATCAGACTGGATCACGCCAATGGGAGCAAAACCACCATTGAAGATTGCTTCTATGGCCGGATTTCCCAGAGAACTGAGGGCAGCCTGGAGCTCATTGATCGTGATGGGAGGGGCTTGATCCTGGGGAGCAAAACGGAAGACATACCAGTTACTCTTCAGGCTGCTCTGATCCCTCTCTCTGGTGTAGGGATTTGTCTCTGTGTACAAAGATGTGCTGATCTGCCAGGCATAGTAATTCCCGGGCACGAATGGAATGTATTCTGAATAGACTCCGCCTGTGACCGGAGTGGGATTCAGTGGCCAGAAGTGTTGTCCCATAGCCTCAACGTTGTTGACCGTCGGGACCACATTGGGGGGAAACTCGAGGATATTGACGTAATACTGATTGAAGTTTGTGTTGATGGCGTTCCAGAAGAAACTCATCGGGTTTGTGCTGATAATCGGAGCTTGCTCTCCCAAAGGCACACCCGGAGACACCAGGCTGATGGTGCCGGCATTACGTACAATGATCGAGAACACAGCTGGATTTCCGTAAACCGAGCTGGTGTCGTCCGGTCTCACCTGCACCTCAAGCCTCACTGTTCCATCCGGGAAGAATCCCGCCAAAACTGCACGACGTAGAACGGAACTGTTTTCTATCACATCCTGCAGAGTAATCCCGCCCACGCCAATTTCATCGAAATGAGTGCTGGCGCTGGTGGTGATCAGATCTCTATTGGTAAGAGGATAGAAGATGCCATTTGCGGGGATCGCTTCCTTGGAACGGAATTCTGCTGTGGTGAGAGTGCTCTCGTTCCACTTAACTGTAAGCTTCATCCTGAAGATATAGCTCTCGGAAGTGTTGTTCTGGATTGTCAGGGTTGTCAAGACTGGCTGACTCTCCGGTGAAGTCGGGTCAAAGCTGGCAGTATTGAAGCTATTGACCTGCACGGTGGACGGGTTGAAGCTCGCCGTCATCGCACCAGCCTGCCCCAGCAGTGGCAGAGCGGCTATCAATAGCAATATTAGCATTGTAAAAGATGTCTTCATCGTAACCTCCATGAAAACTTAGCTAGTTGCAGATAATATAATCGTTTGAAGCAAGTCGCCAAAACTCATCCCGGCAGCACGTGCCGCCATCGGAGTCAGGCTGAGAGAAGTCATTCCCGGTAAAGTATTTACTTCCAGGAACCAGACCTTCTTTCCATCGTAGCGAAAATCTATCCTGGCATAATGACGCAAGTCCATCACCAGCCAGATTCGCTCGGCAAAGAGCTTCAGCAATTCCGAGATCTCCTCCGGAAGCTCCGCCGGAGCAATATACTCGGTCTTGCCCTTGGTATATTTGTTCTGATAATCATACCAACCGGATACAGGCCTGATCTCCACCACCGGCATGGCTTTGCCATTAATCACTGTCACAGTGAGTTCTGAGCCCGGGATATACTGCTCGAGCAGAACTTGAGAGCAGTATTGAAAAGCTTCCTCCACCGCTGGTTTCAGGGCATTAATGTCTTTGACTAGAGAGATCCCCACCGAAGAGCCAGCATCTACAGGCTTCACAATCAGAGGAAGCGACAATCTGTCGATAAAGCCTTGATAATCTGAGGGATCATTATAGTCCAGCAGCATGTCATAACGCATCAGGATGCTCTCCGGCACAGGGATGCCTTCTTCGGAGACAAGAAGCTTGGAGAGATACTTGTCCATAGCAATCATGCAGGCTTTGCTGCCAGAACCGGTGAAGCGCCAGCCTGTCATTTCCAACACTGCCTGTAGCTCTCCATTCTCTCCTGCCCCACCGTGCAGGGCATTAAAAACCAATGCTGGATCGTGCTCTGCAACTGCCGCCAGCAGCTCCCTCAGTTTGGGATAATCCGCCGGATCAAGCTCCACACAGTTGTAACCGAGCTTTCCCAGCTCTTCAGCAACAGCGGCAGCACTCACGAGCGATACATCCCGCTCTGGTGACCTGCCCCCTTTCAAGATCAAAATCTTCTCCATATAACCTCAATACCAGGCTCAGATTATCTTTGAGCCATATTCTATCTGAAAAAACACTGCCAATTGCAGCCCCAGTGCGGCTTTAAACCTTGCCACCTCCCGCACGTTGGCACCACAGAAATCCACCAGTTCATAGTCTTTAGTAAGCTCTTCCAGCAGCCTGGAACTATGCCAGGCACTCACACCCATTGGCATCTCCTCTGGACTGGAGGCACGATGCAGCAGGTAAGCGGTTCCCGAGCCCTTTCCCAGAAATAGATCTGCACTCACAATCTTATCATCCAATAAGACATTACTTTGGTGCATCAGGCCCAGGTTGTGTAAACTACTGCAGAAAGCCTGCATTTTGTCAAGCGACAAGCTGAATCTCCGCTCTTTGCGCTCATGCATACGTCGAAAAAGAGCAAAAAAAGCCTCCGGGACAAAAGCATTGCTGTAAGAATATCCCCTGTCTCCCGCCAGCTTAAGATTGCGCTGTTCGTCTTTGACAGGATCAAGATTGTCTCCCCGCTTGTGGATAAAAGTGTAAAAGGGGGTTGCTCGCATCCCTGCCCAGATAAATGCCCGGGTATCAAGGGTGCCCGGATGCAGCTTGATGTGAAGCCTGCGATATTTATCTTTTAGAAAGGCAGCCATAGCCTCCATAACCCGCAGTTCATCCAAGTGACGCCGGGACTGTTGTTGTTCAACCGGAAGAAAGAACTGCAGCGGCTGATAGTATGCCGTGACCGGCTCCACCAGATACTTGATGCCAAAGCGGCTCCGTTCATAGAGAGGAAGGCTGGCCACCAGCTCCTCGCCTTTGTAGCAAGTGAGCAGCCAAGCCTGGAGATCGTGAGTGCGAGCTACTACATCCAGAAACCCGGTATCAGACCACGGCTCCCGGTTTGCCCTATCCCGATTATTTGCCGGCTCTTCGAGCCTGATCTCAAAACCCATTTAATGAAGATACTTTTGTACTGTATTGATCAGTTCCATCAGTTGGAATGGTTTAATGATATAATCCGAAGCGCCTTCCACCATGGATTTGTATGCGGAGTCAATTGTGGGGTAGCCTGTCATAATCAGACAGAACAGCTCTGTGTCGTCTGCCAGCATCCTCTGCATCAGCTCAATCCCATTCATGCCAGGCATCACGAGATCTATAATGGCCAATTGATATTTGCCCGGGCTAAACTTTGCCCAGCCCTGTTCTCCATCCTCGGCCAGGTCCACTTCATAACCAAAATTGGATAGATGTTCCCCAATCACTTCTCTTAAAAGACGATCATCATCGACCAGAAGAATCCGAGAACTCATCAGAACCTCACAACAGTATTTATTACATTACTAATGGACTTTGATCTCAAGTCAACCTTTTTTTCCAAATATCTGCGTTTTTTCCAGAACATTTTACGCTAGCTTGTTGAATGACCTTAAGCACGAATTAGCCAAAGATACAGCCAACACAAAGATAACGCCGATTCCGACCATCAAGGGTAGCTGTACCATATTGCCTTCTTTAAGCATAAAAACCATCTTAGTGAGTAGCGCCAGCATCTGCAAAGAAAGAAAGACCAGAATGATCGGGCTGAACATATAACCCCAGATGCTCTTCTTCATAAATAGCAAACCCGTCACGAAACAGAAGGGTAAGAAGTAGGCCAGGTCTATGCCCTGAACTACAAGAGTCGTGAAGTGATAAAGCTCTTTGGGATAGGAGCCGTGCAAGAGAGGAGGGATGATCACTTTCAACCACATAGCAGCTACCAGCAGGGAGGTCAGCATCAAAAACCCACCCGCCACCTGCCTGGGCATCCGGCTCATCGCAGCCAGCTTGGCCTTCTTGGGAGAGATATGCACGACCACTATCAAAAAAGCCCAAATACTTAAGCCTGCCAGAACCACATAGATGAGGAAGAAATCATTGTAGGCGGACATATTGAGCCAGAACATATAGGTCAATACAAAGTAAGCCAGGACTCCTGCCAAAAACATTCTGGAAGGAATGGAGCCCCGTTGAGCCATAATCAGAGCCCATAAGAGCAGAGGAATCCCCACAAAGAGGGTCACATAATCCTGAGCAATCCCCTGAGGTGCCACTTCATCGGGCATATCGCTATAGAGACCCACTCCGTAGAGAGTAACATTTTCTCCTCTGACAGAGCGGATCTGTCTTTTGCCGGATCCCCCCCAGCCAAAGATTCCCACTATCACAGCCAACTCTGTTAACAAAACCAAAACCAAGGCAATAGTAAGTACCGACTTGTATTGAGGCATAGTTCACTCCTTTGCATTCCCTGTTAATTGTTCCATTAGTTCACAGAATCAAGAGCTATCGGTTCTTGTCAAGCAGCAATCCTTCAAGATTACATAATCCTGCCTAAGGATGAGTTTTCCTTTCACTAAAAAAGAGTTGACTCCTGCTGATAAGCCCAGCCAATGGTTCAATAATCCCATCTACCAATAAAGCTATATTTAGAGAGGCTGAACACATGAAAGCTTGGCACGAACTATATCCCAAGGACACAATGCCTTCCGAGGCCGGGATTGAAGAATTTCTGGGCAAGAAAGCTGCCCTCCTTTGGCAAGAGATGCTTCTGCGCAGTATAGACACCTGGAAAGCAAAGAGCAAGCTCACCTACAGTGTTTGCTCCGGTAAACCAGGCTGGAATCTCAAGCTGCAAAAAAGCGGGAAAAGCCTGGGCACCCTTTACCCTGAACCAGGCTCCTTTTCTGTGTTTCTGGTGATTCCCTTTCAGTGCGACGACGCCATGCAGAGCATCCTGCCGGAGCTTAGCCCTGCCATCGCGCAGAAATACACAAGTGCTGAAGACTTTATGAAGATAGGCAAGTGGATCATGTTTCAGATCAGTAGCCAAAAGGATTTGGAAGACTTTTTCAGGATCTGCGAATTGAAACTGGCCGGTTGATGGCCTGAAACGAGTATAGATTACTTATCTCTCAGCTGTGATCATCCCCTCAAAATACTCAGGATTCTTCAGAGCAGCATCCTTAGTGCATGATTCTAACATTACGATCTTTTCGCATTTTAACTTCCATGATCTGTGATCTGTCTGCATTTACTTTCACAAACACACTGTCGATGGTCTCAAATCGAAGTCTGAAGAATCTTAGCTTATACTCTCCTTCGGGGATATTCCGCAGAACCAAACTTCCATGTTTATCGGACTGACCTCCAGTGATTCTGTATTGACCTATCATTACAGACACATTGGCCCATTGCAGAGCACGATTGTCTTCATCAAAGATTTGAAATCTGAGCTTTCCGTATCTTCCCCCCACAGCCACCAAGGCCAGAGGTATCAGAAGCAGAAGCCACAGATAAGCTCTGTTTAGACGCATTATCACTCTCCTTAGTCAAGATCAGGGCGCGTATCCGGGAAGGGATCAGCCTTGCATATATAAATACAATTCATAAACTTTCCATGATGTCCTCAATAACAATTTAGGCTTATGATGCATTTTTGCAATATGGATTTTTCTAGCTGATCAACTGCCAAAACCAGGACTTCCCGGCTCTGCTGCTGGGTAACTCCGGAAATGTTTCCAATTTCCCGGGTCTCGATCGGCTTTACGCTCGCCAACAAGAGCAATCCGGCCAGGATCAAAACGCTATTCCCATGCAGATCTATGCCCACCCCAATCCCTTCTCTAACACGGTGAAGATTGAACTGGAGGGAAAGCAGCCCGCACAACTGGAGATATACAATCTCAGAGGACAGAGAGTTAGAAGCTTTGAAGCTCAGCTACTTGAGACTGGCAGACTTAGCACTGTGTGGGACGGCCTGGATGAAGCAGGGATCAGAGTGAGCTCCGGGATCTATTTTCTGAGGGTCAATCAGAGTGGACAAGTGCAGATGAAGAAGCTGGTTTTACTGAAGTGATTTGGCCATTCTAACTAGACACCCATATGACACCCATGTGACACTCATGTGACACCCATGTAAAATCATGCGTGTCATATGGGTATGATATGGGTTTCCTTTGGGTACCGAACGAGGGGCAGATCTTGATGAATTGATGCTAAGGCGAGAATTAGCTTGACGAAAATCTGCCATTCTCCGCCACCTACAGACATTAGTAAAAAAACGGGATAATGAATGTCGAAACTCATCATATACGGCAGAGCTGCTTTGGCAATGCTCTTCTGGTCTGTCACTTTTGTCTGGTTCAAAGTCGTCTTCGGGGCGGGATACCGTCCTTATGAAGTCACTTTTCTACGCCTGTTATTGGGTGTGCTGATCCTCTTTGCCATAATCTGGCTGGGTAAGAAACGCGAGAAAATCGAACGAAAAGACATCTTGCACTTCATGCTGGTGGCTTTTTGCGAGCCTTTTGCCTATTTCATCGGAGAGGCCAATGGACTCACCTATGTGAGCCCCACTCTGGGCTCACTGATTATCTCCCTGATACCGATCGTGACAGCTCTGGGAGCTTGGTTGATCCTGCGTGAACGTGTCTCTCCCCTGCTCTTTTTGGGCTTGGTGGTCTCGACAGCCGGGGTGGTGCTGATGAGCCTGGGAGAAGAAGATATGTATGCCACCATCAAGGGGATACTCTTTCTACTGCTGGCAGTGATGGCGGGGATGTTCTATGGCATCAGCGTGCGCAAGCTCACTCTCAAATACAGCACCCTGACGATTGTAGCGATGCAGAGTTTTTTTGGCCTGATCTACTTCGCTCCGCTCTTTTTCTTCCTGGATGGCCGTCACTTTTTCACCATGCAACACGATGCGGGAGCCTTGGGAACAATTGCTGCCATGAGCATCTTTGCCACTGTGGGAGCCTTTGTGCTCTATACCGGTGTGATCCGAGAACTGGGCGTGATCAAGAGCAACATCTTCACAAATCTGATCCCGGTATTCACTGCCGGACTGGCGTTTATCATTTTGGGAAGCCCAATCACAGGCCGGGCAATTCTGGGTCTGACGCTCACCATCGGTGGACTTCTACTCTCTCAAGCGCCGGATTTGGCTAAGATTTGCGCAAGAGTGAAAGCCGGGACTTGACTTGGAACGTTTCATGCTATATACTGTTGATAAATATGTACTAATTCCGTGGAGGTTTTATGCATCCTGAAAGACGGACGCTAATCCTGACTGTCATACTGCTTTTGCTCTTCAGCTTGCTGGGAGCGCAGACTTTTCGCTTCAGCGCCAATCCCACCGAACTCAAAGCCGGAGATCAGGGCAAGATTTCGGTGCGTATGACTATCCCAGAGGGCAAGCACCAATCCCGTAACCCTCTGGATGATGAGTATTTCAAGCTTAGTGCCTCGCATCCCGATCTGGTCTTTGGCAAGACAATCTTCCCTTCCGGTTACCACGTTGTCTGGGAAGAGCAGTGGGATTACAGTGGCTCTGTCACCTTGCAACTGCCTTTCACTGTGAAGGCAAGTGCCGCTCCCGGAGTAAAAACGGTGAAGGTCGGCATGGACTATGGTCTCTGCCTGGATTCCGGGCAATGTGAAGCTCCTCAACTGAAGGAAGAAAACCTCCGCCTCACCGTGCTGGCAGCAGATCCCGGTACCCCTGTGGAAGAAGAAACTACCGAAGACAGCCTGGTCGTGGCAACCGCAATTGCCGATACCACAGCTGCTGCACCGGTGGAAGAAGAAACTGCCGAAGAAGCCGCTTCTCCCATCAAGAAAGTATTGTGGTACATGCTGCTGGCTTTCCTGGGTGGCATCATTATGAATTTCACACCCTGCGTGCTGCCTGTGTTGACCATCCGGGCGATGAGCATCGTGAATCAAGCTCATGAAGACCGCAGCCAGATCTTCAAACACTCCATGGCCTATGCTGCAGGTGTGGTTGCTTCTTTTATTGTTTTAGCCCTTGTCTTTATCGGCATGAAGCTGGCGGGAGAATCCGTGGGATGGGGCTTCCAATTCCAGAATATCGGCTTTACTATTGCTTTGGCTGGCTTGATCTTTGTCTTTGCCATGGCACTGCTGGACGTCTTCATCATCACGCCTCCCGGCATGACCGCCGCCTCCAAGGCTTCTGCCAAGAAGGGCGTGAGCGGTTCTTTCTTTGGTGGCGTCTTTGCTTTCCTGCTGGCCACTCCCTGTTCCGCTCCGCTCCTGGGTACAGCCATAGGTTTTGCCATGGGGCTCTCTCCCATTCTGATGCTAATCTTCTTTGCTCTGGTGGGAATCGGTCTGGCCTTCCCCTTTATCCTGATCGGGCTCACACCTAAGGCACTGAAGTTCATCCCCAAGCCTGGCGAATGGATGAATATCTTCAAGGAAGTGATGGCTTTTGTGCTGCTCTGGTTGGTCTGGACCATGCTGAAGAGCCTTTTGCATCTTAGCGATGGCGAGTATCTGCTGAAGGTGATCATGTTTATCCTCAGTCTGGGCTTTGCCGCTTGGCTCTATGGACGCTTTGTGCGCCCGGAACACTCCAAGGCCACGCAGTGGATCTTCAGCGCGCTCACTCTGGCGCTGGTGCTGGGCTCCGCCTTCTACTTCCTGCCCTACACTCCCGCTCCGGTGGAAGAACATAGTGGCGAGGAAACCGGACTGTTGCGCCAAGCTCACGGCACTCCCGAGGGTTGGTATGAGTTTTCCGGAGAATTGATGACCAAGCTGTTGGCAGAAGATGCTCCCGTGTTTCTGGATTTTGGGGCTGCCTGGTGTAAGAACTGCCAGACCAATGAGAAGACCGTGCTCTTCACCGAAGAAATCATGAATGCTTTCAAGGCCAAAGGAGTAGTATTGGTACATGGGGACTACACCCGCAAGAACGACGAGATCCTGAAATGGATCACGGATAACGGACGGGCGGGAGTTCCCTTCAACGCTCTTTATGTGAAAGGCAGGGAAGTTCAGCTCTTCCCCGAGCTGCTCACCAAGAGCATGATCCTGAATGCTTTGGAAAGTCTTCCTGAGGTAAGTAAATGAGATATATCAGCCTGCTGCTGGTCTTGATCGCTCTCTTTATAGTGAGTGCCTGTGACCGCTTTGATCATGATTTTGAGACTCTGGATTTCAAGGCAGAGCTCTTCACTCCCATGCAATCCGCTATGGAGCATCCTGAAGACTTGAGCGCTCTGATGGCTTTCTATGCCGATGATTACGTACACAATGCCGCCACCAAGGCAGACCGGGAGCAGTTCTTCCACTCTCTCTACACGCTCTATGGAGATGATGTCCGGCTGATCCCAAACCTTCAAGCTTACAATCATCATAACCAGAGCCTCACCTGGGAACTGAGAGTGTTTGATCCTGATATGGAGCCGGGTCTTCTGGCAGTTATCCCCTTCAACGACGAAAAGGTCTTGAAAGTAGGTGAGAGCTGGAAGCTTTATGGCAACCGTATTGCCGATCTCGAGCAGGGAAACAAACGCCGCATGGTCTTCGAGACCTTCACTTTCACCACCTGTCCCAATTGCCCGCAGGTGGAGAACGTGCTTCATGGTCTTGCCAGCCTTTACCCCACTCAGTTCAGCTATCTGGAGTATCATTTCAATGATCCCCTGGCTATTCCAGCCACAGCTCAGACCTTTGGATACTACGGCTTTAGCGTGATGCCAGCCACTATCCTGAATGGTGAAGCCAAGGTCATTGGTGGAGATCCCATCCATCTTGAAACCATCCGCAATGCGGCTGAAGGCTATTTGAATACCAGCGCAGTATTTTTATTGGAAGATATTCAGACTACCTTCACAGCCGGAACAGGGCTGGAAGGCAGCCTCAATCTGGAGGTGCCCGAAGACTCGAAGGAGACAGATCTCAACCTGCGCTTTCATATCATTGAACGCAGTTCCGCCACCACCAATTCCATTGGTAATGCCTGCACAAACGTGGTGCTGGCATCCGGAAAACTGGATATTTCGGAGCATGACCTGAATCTACCCATCAACTTCAGCTTACCTTTCACCGGCAGTCTCCCCAGTGATGCTGCCCTGATAATCTTCGTCCAGAAAATGCCCAGCCCCTGGGCGGACAACGCCCCCATCCTGAACGCCAGAGAGATCGATCTGGCAGGTATATAAGGAGTTAATCTCATGAAACAGCTATTATTGGTTCTTTTGGCACTGATCACCTTCAGTCTGCTCGTGGCAGATACCATGCCGGATTTCCGCCTTCCCGATATGAATAACCAGGACGTCAGCCTCAGCGATCTCCTGGGCAAGGGTCCTGTCCTGATTGATTTCTGGGCCAACTGGTGCAATCCCTGTAAACAGGCCATGCCCTATTTAAATGACCTGAAGAGCACTTACGATTCCCTCACTGTCGTGATGATCTCGATCGATTCGGCCAGAGACATTTCCCGCGCCAAGAACTATCTGCGCGGCAGAAACTACGATTTCATCGGCCTCTTTGATAGCAACCGCAGCCTGGCAGATCAGCTCAACGTCACCAATCCGCCTCATACTCTGATCCTCGATAAAGAGGGGAACATCGTTTACACTCACGTGGGTTTTGAGCCGGGACAAGAGCGGGTTTATGCCGAGAAGATCGAAGAGCTGCTGCACCACACACCCGATGCGGAATAAACTATGAAAAGAAGCCTTCTCCTTTGCACTCTCTTACTGTTGAGCCTGGGAATCTGTGCCCAGACCACTCTGCAGACCAGCGGAATCAATGAAGCTCAGTTTATCTACCGAACCGCTCCGGATTCTCTCAATGCCTATTTCCGGGATAGTTTTGCCTTCAATATGAGTTACCGTAACCTCAGCTTTGGTCTGAAGTTCATAGCCGAATTGCCCAAGTATTCCGTCAATCAGGACGAACTGATCGATGAGCTGGCAGAAGACCAGCTCAGCCTGGGCTGGAAAGAGCTCTATCTGCGCTTCAACCGTGATAACCTGATGCTGCAGGCAGGAACCATGAGCGAGACCTTTGGCAGCGGCATGCTTTTCCGCACCTGGGAAGACATCGAATTTGACGAAGATCACCGCCTACAAGGTTTACTGGTGAGTTATGACAACAAGCTGAAGATCAAAGCCCTCTACGGTGCCCTTCCCAATCCCCAAAAAGAAAGCGCCTGGGATCTGGCCTATGGCACGGATTTTTACTACCCTCTCACCCGGAAGCTGAATCTGGGAGCCTCTGCTCTGGCCTTGCGCACCCGCAACCAAAGCGGTAGCTACAATCAGCGCGATGTCTTTGGTGCCCGGGCAGGATATAGCGATGACCTGTTGGAAGCTAATCTGGAATATGCCGTCTCAAACTATTATGGTCTGGATGCCGGGCTTTCGGGCAGCGATGGCAGCGCTCTTTATGGCAGCCTCACAGCCAATCTCTACCCTATTCAGATTGGTGTGGCGGGCAAACGTTACGACCAATTCAGCTACCGTCTGCAAGACCTTCCCATGGCAAATTATCACAGCGAACCTTTGCTGGACACCAGTTCCGGTCTGGACGAGATCGGCCTTCAGGGCTGGCTCAACTGGAACGTGGTGGAAAACCTGAGCTGGAATCTGGATTATGCAGAGGCTTGGAATGCCGACCGGGATATCTTTATGAACGATCTGCACAGTAGTGTCGATTTTAGCATGGGCTCAACCCTTCTGGGCGCAGAATATTCTCACATCGAGAAGCATAACGAGACAGAGCAGACTTGGAGCAAGGAGCTCACACCCGCTCTCAACGCAGCTTTCCCAGCCTGGGGCAGAACCCTGAGCCTCAAAGCAGAGCACAAGTACTTGCGTAAACAAAAGATGGAGACCATAGAAGAAATCTTTCAGCCTACCTATCAAAGCCATTGGGAGCCGCATCTGCAAGCCGACTACAGCCTGGGCAAGTTTGCCTTCTCTGCCTCTGCCAGTTCCCACTGGACAGATATGGGAGAGCTAGCCAACAGCCGTTACTGGACTAATCTTGAGATAAAATACAGCGCCTTCAGCCATACAGACCTCACTCTCTTTGTGGGTAAGGAAGCCGGCGGAAAAGTCTGCCGCAATGGCGTGTGCCGATATGTCGCCCCCTTTGAGGGACTAAAACTGGATCTCAGCACCCGCTTCTAAACGAGCCGGTGACAATATATTGGAGTTTTAATGAGACGATTTTTGATAATACTACTTCTGGTGCTGGCCGGCAGCCTGCTGGCGAACCCCACCTACTACCCGCTCACTTCCATTGCCGAAGGCTTTTTTGCCTCCTGGTGCGGAACTTGTCCCCAAGGCATGGCAGGCATCCAGATCCTGGACGACACTGCCCATAATGGGGAGCTGATCAACTTACGTTACTACACTACTTCCGGTGATCTTTCCAGCCCCACCGTGGACGATCGCATCAACCACTATCAGGTCTTTGGCGTTCCTGCCATGATCTTCAATGGCAAGATCAGAATCGACGGCGGAGGAACCGAGATTTCCGATGGCAGTGCCTACGCAGCAGCCTATCGTCATTTCCGCTATGGCAGCTCTCCTCTCAAGATGGATCTTCCTCAGTGGAATCCTGCCACAGGCAGCCTCTCCGGATCCATTCAGATGATCTCCCCCACCCTGAGCCTGAACAACGCACAGCTTTACTTTCTCCTGATTGAAAACAATGTGGATGCGGAAGCTACCCGGGTGGTGAGAACTGTTGCCTCCAGCACTTTCAACCTGACTGGCGAGAATGCTATTCATCCCTTCTCCCATCAATTTGTGATCAATCCTGCCTGGAATCAGGCCAATCTCTGGGTGGCAGCCTTTGTGCAACTGGCTGATAACAGCATCTTGCAGACAGCTTCCAGCCTGAGCTTGCCGGCTTACAATTTCCGGATCGCTGCAGATTGGGATCCCGAGAATCTGGTGAGCCCCATGAACAGCACCTATAACTCACCCACTATGTGGTTTTACAATCTTGGCACCAGCGATAACTACACCATGGAAATCGTGGTGGACAGCGCTCCGGAGAACTGGTGGTTCAACTACTGTGATGAAGAAGGCACCTGCCTGCCCGGTTCTGCTCAAATTCCCATGAGCCTGGCCGCTGGTGAACATAGAGGATACCACCTCAATATCATCGTGGGTGGAAGTGGAACTGCCCATTTTAAGTACCGGATTATCTCGCCTGAGCTCGGCACCTATGAGATGCCCTTTGTCTTGCGCACGGATGATATTGTGGCCAATAACGATCAGCTCAACCCTGCCGCAACCATCAGTCTGGGAGCCAATTACCCCAATCCCTTCCGGGGCAGCACCAGCTTCAGTCTATCTTCCGAGAAAACAGGTGAAGACTGGATTGAGATTTACAACAGCAAAGGCCAAAGAGTGGATAGCATCCCTGCAAACCTCCATGGAGGAGAGCAGCAGATTTCCTGGCAAGCTCCCCAGAGCCTGGCCTCCGGTATTTATCTGTATAAACTGCGCAATTCACAGACTCAAATTAGGAGAATGCTGCTGATTAAGTAAGTGACAAGTGATTAGTAACTAGTGATTAGATCGTAAGTGTGAAGCTGGTGAACTAAAAGACTATTGAATAGTTATCAGTTTTCAGGTAATGTCGCAGAAACACGACAGAGTACACCCATTATTACCCAATGCTCACATTATGTCATTCCTGCGAAGGCAGGAATCCATAGGCATTTCAACCATTTGTACAACAATAGT
>JAEZUG010000032.1 GCA_023421135.1 Candidatus Cloacimonadota bacterium | reverse complement strand
ACACCCATGTAAACTCATGCGTGTCTCATGGGTTTGATATGCGCTTCCAATGCGGGTCTTCTCAGATTCTCGAAAGCTGAAAAAGGGGTCACAAACGTGACCCCTCATATCAGTAGAAAGAGTTTTACTCTATCTGAAGTAGTAATGCAGCCCCACCTGGGGAATGTACATCACGATTTCTTCATCGCTGTTGTAGGTGATGGGTAGATCGATAGTGAAGCGGAAATGACGATCCAGCACGAATTCAAAGCCAGGACCGGCACCAACCGTCCAGACATCTTTCTTGCGAATCTCATCTGTCATAGGAACAGTGGTATCCAGAGAATAATCGTAATAACTGCTTTGAAGACTGCTGTATCTGCGGGTGAAGACCTTCTCCCGGGCTATCTTGTAGGAACCGCCCAAGGCAATAAAGAATCTGGTCTTGGATGATTCATCCAGGATGTGGATATAGTTCAATCCTGCTGTGAGACTTGTCTTTCGGCCTCTTCTGTCATAGTTCACAGAAGCACCGCTAACATCAACGTCTTCCTCATAGATGTATTCGGGAAACTTAACGTCGTTATCACCGGAAGTGGAAGCTCCCAGCGTGGCTTGCAAGCCATGAGTCTCCCCTATCCAGCGCATCACATAACCGCTGCCAGAGCTAGAGCCAAATTGGATTCCCAGGCTGCGGCTGCCGTTGTATTGCCCCAAAAGGCCGCTACAGAGCAGGATCATGACTGCTAAAAGTAAGAATCTGCTTTTCATGGTATCTCCTTTGTTTATAGAGATTGGATTATTCGAAACTAACCACTGGAGCGGTGCTGGCAGCTTCATCAGCTTTGAAGAATTCGAAGCTCTTGACGCCAAACATCGAGGCCAGGAGGTTATTTGGGAAAGTAATAATCATCTGGTTGAATCCTGTGACAGATTCGTTGTAACGCATACGAGCCACACGGATCCGGTTTTCAATGCCTTCAAGCTGCGCCTGAAGTTGCAGGAAGTTCTGGTTTGCCTTGAGCTCGGGATACTGCTCCACCACCACCATCAGACGGGAAAGGGCAGAGCTCAGGCCGGCCTGTTGAGATTGGAACTGCGCCATGGCATTGGGATCGGTGAGGGCAGATTCCGGCAGGTTGATCTGGCCACCCATGCGGCTGCGTGCTTCGGTGACAGCGGTGAGGGTTCCCTGCTCAAAATTGGCAGCTCCCTTGACGGTATTAACCAGGTTTGGAATCAGATCAAATCTGCTTTGATAGACGTTTTCCACTTCACCCCAGGCTCCTGTGACGCCCACCTTGGCTTTTTGGATTTTATTATATCGGGAGATTACCGTGGCTCCCAGAACCAGGACGATCAGAACTATTACGAGTAAGACGGCTAATCCTTTCTTCATTTGTTATCACTCCATGAGCATATTTTTGAGCATTGTTGATGGCTGCTTGCTAATTGTCCAGTCTTTTTTTTAGGGAAGGCTTATTCTTCCACTTTGAGCACGGATGAAGATCCCCGGAGATACCAGATCTTTGCGGCTGATCAGGAGGTCTTTCCGAGTGGTCTCCAGCTTGAGTTCAGGGCTGATAAAGATCATTTCGTTATAGGCTTTGGGAAGCTTCAGCTCCAGATCCAGATCCTGGGCTTCGATTCTGATCTGAGGACGGAAACCAATCCGGAACAAATCCAATTCAGCCTTCAAGATCAGAGCCTCAATCCCAAGCTTGCGACACGCCAGAGAGTCCAGCACGATCTCTGCATCACTGGAAAGCTCGGTGAAGATGCCCTTTTGCCGTTGTTTCACAATAAGGACAGGCAGGGCTCCGTTTGTATCCAGAGAAGGGCTGTAGCTCAGCTTGGAACCGGGAGCGCCAAAACCGGTGCTTTGAGCTGTCAGACTGCTGTATTCTGCAAAGCGAAGCTGCAGATCAAGCTCTTTACCCTTCATGAAGAATGCGTAGTTGGTGCGCCCTGAGATCAGCTCGGACAGACGAGGGTTATGCTTGCGTTTGTAGGGAGTAGCCAGAAGCACAGCAAAGATTACGACGAGGATCAGGCCAAAGAGTAAGCCCTTCTGCCAGGTTTTCAGCTTGCGAGGCTCGGCTTTGGGTTGAAAGTAGAGCTGCCGATGCAGCGAAAGCGCTCTGAAGAGCAGAAAGGACACCAGCCAGATCAGAGCTCCTGCCCAGATCACATCACTCAGAAAGTGACCTCCCTGCGTCATTCTGGCCAAGCCAATCAAGCTTCCATAGAGCAGAGCAAATGACATTACCCAGCTTGCCAGGCGCCCCTTGTTCTTCCTCAGAACCATTGCCAGCGCAATGAAATAGAAGCCCATGGTGGCGTGCCCGCAGGGGAAGGACTTTCCTGGACTGGTCGTATCCACTTGCAGGGGGCGCTCATACTTGTAGTCTCCACCAAACTCCACCACATCGCGCGGTCTGGGTCTGCCCCATTGATCTTTGAGCAGAGAGTTCACCAGGAGCCCCGGCCCCATCACCAGCACCAGCACCAGATAGATAAAGATCTTTCGGAAGGCCATCAGACGAGCCCGGCTGAAACTGAGTACGAATCCTATCAGAGAGCCCACAGCCAATATCAGAGCCGGGATGTTTCCCCAGTGATAGACAAAGCTAAAGACAGGAGCATCTGCCCTGAACCATTCTCCTGCTCTAAAGAAGGAACGCTGGGCAGAAAGATCCAGATCAGTGAGCCAAAAGAGAGGCAGGCTGCAGAGCAGGAGCAGCAAGGGAATCCATAAATCCGGTGATAAGAAGAAATGACGGTGCGTTGGCACCGTCATTTGCTGTTTATTGTTTCGAGTCATTAGTTATTCAACTGGCTTTTCTTCTTCGACAGCCGGTTCCTCAGTAGCAGGAACTTCTTCCTCGACCACAGGAGTGGTTTCGGCAGGGGTTTCTTCCACTACGGGCTCTTCGACCACGGGAACTTCTTCCACTACGGGCTCTTCGACTGCAGGAACTTCTTCCACTACAGTCTCTTCAACCACGTGTGCTTCTTCCACTACGGTCTCTTCAAGCACGGGTGCTTCTTCCATCACGGGTGCTTCTTCCACGATAGCTTCTTCGACTACAGATTCTTCCATCGGAACTTCTTCGCCATCGGCATCAAGGGCTTCTGCGGCAACCAGTTCATCTTTTTCTTTCTGAGCCTTTTCACGGGCATCTTTTTCCTGTTTCTTCTTTTGCAGCTTGGCAAAACGATCTCTCATAAACTGCTCATGTATGGCAATATACTCCTCTTGGAGACGAGGATCGCGGGAGAAGAAGAAGGCTTTGACAGAAAGGATAAGACGACGGTTGTCCATATCCAGCTCGATCACCTTGAGGGGAAGCTCTTCACCGAGATGGAAAGCATCTTCACTGTGCTCCAGCTTGGGCAGGGCAAGGTGGGAAATAGGGATGAACCCTTCCACCACTTCTTCGCCTACCATGACATCCACCAGCACTCCCTTGGGGATAAGCTTGCTGATCTTGCCTTTGACTTCACTATTGACGGGAAGGACATGATTCAGGGTTTCCCAAGGATCGCTGGAGAGCTGCTTCACGCCCAGAGCGATGCGATGCAGAGCCCGGTCGATACTGAGGATAACTGATTCCACTTCCTGACCCTTGCGATAGACTTCGCGGGGGTGATAGATGCGCTTGGTCCAGCTAATATCGGAGATGTGGATCAGGCCATCGATGCCTTCTTCGATCTCGACAAATGCGCCAAAGGCTGTGAGGCTCTTGACCTTGCGGGTCAGAACCGTGCCCACCGGGTATCTGTCTTCAATGGTAAGCCAGGGATTGGGCTCCATCTGCTTCATGCCGAGGGAGATTCTGCGGTTTTCTTTGTCCATCTCCAGCACGATAGCATTGATGGTATCGCCGATTTTCACAATCTTGCGGGCATCGGTGATCTTTTTGGTCCAGCTCATCTCAGAGATGTGCACCAAACCTTCCACACCGGCTTCCAGCTCCACAAAAGCACCAAAGGACTTCACACTAACCACCTTGCCGGTGATTCTGGTGCCTTCGGGATACTTGATCTCGATGTTCTCCCAGGGATGAGGAACAAGCTGTTTCAGACCCAGGGAGATCTTGTTGCTTTCAGCATCAAAACCGATGACTTTGACCTTGACTTTATCGCCAATAGCCAGCATCTCGGAGGGATGGTTGATCTTGCCCCAGGACATATCTGTGAGGTGCAGAAGACCATCTATGCCGCCCAGATCGACAAAGGCGCCGTATTGGGTGATGTTTTTCACTTCGCCATCAAGCTCGGAACCCACCTCCAGCTTCTCCAGAAGTTCAGCTCTTTTCACCAGAGATTCTTCTTCCAATACAGCCTTGCGGGAGAGGATGATATTGCGGTGTTCTTCATCGTAGGACACGACCTTGAAGGTCTGCTCTTTGCCGATGAACTGATCAAGATTGGGAATGGGTTTCAGAGACATCTGTGAGCCGGGCAGGAAGGCTTCGATACCCATGATATCGACTATCATGCCACCCTTCACGCGGCGACGGATGAATCCGTTTATCTTGGTGCCGTCTTCACAGCACTGTTTAATGCGCTCGATATTGAGGATAAAATCTGCTTTCTTTTTGGAAAGGCTGATCTTACCATCGCCATTCTCGACCTCATTGATGAAGACTTGAATGGTGGAATCTCTCTCAGGAATTCCGCTGTAAGCAAATTCACTGATCGGGATCACGCCTTCGGATTTGTATCCGATGTCCACCATCACTTCTTTATCCGTGATGTTTACTACAATGCCATCCAGGATCTGACCCTTGTGGAAAGTGGCAGAATACTCTTCGATCATGCTAAGCATCTCGTTGTGTGCCTGTTCCTCAGGGCTAAGTTCCTTTTGAATCTTCTCCTTGACCGGAGCCGGTTTGGGGGCTTCGGGAGCTACAGGAGCTTCTACTATTACTTCTTCCGTTACTTGGGCTGTGGGTTCCTCTGCAACTGGGGCAGGGGCTTCTTCCATCCCGGCTTCTTCTACGTTTGACTCAATGCTTTC
This sequence comes from Candidatus Cloacimonadota bacterium, assembly GCA_023421135.1. GTDB lineage: Bacteria > Cloacimonadota > Cloacimonadia > Cloacimonadales > Cloacimonadaceae > PHBP01. Next base: position 7,596 of record JAEZUG010000032.1, on the reverse strand, counting down.
CGGAGCCTCAGTTGGCTCCTCGACGGTTGTCTTTGACGTCGTGTCTTCGACCGGGCTCTCTACTTCGATCTCGGTGATGACTTCGTTCTGATCATGGGTTAACATGATTCCTCCTTAAACGTGGGAATATCACTGATACTTGAGGCAAGTTCAGCGTCCCCCTTTATTTGTTTGATTTTGTTGTAGATTTTTACTATCATTTCGTCCGGAGTGGAAGCTCCGGCGCTGAGGCCGATGGCTTCATGCTGAAGGATCAGATCCTCTTGCAGCTCAGCTTCGGTCTCAATATGGACTGCTTGGGTTTCCAAACTGCAAATAGAATGCAGCATTCTGGTATTGGAGCTGTTATGCCCGCCAATAATGACCATCAGATCAGTCTTCCGGGCTAACTGCCGGGTGAAATCCTGACGTTCGGTTGTGGCCAGGCAGATGGTATTGAATACTCTCAGCTCTCTGACTTGGGGGATAAGTTTCTGCACCAGGGTTTGCAAATTCTCCAGCTTCTGCGTGGTCTGACAGATCACTGCCACTTTGGCTTTAGAATCCAGTTTGAGCTCATCACCTGGCTTCACGACCACAGCCTTTTCCGCATAAGAGACAATACCCACCACTTCGGGATGAGCCGGATCTCCACAGATCAGCACCTGATAGTCCTGGCCGCTCATTTCTGCTGCCAGTTCATGAGTCCTCTTCACATAGGGACAAGTAGCATCTATCAGTGTGCAGCCCTGCTTTTTCAGCAAGTCTTCTTCTTGTTTGGGAATGCCATGGGATCGGATGATCACCACTGCATTGTGGAGCTCTGAGGCATTGTGAGCCACATGTATGCCATGAGCTTCCAACTCCCTCACATACTGAGGATTGTGGATAATCTCCCCCAGTGTGAAGATAGGTTGCCCGGATTGATGATCCGAGGCCTCCTGAGCAAGCCGGATAGCTCGCTTTACGCCGAAGCAAAAACCAGAGTTCTTTGCCAAATAGAGGCTCATTCGCGCCCTATCCTTTGCCTTGCCAGATCGTAAATAATCTGAGCTTGCTCTTCCAGACTAAGCTTGCTGGTATCCAGATGGATGGCGTCCGAAGCCGGCACCAGAGGTGCCAAACTGCGTGAACTATCGTTCTGATCTCTCTGTCGCAGGTCTGCCACAATCTCTTCAAAATCGTGACACTGTCCCTTCTCACAGAGCTCTTTGTAACGCCGGCGGGCACGTTCTTCCAGATCTGCAATCAGAAAAACTTTCAGCTCTGCCTGCGGGAAAACCACGGTGCCTATGTCTCTACCATCCAAAACCACGGCTTTATCTTCTCCCAGACGGCGCTGCAGATCCACCATTTTACTGCGGACCACGCCAATGGCAGATATGCTGGAAGCAAGACGTGAGATCTCTTCGGTTCTGATCTCCAGGCTTATATCGCGTCCATTGAGATAAAGCTGATTACCTTCAGAAGCTTGGATTATCTTTAGTTCAAGAGAATCCATCAAAGCAGAGATAGCATCATTATCACAGAAGTCTATCCCGGCTTCCCGGGCTGCAACCGCACAGGCTCTGTACATCGCACCTGTATCCAGGTAGATGTATCCCAGTTTCTGAGCCAGGATCCGTGCCGTGCTGCTTTTTCCGGAAGCAGCCGGTCCGTCGATTGCGATAATAATCTGCTTCATGAGCTATAATTCTCCATTTTCTCTAACATTTTACAAGCGTCAATCCAGTCAACAGGTTTTTTTTACTATCCTTCTCACTTTTCACCTCTGTTCACTGTTTACTGGTCACCCCTAACTGAGACGACACCCATGAGACACCCATGTGACACCCATGTGACACCCATGTAAGTTCATGCGTGTCACATGAGTATCCTATGCGTATTCTATGGGTATTGAATAAGGACTGATACCGAAGAGAAATCTATTAATCCCTCAACGGATTGCCATCACTTTGAAGAACCGTTTTGGTCGGTCTCCCAGAGGGGTTTGCCAGGTGGTTGCTGAGCTGAAAGTTCCCAGATTGCTTACCTCAAGATATGTCCCATAGGGTTCATCACAAGCATATACCTTGTATGAGCTGGCTCCAGTCACTGCGGTGATATTCAGAACAAGATTTGAGCCTGTCAGTTGAATGCTGGCAGTGGTTGCAACCGGCTCCGGCGATGTGGTCTGCACCCTGCCCAGAGGGGAATACATCGAGTAGCCATCGATGAAGTAGCTGCGAAGTCTCCAGAAATACCTGGTGCCGGGAGCCAATCCACTGATGGTTCTGCTGGTGGTGGTGCCCACATTCAGATTGGAGTAACCACTGAGAAAGCTACCAAACAGGCTATCGGCAGAGACCTGCAGATAATAGGCAGTAGCGCTGATGGGCTGGCTCCAGGTGGCTATGAAGCTTGTTTGAGCCGTTGAAAGAGCTTGCTGCGGCACTGGCGTCCAGATCATCTGGGCATATTCCGGATGATCCACAAAGGGATTGCGATTGCCCTGCCGCTCGTGGATACGGTCGTTACGCCGGGCTTCCCAGGCATCGGGAGGATCGCTGGCATGCCATTGCAAAAGGGTTGAAAGTTTGCCATAGTAGGGCTCGTAATCCGGGGCAGTATCCACGTAATCCACCAGCTCAAGGTTGAAGGAAGTATCCGTGCCTTCATAACGCACAGCCATATACATAATCATCCTTGCTACGTCTCCCTTATCAGCATCACGTGGTTCCCAAGAGGTACTGGTGGTGTAGTTTCCAGTATCAGCGGGATAACCAGAATAGGGAGAACCATCCACTACCAAAGAACCTCCAGTGTTAAAATCCTTATTGCTTTTCGTGGAATTCACCGTTGCGTCACAGGGTCTCAGATGATGCAGATCCGTACCCGCGGGTCTCGTTTCACCAAAATCTCCGTGGCTTTTGCTCCAGGTATGCTCCCGGTTCCATTGAGAAGTCCCGCTGCCACTGTAGGTCTTGGGAACACTCCAGCCTGTATAGATCTCGATGATGTTACTGGTATTGGCAGGATCCTCATCAGTATATCTCAATTGCGTCCAGAGAGCATCATAGGAATACTGGGTTGTGTGTGTTGTACGCAGCAAAGTATGTAAGCTGCTTTTCAGACTTGCCCCAATTCCGGAGACTGAAGTGTAATAGCCTGTGTAAAGGTTGTTTGCAGTGGTTACGCTCACAGGATTACCCGTCGCAGAAGTTGTCAGATATACTATGAATGAGCCGGAGCCATTGGCTTCATAAGCACGGAACCAATAGGTAGTGCTGGGGTTCAAGCCCTGAATGTAAACGGAATTCACGGGTTCTCCCTCAATGTACTCTGTGGCTGAGTTGTAGATCACCTGTTCGCCGCTACCGGCATAAACGGAATTGGCTATGGGATCGATACCGTCAACCGGCATAGAAAAGCTATTCATCGTGTTCATCACCACCACTCGTTTTGCACCATTACCGGGAGTCCAGCTCAGGCTGATGCTGGTATTGGCAGGAGCACCTTCCAGAGCAGTGGTTTGCACTGTGGGAGTACTAATAGCAGGAGGATTGTTGTTGAAGTTATGGCTGCCCAGATAATGCTCGTTGGTGGGATAGCTAATCCAATCAGAGAGCTGATAGGCCAAGCTGGGGCTGAATACGTCTGGATTGCGAACCAAGCTTAGGTCTTTGCCCCAATCAGCTACCTGATTCTCGATGCCGATCTGATCAATCGCCACACCATTATAATACAGACGGAGAGCATCATTGCCGTTAAAATTCAAGGCAGAAGAACTAGTGGTCAGGTCCACGAAGTCACCCGTTATATAATCCCCAGAACTACTACTGGTATAGGCGATCACATAAACATCGTTATCGGGCAATGACCCACTTAAAGTCAATTCAATACTCCAATCCCCTTCACCATTAGTCTGCTTCTTGATGGAGTAGGCAGAGAGATCAACAGCCTCACCGGTTCCGTTGAAGATCTCAAGAGCTTTTTTATAGCTGCTTCCCTCCACGTATTCACTGAAGAAGAGATCGGTGGCATAGCCCGAGCTGGGATGGCTCACTTCTCCGCTCACAGGAATGCTGATAGACACAGCCCCGGCGCTGCTATGTACCAGATTCCCCGAGAAACTTCCCTCTGCTTCTCCGGTTAGCCTTAGATAAAGAGTAGTTGAAGCAATAGAACCATCCTGGGCAGGCGTTAGATCAGCAGAAGATCCATAGTTGAGCCCACCATCTGTGGAGATCTCAAAACCCTGAGGAATTGAGATACTGAGGTTCTGGGTGAGATGAGCAGCTGAGACAGTATAGGTTTGTGCCGGCGAAGGCGTTAAAGCCACAGTATAAAAAGGTACAAATGAGGATTGAACCACCATCTCCGGATCGGGTGCACTGTAGCTTGTCCAGGTGAAATCATCCACCATGATCCGCTCGGTATTGCCATTGGCTTTGAATCTAATCAACACATTGTTGACAGAACTCTCTATCTGTCCGCTAAATGTGGTCCAATTGCTGCTGCTTCCCAAGCTGGTGTTATCGATTAGAGCCACAAAAATCCAGTTTGTACCACTATCCAGAGAGTATTCCAAGTTGTAGTTTGGTGAGGGATCATTATCCCAGCGTCTGATTTTCACGCTGAAGCCACCGACTCCACCGCTGCTGATTGTGATTCGCCAATCTACATTGGAATTATCTCTTAGCCTCCAGGCATAGGTTCCCAAGTATCCCGGATAACTATCCTGTGGAGTTTGGTTCTCCCTAAGAGCTGGGCCTCCAGTTGCACTGAAGAGACCATCGACATACTGATGGTTAGTCTGGTAGCTTGTTAAGCCCCCAGATCCTTGAGTCCACTTCGTGGGATCATCAAAGTTAATAGTGGTCTGGCTCCAGAGCAGGCTCTGCAGCACAATCAGACACAACAGGACAATTATTTGTTTGGACATCTATTTCTCCTTACCATACTAAGTTTAGGGAAGAAATTATTGTGCACAAACCATTCCAATCCCTCTCCCGAGATTGAGGTTGACACAAAATCACAGGCAGGAATAAATGAACGATCTAGCAAATTAGAGTTCCTTGGAGCATATGATGAATGTGATTGTAAAAGAAGTCAAGACCAAGAAAGAGATGAAGACCTTTGTTTATCTGCCAGAGCGGATAAATGCTGATCGCCCCCTGTGGGTACCTCCACTCTACACTGATGATCAACGCAGTTTTGACGATAGCAAGAACCCCTCCCACGCGTATTGCGATAAAGTTTATGCCATTGCCTGGCGGGACGGGAAGCCGGTGGGCAGAATAGCGGGGATTATCAATAAACGCTTCAACAAGCTTTCCAACACCTTCAATTGCCGCTTTGGCTACATAGATTGTATCGACGACCCCACAGTAGTGAAAGCTCTGCTGGACTATGTTGAGACTTGGGGTATGGAAAGAGGAATGACCGGGATAGTGGGTCCCATGGGCTTCACAGAAGAAGATCCGGAAGGCCTGCAGATCGAAGGCTTTGAAGAAACAGCTTCCATGGCTTCCTTCCAAAACCGTCCCAGCCTGCCAGGCCAGGTGGAGGCTTTGGGCTATGAAAAGGAAGTTGACTACGTTGTTTACGAAGTTACCGTAAAAACAGCCATGACGGATATCTATGGCAAGATCTTCGAGAGAATCAACCGCAACAAGGATCTCCGCCTGATCGAATTTTCCAAACGTAAGGATCTCAAAGCCTACATTCTGCCAATCTTCCGTCTGATGAACGATACATTCAAGCATCTCTACGGCTATTCCACCTTTGAAGAACATGAGATGCAGGATTTGGCAGATCGCTATTATCCAGTGGTCGATCCCAGATTCATCAAGGTTGTTCTGAACAGCGCAAACCGGGTGATCGGCTTCTTCATCGCCATACCCAATATGGCTCCGGGATTCCGCAAAGCCAAGGGACGCCTCTTCCCCTTTGGGTTTATCCATATCCTCTCCGCCTCCAAGAAGTCCAAGCTCCTGGATCTTTACATGGGTGCCATTGATGAAGATTACAGAGGCAAGGGCGTGGACGTGCTTCTGGGCTATTCCATGCTGCGTTCCTGCCGTGATGCAGGAATTGAACGCATGGACAGCCATCATGAACTGGAGAACAACAAACAGATCCGCGCCGAGATGGAGCGCGCCCAGGGACGTATCTACAAGCGTTTCAGAATCTACAAGAAATCCTTTAATCTCTTCCTGTAGAAGATAACTCAACATATAAAGAACCCCTTGGGAAGGCATTTCCCAAGGGGTTATTCTTTTCTTACAGGATTACAGCTTGAGGAATTCCACAAGCGCCTGATACATAGCTTCGTTATCTTCCTCACAGCTCAGAGTTGCCCGCAGGCAGTTCTTCAGCCGGGGATGAGCGCCCACTTCACGCAGAGCGATCTCCCTACTCTTAAGGAATTCAAAGAGCTCTCCGCTCCTCTCCCCAATCGTGAAAGTGAGGAAATTGGTATGTGAGGGATATACGGTCAGCCCTGGAATCCGGGAAAGCTTGTCATACATCACGCCTCGCATCTCGATAGTCTTGAGCACCTGTTCACAGAAGATGGGAACGTTTTCCAGTATTGTGAGGGCAAATGCCTGGCTCAGGATACTGGTGTGGAAGGTCTGAAAGACTTTGCTGAGCTCATGGATATTCTCTGCTGAAGAGAGAGCATAACCAAAACGCAGCCCCGCACCTGAGAAAGCCTTGGAGAAGGATCTGGTCAGGATCAGATTGGGATGTTTGTCCAGCTCTCCCAAGAAGCTGGTATCTGAAAACTCGTAATAGGTCTCGTCGATCAACACCAGTTTATCCGGCAGGGCATCCACTATCCCACGCAGTTGCTCTTTGGTATAGAGGTTCCCGGTGGGGTTATTGGGATTGCAGAGGATAGCCAGCTTGCAATCCGGATGCTTTGCCAGCTCCAGATACTTCTCTGTATCAAAGCTGAAGTCTGCATTCAGATCCAGAAACTTGATCTTGAGATCCACTGCATCGCAGAAAGTCTTGTAATCAAAATAGGAGGGAGCCAGACTCACAGCAAAGGATTGGTCATTTTCCCGCACGGAGAGGAAGATATGATAGAGCACATCGTCCGCCCCATTGCCCCAGATCAGGTTTTCTCCACTGATACCACAGCCGGCATAATCTGCCAGCTTGGCTCTCAGCTCTGCTGTTTGGGGCGAGAGATAGCGGTTCAGATGAGTCTGCTCCAGCCTTTTTAGAAACTGCTCTTTGATGGCTTGGTAGGGATCCAGACAGCTTTCGTTCAGACACATCATGCGCTTACGCTGTGGGACAGTGATAATCGGTGGCTTTTTATCTGTCAAATCAGTTCGGAAGAATCTATTCATGGTTGTCTCCTTATCTAGATGGTTTACAGACAATATAGGGAGAGCGCTGAGCTCTGGCAAGCCTGGTGCGGAGAATAGGCTTATCTCACCAGCGTCACCTTCTTGCTGCCGATGCTCTTGCCATCCACTACCATGCTAAGGATCTAAACACCATTGGAGCAGCGCTGGTTCCGGCTGTCTCTGCCGTCCCAGGTGGTTATTTTCTCTGGTGCTCTGGGATCAAGCTCCAGGTTTCTTACAACCTGCCCTCTTAGGTTATAAATCACGATCC
>JAEZUG010000003.1 GCA_023421135.1 Candidatus Cloacimonadota bacterium | reverse complement strand
ACGGGTTGTAGTACCCATGGATTCCTGCCTTCGCAGGAATGACATAATGTGAACATTAGGTGGTAATGAGTGTACTCTGACGGATTATCGCGGAATTCCTGGAAACGGGTTATTATTCAATAGTCTCCAAGAGTATATCCGCAAAAAGACAGCTCTTATCACGAGGATAATCCCAAAAAGGCAGAAACATCAGACATCAAACTAGGTAAACACAGGTTTGGGGCGAAGTAGCGCTAATACCCAGGCGCTGTTCTACACTGTAGCGCTTCGGGAGCGCTAATAGAGTTGCACTGGTAGCACGCTTGTTTTATCCCCTACCCCCTCAATACCTCCAGCACTCTCTCAAAGATATAGCCCACGTGGATGCGGTTGGTTAGATCGAGCTTTTCGACATCGATTTCCAGCACCGGGCCGTTATGAAAGCCCAGCTTCACCACATTGGAGCCGTAGCTCTTGTACCAACGATTGAGGTTATTGATTTCCGTAAACTGCCATCCACCCTCTATCTCCATTTCCCGGCCGCGCTGTTGAATTCTTTCCCAGGCCAGCGAAGGATTTCCCTGTAACAAGATAATCAGGTCGGAGGAGGGAAGCTGTCGGTTCACGGTCTGAAACTCTGTGATCAGGTTATCCAGCTCATCTTCTGTCAGCAGCCCATCGGCATGGAACTGATTGCAGAATACCAGCAAATCTTCCGGCAAGGAGCGGTCTTTCACGTAGCTGCCGTCCCCGCTTTTCCCTAATCGCCGCTGCTGTGCCCGCATCTGCAGGAAGTGCAATTGCAGCTCGTAGCACCAAGTCTTCTTGTCGCCCAGGAACTTCTCCAATAGCGGATTCTCTTCCGGCTTCTCATAGAGGGTATTGATCTTCAGGCTGCGTCCCATTATTGCTGTGAGAGTGGATTTGCCCAAGCCCACATTCCCGGCGATGGTGATAAGTTTGGGATGATCTGCCAGATACTGTTCCAGCTCACGCTCAGCATCGATTGCTTTTAAGGTGGCCTCTGTCTGTGGCAGGGTGACCCATTCGCTGATTCCCGGGCTGGATACACGTAGTCCCAAAGCCTTTACCTGTTCAGCCACCAGATTGATGGTGCGGCGTTGCCACTCTGCTTTATCCACGGCTTTATCGGCATCGATCACCAGGACGGGGCAGCTCACGTGATGCGTCACAAAATCTTCATAGAGGTTATTGAGCAGCTCAAGATAATCTGGAGCGATGGCAAGCTCGCTCTCACGTCCACGTTCCCGGATGCGTTCCAGCAAAGTAGGTACATCTGCTTTGAAATAGACCAGCAGATCGGGCTCTTTGATCTGTTCGGTCATAAGCCTGTATGTGCGCTGATAGGCGATAAACTCCGGTTCTGTCATGTTTTGCAGGATTCTCTGAGCTTTACCAAAGATGTGATAGTCCTCCGCCAGAGTTCTGTCTTCCAACACAATTCCCCGACAGGAGTGGATCAGCTTTTGGCGATCCAATCTGCCATTGAAGAATTCTATCTGAGCCATGAAGGCATTGGCAACAGGGTCTTTGTAAAAGGAATCCAGCACGATTGGATTGAACTTCTCCGGGAAGGCATAGACTCCCTCGGTACCGTTTGGTTTGGGATAAACAGAGGTCAAAACTTTGTTGAGTGGGGCAGAGCTGGCTGCCTCTATAAAAGTGGATTTTCCCACTCCGATATTCCCCACTATTCCAATGCGTATGTTCTCCATGGTCTTTCCTCACAAATATTCTTTCCTCCAAAAATCTGTCCAAGCCATAGAAGTCAAGATATTCCTCTCTCAATTCACCGCGACGCTTCCTACTAATCTTCTTGGTTCAAACCTGGCTCTGATACGACACGCATGAGACACCCATGAGACACCCATGTGACACCCATGTATCTTCATGCGTGTCTTATGGGTATGAGATGCGTTTTTGATGGGTGCGTAACAAGAGACAAATTATATCATATAAAATTACTGGGAATAGCCTAAGAATGGAATATCATATCTTCAAAAGCAATCTTTAAGGAGTTTGAAATGAACGCAAGATTGATCCGCAATGGGATTTATGCCATAGGCGTGCAGGATTGGAGCAGAAGGCTCTTTGACAGCCTGATTCCTCTGCCGGATGGCACTAGTTACAATTCCTATCTGATTCAGGGCTCGGAAAAGAAGGCTGTGATAGATACAGTTGATCCTGCCTTTGTGGAAGAGTATTTTGATAACCTGAGTGATGTGAAAACGCTGGATTATATCATCACTTTACATTCGGAGCAAGATCACTCTGGGAGCATTCCCATGCTGTTGCAGCGCTTTCCCAAAGCCCAGGTGATCTGCTCTCCCAAAGCCAAGGATCTCTTGGTGCAGCATCTTTTGCTGGATCCTGCAGTGATCAGAACTGTGGAAGATGGAGAGGTCATCTCTCTGGGGGATAAGACCCTACGTTTCCTGCACACTCCCTGGGTGCACTGGCCGGAGACAATGGTCGCCTATCTGAAGGAGGAGAAAATCCTCTTCAGTTGTGACTTCCTGGGCTCTCATTCTGCCAGCAGCGAACTCTATGATAACGATGAACCGGCTGTGATGGAAGCTGCCAAACGCTATTACTCCGAGATTATGATGCCCTTCCGCAGCGCTATAAAGGGGAATCTGAAGAAGGTTAGAGAGCTCGAGATCGAACTGGTTGCCACCAGTCATGGTCCTATCTGGAACCATCCTGAGAAAATCATTGCTGCCTATGAAGATTGGGTCTCAGACCGGGTGGAGAACAAGGTCGTGATCCCCTATATTTCCATGCATGGCAGCACCGGCAAGATGGTGGACTATCTTAGCAAAGAATTGATCCGGCACGGCGTGAAGGTGGAGCTCTTTGACCTGGCGGTCACAGATATTGGCAAGCTGGCAATGGCTTTGGTGGATGCTGCCACAATAGTGATCGGGAGCCCCACTGTGCACGTTGGTCCGCATCCCATGGTCGCCTACGCCACCCTGTTGGCCAATGCCATCAAGCCCAAGGCACGTTATGCTGCTGTGATTGGCTCATACGGCTGGGCTACCAAGGTGGTGGATACCATCGTAGGCATGGTTCCCAACCTCAAAGTGGAGGTTCTGGGAGCAGTGATCTGCAAAGGTGAGGCCAAAGCCGCCACCAAGCAGGAACTCAGCGATCTGGCTGCTCTGATAGCAGAAAAGCATGGGAGCTTATAGCAAGCGATCCAGCTTGATAATCCGTTGAACTGGATTATAGAATCAACCAGGTATTTGAAAGCCCGGAGATTTACTCTGGGCTTGTCTCTCCTATGTGCGTTCATGGTGTCGGATCAGATTCCTCACGAAGTCTCAAAACCCTTACGGGTTTATGGCGTTGTGCAAGATCTCGATCTGGCACGGTGGTTGAAACCACCGCCTGCCGTCTGCAACCCCGCTCTGCGGGGTGGCATCTGCGGAGAGCACCAATACACTTCGCTGCGCGGGGTTCCTCTTTTTACTAATCAAGAAAAAAGCCCCATCCGAAGACGGGGCTGGAATTACCTAATTGTTTAATTGAACTAGTATCTCAGATGGGCAAAGGCTTTGTTGGCATCTGCCATCTTATGGGTGTCTTCACGCTTCTTGATGCTGGAGCCTTCTTTTTTGTAGGCTGCGATCAATTCGGCGGCAAGCTTTTCGATCATAGTCTTTTCACTGCGGTTACGGGAATAGCTGATCAACCAACGGAAAGCGATGGCACGGCCGGCTTTTTCGGTAACTTCTGTGGGGATCTGATAGTTTGATCCGCCCACGCGGCGAGAGACCACTTTGACCAGGGGACGAACGTTATCGAGCGCTGTCTTGAAGACGTGCAAGGGATCTTCCTTGGTCTTGGCAGCGATGATATCGAAGGCACCATAAACGATCTTTTCGGCGATAGACTTCTTGCCTTGCACCATCAGACAGTTCATGAACTTGGTCAAAACGACATCGTTATACTTGGGATCCGGAAGAACTTCACGGACGACAGCTTTTCTCTTTCTAGGCATCTTTCAGTCACTCCCTTACTTTTTGGCTTTCGGACGTTTGGTACCGTATTTGGAACGGGAGACCAAGCGCTTATCGACGCCGGCGGAATCAAGAGCTCCGCGAACAATGTGATAACGAACACCGGGAAGGTCTTTGACACGACCGCCGCGAACCAGAACGATGCTGTGTTCCTGCAGGTTGTGTCCCTCACCGGGGATATATGCTGTAACTTCAAATCCGTTTACCAGACGGACACGTGCGACTTTACGTAAAGCAGAATTCGGTTTCTTGGGCGTAGTCGTGTAAACACGAGTGCATACTCCGCGCCTTTGCGGACATCCTTCGAGCGCCCTGTTTTTCTTTTTCTTTTCGATTTCGGTTCTGCCTTTGCGTATCAGTTGATTAATGGTTGGCACTGATAACCTCCATGTTTATTTTGCTGTTTACTAGGTATTTCATTAGAAATCCAGCAGGTCTTCAGATTCATCCGAATCTGCCGGGTGAGCGAACTCACTGATGATCTGAGCAACTGTCTTTCCGGAGCCTGCAGCATCTTTAAGCATTGCATTGTAGGCTTTTGTGCCGGTGCCGACAGGTATGCGGTGACCAAGGATAATACTCTCTTTGAGGCCTTCAAGGCGGTCTACCCGGCCTTCGATGGCTGCTCTTGTGAGCACTTTAGTGGTCTCTTGGAACGACGCTGAAGAAAGCCAGCTTTCCGTCAAGAGAGAAGTTTTGGTGATGCCCAAAAGGAGCTGTTCAAAGCGAGCTGGGCTCTTGCCAAACTTCACTGCTTCCTGGTTCTCTTTTTCCACCTGGATCTTATCCACAATGTCACCTTCGAGGAAGCCTGTGCTGCCGCTATCGGTGATGCGAACCTTCTTGAACATCTGGCGAACGATGACGGCAACGTGTTTATCGTCTATCTTCACGCCCTGTTTACGGTAGATCTCCTGGATCTCGTTGAGGATCAGCATCTGAGCTTCAATCACACCGCGAACCAGCATGTCGTGAGGATCCAGAGGACCATCGGAAAGAGCGTCTCCGCTTTCCACATGGTCGCCTTGGTGAACGATAATACGTTTCCCGGTGGGGATGGAGTATTTGCGTCCGGCAATTGGCTGGCCGTGTTTGATTGCGTCACCAGTGGCAACAATGGGTTCCTGATCGGCAGGGACTTGATAGATCTTGCCACAGAGCGGGGCTCCTGCTTTGACGTTGTCACCTTCATTCACGATTATGCTGTAGCCTCTGGGCACATCATATTCGATAGGTTTGGTGTTACGCTTGGCAACCTGGATGCTCTTCTTCTTGTTTTCTTCGACAATTGTGACCTTGCCGTCTTTTTCGGCATATACGGCCTTCTCAGGCAGCACTACCACGCGGGTTCCATCGTCATCCGTGATCACCAGAGCCTTCCCATCAGCGGGAGCAAAGAGACCATTTGAGGGGGTGACAAAGATGTCGCGCCCGGTCTTCTTCAAACCACCGATTGTGACTGTGCCATCGATATCGGAGATCTTGGCTTTTTCCTTGGGAACGCGGGCTTCAAAGAGATCCTGCACGCGGGGAAGACCACCGGTGATGTCTCTTTGTTTGATGGTCATACGCGAGGTCTGACCCAGGATATGACCGGGATACACATAAGTCCCGTTTTCTACTCTTATGGTGAGACCGGCTGGCAGAGGAACCTGAACGGCTGTTCCGTCGTCTCCGACAATACGGAACTGAGGCTGTTTCTTGCGGTCTTTGGATTCGATGATAGTGATATCTCTGGTGAAGAGGATATCGTTGTATTCTTCTTTGTAAGTAATGTCTTTTTGCAGGTTTTCAAAGTGCAAGACACCCTTGGCGGTGGAGATCAGAGGATTGTTGAACTGGTCCCAACTAAGGATTTTGGTGTTCATGGCAATCTTCTGTCCATCGCGGACGTGTACTGTGGCGGCATATTCCACTTTGTATTCTTCCAGAGCTTTGGGATTGGGATCATCTGTATCTTCTACAATGATGATCTTACCCAAGTGACTCACAGAGATCATCTCGCCTTCGGGGTTGGTTACAGTGTTCATTCTATCGAAGACCACGATACCATCGTGGGCGGATACCACTTCTGCCAAGTCTGTAGCTGTGCTGGCAGCTCCACCAATGTGGAAGGTACGCAGTGTGAGCTGGGTGCCGGGTTCACCGATGCTCTGAGCAGCAATGATGCCGACCGGATCACCGATATTGGCAGGTTTCTGAGTGGCAAGATTGCGGCCATAGCATTTGGCGCAGATACCGCGTTCAGCTTCGCAAGTGAGCACTGAGCGCACGTGCACTGTGATGATTCCATGGTTTTGGATAATGCGTGCCATTTTGTTTGAGATCTCTTCCCCGGCATTGACCAGAACTTTCCCGGTGACAGGATCGACGATATCATCGATGGCGGTTCTGCCCTGGATACGTTCGGCAAGGGTTTGGACTATCTCATTGGCTTCTTTGTGGACGCTCATCTGGATGCCACGCGTGGTGCCGCAATCTTCCATCTGGATGATGGCATTTTGGGCAACGTCCACCAACCTTCTGGTGAGGTAACCGGCATCTGCTGTCTTCAAAGCAGTATCGGCCAGACCCTTACGGGCACCGTGGGTGGATACGAAGTATTCAAGCACAGTGAGACCTTCTTTGAAGTTTGATTTGATGGGTGTTTCGATCACGTCGCCACCACCGGTGGAACCGATCTTGGTGGGTTTATCCATCAATCCGCGCATACCGCCCAGCTGCTTGATCTGGTCTTTGGAACCACGAGCACCGGATTTGTACATTAGATAGATGGAGTTACGTCCATTACGACTGTGGGAAAGCTCTTCCATCAGCTCATCGGTCACTCTCACAGTGGTTTTCTTCCAGAGGTCGATCACGCGGCCGAGACGTTCATTCTCTGTGATTCCACCTTTCTGGTGAAGCTCAGAGATCTTCTGCACTTCTTTATCTGTTTGTTCGATGATCTTGTCTTTCTTGGCGGGAACGATGATGTCATCGAAGCTGAAGGTAACACCGGCACGGGTGGCATAGGCAAAGCCTGTCTTCTTGATCTGATCCAGAATCTTGGCTGTGCGCCATTGACCAACTGCATCGAAGCAGAGCATGGCCAGGTCGTTCAGTTTACCCTTGTCATAAGTGATGTTTTGGAAGCCAATCTCTGTGGGCAGGATCTGGTTGAAGATCACTCTGCCAACAGTGGTGGTGAGGAGATTGCCATTGATCTTGACTCTGATCCAATTATGCAGGTCGAGCTTACGTTCCACGACGGCATCGCCTTTGACGCTGCAAAGCTGTTCTTCATACTCATAGGCTGCAATCACTTCTTCAGGGCCGAAGAAATGGCGCATGTCCTTGTCTTCCTTGGGTGGATCGCAGGTTTCCATGGTGAGGTAGAAGCAGCCCAGCACGATGTCCTGGTTTGCAGCCATGGCAAGACGTCCATTGGAAGAAAGCAGCAGGTTGCGGGAAGAGAGCATCAGCACTCTGGCCTCGACTTGAGCTTCCTGGGATAGAGGGACGTACACGCCCATCTGGTCACCATCAAAGTCGGCATTGAAGGGAACGCAGACCATCGGGTGCAACTGAACGGCTCGGTTATCAGTCAGCACCGGTATGAAGGCTTGAATACCCAGACGGTGCAAGGTGGGGGCGCGGTTCAAGAGCACAGGATAATCTTTGATCACGTCTTCAAGAATAGACCAGATCTCGGGCTGTTTCTTTTCGATCAGCTTCTTGGCGTTTTTCACCTTATCAACTTCTCCCATCTTCTGCAGACGTTCGATCAGATAGGGTTTGAAAAGCTCTACTGCCATATCCTTGGGCAGTCCGCACTGGTGCAGCTCAAGCTCCGGGCCAACTGTGATAACGCTACGACCGGAGTAGTCCACACGTTTACCCAAGAGGTTTTGACGGAATCTTCCTTGCTTACCTTTGAGCTGGTCTGTGAGAGATTTCAGGGGGCGATTGCCTCTGCCACGCACAGGGCGGGCTTTGCGGGAATTGTCTATCAAGGCATCGACAGCTTCCTGGAGCATCCTCTTCTCGTTGCGGAGAATCACCTCGGGGGCTCTGATTTCCAGGAGCTGTTTCAGACGGTTGTTACGGGTTATCACTCTGCGATAGAGGTCGTTAAAATCTGCCGTGGCAAATCTGCCGCCTTCCAGCGGAACCAAGGGACGGAGAGTGGGAGGAAGCACGGGAAGGGCTTCCATAATCATATTTTGAGGAAGGTTTCCAGATCTGCTGAAGGCATCGACGATCTTGAGTTTGTTGATCAGTTTCTGTTTTCTGAGAGTGGATTCTTCCATCTTGAGGCGGGTTCTGAGGTCCAGAGCTTCATTCTTCAGGTCGATCCTGGAGAGCAATTCTTTGATGGCTTCAGCACCCATCATGGCGATGAAGTTGTCCCCAACTTTGTCTCTGATCTCATAGTACTCATCGACTTCCAGGAGTTCCATCTTTTCATAGGGGCTGTCGCCTGGGTCGATAACGATGAAGGATTCGTAGTAGAGCACGCGTTCCAGATCTTTGATGGTCATATCAAGCAGAGTACCGATCTTGGAAGGGGCACTCTTTACAAACCAGATATGAGCGATTGGCACTGCCAGATCGATGTGTCCCATGCGGGTACGACGCACTCTGGAGGTTGTTACCAACACCGAGCAACGGTCGCAGACCGTGTTTTGGAATCTCTTCTTCTTATACTTACCGCAAGCGCATTCGTAATCCCGTTCCGGGCCGAAGATGCGTTCACAGAACAAACCGTCTTTCTCGGGTTTGAGAGTTCTGTAGTTCAGAGTATCCGGCTTTGTTACCTCACCGTGTGACCATTCGTTTGTAATGGTCTCCGGAGAAGCGATCTTGATTCGCACAAAGTCGTATTCGTTGGGCCTGATTTCGCGTCTTGTATCTTTTAACATTGCTGGATCTCCTTACTTGGCTTCGTCGTCTTTGAGGAACTCGATGTCAAAACCAAGCGACTTGAGTTCGCTGATCAAGACGTTGAAGGACTCCGGTACTCCGGGAGGAGGCGGATTCTCTCCGCGGGTGATGGCTTTGAAGGCATTGTTGCGGCCATCGACATCGTCACTCTTGATGGTGAGCATTTCTTCCAGCAGATGAGCTGCACCGTAGGCTTCCAGAGCCCAGACTTCCATTTCTCCCAAGCGCTGACCACCGTGCTGAGCTTTTCCACCCAGAGGTTGCTGTGTGATGAGGGAGTAAGGCCCTGTGGATCTGGCATGCATCTTGTCTGCTACCAAGTGGTTCAGCTTCATCATGTAGATCACACCGACAGTCACTCTTTCTTTGAAGGGTTCACCGGATTTGCCATCATACAGCACCTGCTTGCCGTCCGGAGCTATGCCGGCAGCTTGCAGTTCCTGGCGAATGTCTTCATTGCTGGCGCCATCAAAGATCGGGGTTTCGACTTCAAAACCCAGAACCCGGGCTGCCATACCAAGGTGAGTCTCCATGATCTGCCCGATATTCATACGGGAAGGCACACCCAGAGGATTGAGTACGATATCTACAGGAGTTCCATCTTCCATGAAAGGCATGTCTTCAATGGGAGCCACGATCGAGATCACACCCTTGTTACCGTGACGACCGGCCATCTTGTCACCGACTTCGATCTTACGTTTCTTGGCTACATAGACTTTGACCATCTTGCGAACTCCATACTGGAGCTCGTCGCCGTGTTTGACGCGTTCGAAGTTCTTTTTATATATGTTATCGCTCTGCTCAAGGGAGTGTTTTACCTTGAGGATGATATCGTTGTAGATGCGTTCGTTGGCATCGGCATCCATGACCAGGTCAACATCCATATCCAGCTTCTTGAAGTTGATACGCTTGATGTCGTCCTTATTGATCTTCTTGCCGGGGGCAATGAAAGGCATATTGGTCTTTTCATCCCAGATATTGAGAGCAACCTGGCCAATGAGAGCGGCAGAGAGCTTCTCTTCCTTGAACTCCTCGATCTTCTTGCGGCGCAGGTTCAGGTCAGATTTGAGCTTCTGGATCTTATCTTCGTAGTTCTCTTCGCCTTCAGAGCCTTCTTCCAGACGTGAGAAGACTTTGACGTCGATCACCACGCCTTCCATACCGGGCTTGGCTTTAAGTGAACTATTGGTGAAATCACCAGCTCTGTCTCCAAACAGGGCACGCATCAGATTCTCTTCCGGAGAAGGATCGATCTCAATGCTCTTGGGAGTTACTTTACCGACTATGATGTCTCCGGCATGAATCACGCTACCGACTCTGATGATACCTGTCTTATCCAGGTTGCGCAGAGCTTGGGCGGGAACGTTCGGGATGTCATAGGCCAGCTCTTCACGGCCATTCTTGACGTTTCTCACCAATACTTCCATCTCTTCGATGTAGATAGAGGTCAGTGTATCTTCCCGGGCTACTTTCTCACTGAGGATGATAGCGTCTTCATAGTTGTAACCATACCAGGGCATGAAGGCTACCAACAGGTTTGTCCCAAGGGCAAGACGGTTATCTTCCACGCAGGCACCATCAGAGATGGCTTGGCCTTTCTTTACCGTATCACCGATCTTGACTGTGGGTCTTTGATTGGCGCAGGTGTCTTGGTTTGTCCGGAAGAACTTCTTGAACATGATGCGGTTTCCACTGCTCAGATACATGGCTTCATCTTTCTCGTTCAGAGGTTTGATTTCCACATAGGCAGAGGTGACGCCGGTAACGATTCCGTCATAGGGAGCTACGGTGATGGTTGAGGTGTCCATTGTGGCAACTCTTTCCATGCCTGTGCCCACCAGAGGAGCTTGAGGATTGATCAGCGGAACAGCCTGACGCTGCATGTTTGAACCCATCAAAGCACGGTTGGCATCATCATGCTCCAGGAAGGGAATCATAGCAGCAGAAACAGAAACCATCTGCTGAGGAGCAACGTCCATGTATTGAACTTGAGTGGGAGCGACCAGGATGAATTCGCCTTTCTCACGGGCGAAAATCAATTCGTCCACGATCTTGCGGTTATCATCCAGATTGATATCAGATTGTGCTATAATATACTTCTCTTCCTGAGAAGCATCCAGATAGTCATACTTATCGGTCACCACACCATTCTCTACTCTGCGATACGGGGTCTCAATGAAGCCCAGATGGTTGATTCTGGAGTAGATGGATGGGGAAACTATCAGACCGATATTGGGGCCTTCAGGAGTCTCAATCGGACAGATTCTGCCATAGTGGGAAGAATGTACGTCACGAACTTCAAAGCCCGCTCTGTCTCTTGCCAAACCACCGGGACCCAGAGCAGAGAAAGCTCTTTTGTGTCGGAGAGCAGCAAGCGGATTGGTTTGTTCCATGAATTGCGAAAGCTGACCGGTCAGGAAGAAGGAATTTACCACCGAGATCAGGGCATTGCTGTTGACCAGATCATGCACTGTGATCTCATCGGGGTTTGAGATTGCCATTCTTTCCTGTATGATTCTGGAAACCATGGCAAGACCGGTGTTATACTGCTCCTGAAGGAGCTCGCCGACTGTACGAACCCGGCGATTTGAGAGGTTGTCTATATCATCTATATCATCTTCATCGTTGTAGATGTTGATGAGAGTCTTGAATATATGTACAAAGTCCTCAACCGTGAGAGTGCGAATGCTTTCATCCACCTCAAGGCCAAGTCTGGTATTGATTTTATAGCGGCCTACTTCGCCGAGGTTATAGCGCTTTTCGTTGAAGAACATCCTGTCAATAAGCTGCTTGGAAACCTCAACGGAAGCTTCTTCACCGGGACGGATCAGGCTATAGATCTTCTTCAGGGCGTCTTCCTGATTGTAGGTAGGGTCTTTGGCCATGGTGTTTTCCAAGACCTTTCTGGCGATCTCGTAATCATAGGAGATCAGTTCCACTTCCTTGATTCCGTGGGCATCCAGTATTGTGATCAGGTTCTCATTGAGCTGATCATTGGCAAAAGCCACAGGCTCCGGAATATTGGGAACAGTAATGTCTGCATAGAGATGGCGGCCTTTCGCCTCTTTGAGCTTCAGGATTTCCTTTTCATAGAAAACCTTGCGCAGATCATGATTGGTGGATATCCCGATTGCCCTGAGCAGGGTAGTCACGGGGAGTTTACGACGCTTGTCTATATGGACGTACATCACGTCATGGATATCAATGTCAAATTCCAGCCATGAACCATTGTAAGGAATGACTTTGGCGGAATAAAGGGTCTTGCCGCTGGCGTGTTTTTCTTCGGAGAAGAAGACGCCGGGTGAGCGCTGTAACTGCGAGATGATAACTCTTTCGGCACCATTGACCAGGAAGGTTCCCTGCTCGGTGATGAGCGGAATTTCTCCCAGGAATACATATTGCTCGATGGTGTCCTTGTGTTCTCTGCCATTGTCGGTCTGTTCAAAGACGTTAAGACGCAGCTTTGCTTTGAGAGGAGCCTGATAGGAGAGGTTCCTTTCACGGCATTCTTCGATAGAGTACTTTTCTTGCAGGATGTTATACTCAATGAATTCCAGGGTAAAATTGGATTTGTTGTCCTCAATCGGGAAGATTGCTTCAAAGACTGCCTGTAGTCCCTTCTTTTCCCGGCGTTGAGGGTGGATATCTTTTTGCAGGAATTCATTGAATGAATCTACTTGCATAGCCAGAAGATTAGGGATCTCAACTTCGGGGATTCCGAGCTCGGCAAATCTTCCGGATACGCGGGAATAACTTTTGATCTTTCTCAAAAGCTCACTCCTTTGCGCTTATTAAGCGCCGCTGAATGGGCGCAAGGTTGTGTGATCTGCTTGAAGTAGAACAACTTTGAGCAAGAAAGCTCAAGATGATTTGTTCTGCCAAGACACTCTGCATATTTGTTAGGTATAATAATAGTTTTAGTCCAAAAAAAGCCCTTGCGGACTTTTTTTGGACCATATTTCTTGGCTTGCGCCGTTATTTGACTTCGACAGTTGCACCAGCTTCTTCAAGTTTCTTCTTAACTGAATCAGCTTCTTCTTTGCTAACTTTCTCGGAGACGAGCTTGGGGGCTCCATCAACCAGATCCTTGGCTTCTTTGAGACCAAGCTTGGTGATTTCACGGACAACTTTGATCACGTTGATCTTCTTCTCGCCGGCATTGGCAAGGATCACGTCAAATTCTGTCTGTTCTTCTTTGGCTTCGGCAGCGCCAGCGGCAGGAGCGGCTACGGCGGCTACGGGAGCAGCGGCAGAGACACCAAAGATCTCTTCCATTTCTTTTACCATCTCAGATAATTCGAGGACCGTCATTTCTTTGATGAGGTCTATAACTTGTTGCTTTTTATCGGACATTTGTTCCTCCAGGATATATCATTAATTTATTAGCTGGCTTCAGCTTGTTTTTTTACTATGGCATCAACCGCATAGACAAATTTGCGGATCACGCCTTGAGTTACGCCGAGAAGGTTGCTGATCGGAGCCTGCATTCCACAGAGCACCTTAGCAAGCAGTTCTTCACGGGAAGGAAGAAGAGCGAGAGCTTTGAGTTCATTGGCTGAAAATACGTGTCCTGCCACGTATCCTACTTTAAAGCTGGGGAAACTAGCGTCTTCCATCACTTCTTTCAAAAACTTGGTCAGGGTGCGGGCCGGGGAAACTTCGTCCAGTTTGCAAACGGCAACCGCGGTCGGTCCAACCAATTCCTTATCCAGTGCATCGATTCCCAGCTCATTCAAAGCCAGCTTAATCAATGTGTTCTTTTGCACAAAGTAATCCACCCCAGAATCTCTGAATCGGGCTCTGAGGGCGTTTACCTGTTCGATGTTGATACCCTTGTAATCCACCAGTACAATCGCTTTTGCGCCGTCTAATCTAGACTTCAAGTTCTTTACTATGTCATACTTAACATTTTGAACCATTCCAATACTCCCTTAGCTCTTAGCTTCCAAGGTTGCGCTTGCGACCTGTAATTTGATTCCGGGTCCCATCGTCGTGCATAGTGTGATGCTCTTAATGAAGACACCTTTCAGTGTGGAGGGGCGTTCCTTTAGGATTGCAGCAAGGATAGTCTTGATGTTGCCTTTAAGGTTCTCGGCGGGGAAAGAGAGCTTTCCGGCCGGGATATGCAGATTGGCAAACTTATCAACGCGATAAGTAACCTTTCCGCCCTTGGCATCATCAACAGCCTTGCTGAGATCCATGGTAACCGTTCCAACTTTCGGGTTTGGCATCAGACCACGCGGTCCGAGAACACGACCCAGTTTACCGATTTTTCCCATCAAAGTGGGTGTGGTGATGACCATATCGAAATCGAACCATCCACCGGATATCTTTTCGATCAGATCATCGAGTCCCACGTAATCGGCGCCAGCTTTTCTGGCTTCGTCTGCCTTATCACCTTCGGCAAAGACCAAAACTCGCACAGTCTTACCTGTTCCATGAGGTAAGATGAGAGAGTTACGGATCTGCTGATCGGCTTTACGAGGATCCACGCCAAGGTTGAAATGCATCTCGACTGTCTCGTCGAACTTGGAGGCCGGTAAGGTCTTCAAGATCTTGAGAGCTTCGTCGAGATCAAATCGTTTTTGGCGATCATAGCTCGAGTAGGCAGTTGTGTACCTTTTACTATGTTTCATTGACTCTCCTTAATGAATATTATCTCCTGCAAGTAAGCCGCTTATAGGATCAGAAGACCTTAGTCTTCGATCGTTACGCCCATGCTTCTTGCAGTCCCTGCGATCATACTCATAGCGGATTCAAGGGTATGGCAATTCATGTCCTGGATCTTGAGCTGAGCAATATTTCTCAGTTGATCCTGATTGAGCTTTCCGACTTTGGCCTTATTGGGTGTTGCGCTGCCTTTGGCAAGACCGGCTTCTTTCTTGATCAGAACGGAAGCGGGAGGAGTCTTGATTTCAAAGGTGAAGGATTTGTTCTTGGCAACAAAAATAAGAACCGGGAAAACCATTCCGGGTTGGTCGGCAGTCTTTTCATTGAACTGACGGCAAAATTCCGGGATATTTACCCCAGCCTGACCGAGAGCGGGACCCACTGGAGGAGCGGGTGTCGCCTTACCGGCCGGGAGTTGCAACTTTATCACTGCTACGGCATCTTTTGGTTTAGCCATTTTTTCCTCTGTATCTATTTATCTTTTTAATAATTCAACTTGATTGGAGTTCAACTCAACCGGTGTCTTGCGGCCAAAGACCGTAACTTCTATGGTGAGCTTGACGCCGCCTTCTGCAACCTTTTGCACCACACCCTCGAAATCTGAGAAGGGGCCGGTTGTTACCTTGACCGGATCTCCCGGGAAGAAGCTGAAGGATGGAGAAGCATTATCGCGGTCTGTAATGCCAAACAGCCTGTCGATCTCATCCTGGGTCAGCGGGGTAGGATCCTTCTTGTCTTTGGTTAAACCCAAAAAGTTGGTAACTCCCGCTATGTTCAATATGTAGGTCTTCAGCTCGGGAGTCATTTCTGCTTCTATGATTACATAACTGGTGAAAATCTTCTTTTCTCGCTCTACTTTCTTGCCGTCACGGATGATGAAGGTCGTGCGGGTCGGCACCAAAACCTGTCCTACCAGGTGTTGCAAAGGGGTGTCGATAAGACCTTTTTCAATAGTAGTCTTGACCTTGTTCTCATGCGCCGAGAAGGTATGGATCACATACCACTTTTTATCTGCCATAGCTAGAAAATAAGATTGATGATATTATTGAATCCCAAATCCACCAGGGATAGGAACAAGGCAGTGATTGTGGACATAACGATCACAACCAGGGTGCCTTCTTTCAAATCGGCTTTGTTTGGCCAGGAGACCGATTTCATCTCGGCTCTGACTTCACGAAAAAATGTAGTTACTTTGTCGAATTTCATTTTATGTCACCAGTGTTAGATATTTGGGAACTTCCCATGGGAAGCTGATAAACTGTGGCAGGACAGGCAGGAATCGAACCCGCAACCCCCGGTTTTGGAGACCGGTGCTCTACCAGTTGAACTACTGTCCTGCAACATTATCTCACAACGCTTAGCGTTGCTTGTGAACTGTGTGTTTCCGGCAGGTGGGGCAGAACTTCTTCAGCTCCATTCTGTTCGGATGCTTGCGCTTGTTTCTGGTCGTAGTATAATTACGATTCTTGCATTCTTCGCAAGCGAGTATGATTATATCTCTCATTTTTGTACTCTGTACTATTCAATGATTGAAGATACCACACCGCTACCGATGGTGTGTCCACCTTCACGGATAGCGAAACGAAGTCCCTGCTCCATGGCGATGGGGGTGATCAGCTCGGCCTGAATCTCAACGTTGTCACCAGGCATAACCATCTTGACGCCTTCAGGAAGGGTCAGGTTGCCAGTAACGTCGGTGGTTCTGAAATAGAACTGAGGACGGTAACCGGTTTGGAAGGGTTTATGACGTCCACCTTCGTCTTTTGTCAGAACGTAGGTTTGACCTATGAACTTGGTGTGAGGAGTGATGGACTTGGGTTTGGCAAGCACCATACCGCGTTCCACGTCTGTCTTGGCAAAGCCGCGCAGCAGCACACCAATGTTATCTCCGGCCTGGGCTTCATCGAGAAGCTTACGGAACATTTCCACACCTGTGCAAGTGGTTTCGACGGTCTCACGAATACCAACGCGCTCGATCTTTTCCTGGATCTTGATCACGCCACGTTCGACACGGCCAGTAGCCACTGTTCCACGTCCGGGAATTGAAAACACGTCTTCCACGGGCATAAGGAAGGGTTTGTCTGTGGCACGTTCAGGCAGGGGAATGTAGCTGTCAACAGCATCCATCAGCTCTTGAATCTGGGCTTCGCCTTCAGGCTCGCCATTCAGGGCTTTCAGGGCGGATCCGCGAATGATTGGGATCTCGTCGCCAGGGAATTCATATTTGTCGAGAAGCTCGCGAACTTCCATCTCAACGAGATCAAGGAGTTCGGGATCGTCAACAAGGTCACACTTGTTCAGGAACACGCACATGGCAGGCACGCCAACCTGACGGGCAAGCAGGATGTGTTCGCGAGTCTGAGGCATGGGGCCGTCATAAGCGCTAACAACAAGAATACCACCGTCCATCTGGGCAGCACCGGTGATCATGTTTTTGATATAGTCAGCATGGCCGGGACAGTCAACGTGGGCATAGTGGCGATTCTCAGTCTCATATTCAACGTGGGCGGTTGCGATGGTTATACCACGGGCTTTTTCTTCCGGGGCGTTATCAATACTGTCAAAGGAACGGAATTTTGCTCCGCCCTTCTTTGCAAGATAGGCTGTGATTGCAGCCGTGAGCGTCGTCTTACCATGGTCAATGTGACCAATCGTACCAACGTTTACGTGTGGCTTGGTACGTACGAATTTCTCTTTTGCCATTGTTCCTCCTGGAATCTCTCAATTCCATTCCTTAGTTATTTATTTACGATAAAAAAAAGATGGAGCTCATGACCGGATTTGAACCGGTGACCTCGTCCTTACCAAGGAAGTGCTCTACCTGCTGAGCTACATGAGCTGATCTTTATATACGCTAAAAAATGGAGCGGGAAACGGGGTTCGAACCCGCGACCCTCAGCTTGGAAGGCTGATGCTCTAGCCAACTGAGCTACTCCCGCAACAAATTTGTAGGTTTGGCTAAAATGTGGTGGAGAGGGGAGGATTCGAACCTCCGAAGTCGTCTGACGACAGATTTACAGTCTGTTCCCTTTGGCCGCTCGGGAACCTCTCCACAGCTATGGAGCCGATGAAGGGAGTTGAACCCCCAACCT
>JAEZUG010000020.1 GCA_023421135.1 Candidatus Cloacimonadota bacterium | reverse complement strand
CAGCATTACTGCCATCTTTTAAACATCCGAAGATGCTCTCATTCGGTATTAGCCCAAGTTTCCCTGGGTTGTCCCCAATTTGAGGGTAGATAACCTACGCGTTACTCACCCGTTCGCCACTCTCAAGATCCCGAAAGATCTCTACCGTTCGACTTGCATGCCTAATCCACGCCGCCAGCGTTCGTCCTGAGCCAGGATCAAACTCTCCATCATTAATCTTTATAATGATATCGAATCATTTCTGAATTGATTTGGACTCGCTCTTTTCTTTGCATTTCCACTCTATAAACTGATTTAAAGATCTGGGTTCACCTGAAAATTGCTATGTTCAAGCGAACGTTTAGCCATATTCCGAAAGCCTGTTTTTTTGTCAATAAGTTTTTTCTAACATTCTTCGTGAGGCTGACAACACTAGCAGCTATCTGTCTATCAACTGCAGCGATATGAAAGCATAACTTTTTTTACCC
This sequence comes from Candidatus Cloacimonadota bacterium, assembly GCA_023421135.1. GTDB lineage: Bacteria > Cloacimonadota > Cloacimonadia > Cloacimonadales > Cloacimonadaceae > PHBP01. The sequence goes on along the minus strand of JAEZUG010000020.1, from coordinate 9,991 downwards.
AGACATAAGCTAGCCAGGGTTGGAGATAAAAAGATCGATGACAAAAACCATTTTCCTGTGAGGTTGTGGTGATGTGTTGAGTATACCCATCATCTCCCAATGTTAACATTATGTCATCCCTGCGCGGGAATGACGATGCGCTGAGCTGGAAGAATAATGACGCATGCTACCAGAAATCTGAGGAGTCTTACGACAAGAGAATGGAAAACAAATAGCTCTCCACAAAGGGAGAGCTATTTGCTAATTGACGGAGAAAGGGATTAGAGTCCCAGCTTCTCCATAATCTTATCTTTTTGAACCAGTCCGACCAGTTGATTCACCACTTCACCGTTCTTGAAGACCAGGAGAGTGGGGATCGACATGATCGAATAGCGGGTTGAGATATCCGGGGATTCATCGATATTGACCTTGACGATCTTGACGCGTCCCGCTACCTCAGCTTCCACTTTTTCCAAAATGGGATTGAGGGCTTTGCAGGGTCCGCACCAGGGAGCCCAGAAATCTACCAACACAGGGAGATCGGCTTGCAGAACTTCGGCTTCAAAGCTCTGGCTATTTACCATGCTGGCCATAACTCTTACTCAACAATAGCGAGAATATCGCTCTTGGAGAGAATGAGGTACTTTTCGCTTTCGATCTCAATCTCTGTTCCGGCATACTTGCCATAAAGCACGGTATCGCCCACTTTGACTATCTTCTGCAGGTCCTCATCGGTACCAACAGCCACAACTTCTGCCATTTGAGGTTTCTCTTTGGCGGTATCGGGAATTATGATCCCTCCCACCATTCTTTCTTCTGTGCTGCGGTTAAGTTTAACCACCACATGATCTTCGATAGGTCTAAGTTTCATCTTGTAACCTCCATGTTAAATTTATGATCTTGTATTCTTAGTATAATCGGAAACCGATTTCTTAGCAAACACTAATTCTGAGTGCTTATTTTTCGTCAAGCCTTATCTTGAGCTTCTGCCCTTTCAATAATGGAAATGGGGTGACCAGTCCGGATTCTGGCGGGGAAGCATGTCAAATAGATACCACAAAGAGCAGAAATCATCGCCTGGGCCTAAATAGGTCTTCCCGTGATGCAGAATCTCACCCTCCTCTCCTTTGGTCAGAATTGAGATTCCGGGATAGAAGCTGCCATCCTCCAGCTCAAAGCCGAGGTCTTTCTTAAGAGTAGAAGCCCGGGTTGAGACTATCTCAAAGCTCCAGTTCCGCTCTGTTGCAAAGGCATTCATCACAGAAACCTCATCCGGACTTGAGACGACAAAGGCCGCCCGGCTAAGCAGATGCGGCAGGATGCCGTTGAAGCCATCTGCCCACAATGTGCAGTAGGGACAGGAAGAGCCCATATTGTGGATCAGGATCATCTCGTCATGATCTCCAAAGAGCTTTAAAAGATCGGTTTGTGAGCCATCTCTGCGCAGAAGCTGGTAGTTCTGAATCTCAAACGGTCTTGCTGTTCTCAAGAGCTCATACATCTCGTTCTTGCGCTCTACTATCTCCTGATACAGCTCCATCACCCGTTTATCCAGTGGTTGAGGTTCAGCAGGGGCTTGTTGGCCCTGTGTATTAAATTGCATCAAACCAAAGAGATTGCCGTCCGGATCCTGTAGATAGGCAAAGAGTCCAACCCCTGGAATCATCTCCTTGGGCATCAATATCTTGGCGCCCAGATGCACTGCTTTTTCCAGATACAGATCGATATTGGTAGTGCTGATCACATTGGATGTAACGGTATCAGCTCCCTGTTTTGGCATGATAGCCCCATCTATACCAGAAGCAGGATCTGAGCCTGTCATTAGGAACGTATAGGGAATGCCACCCTCCCACACTTGAGCTTTCCAACCCAGCACCTTGGAATAAAACTCTGCAGACTTTGCCATGTCTGAGGCGGGTATTTCAAAATGTACCGGGCGACCTGCCGAGTCCAGAGGAAGTCCTTCAGAAACGGATTCCAGCAAGACCTTGCCCAGTTCCGCCCCGGCTTGCATCAAGGTGAGATAGTTGCCGTCTATATCTTTGATCCAGGCAAAGCTGCCCTGGCCAGGAACGTCCATTCTGGAAGTCGTGATCTGGCCGCCGTGTTCTATAACCAAGGCAAGCCGCGCATCCAGATCATCAACAACTACGATATTGACGGCGCTATCCATGTGCCGCCCCATCACCAAGCCCTGCAAGCCGGGCTCGTCCATTGCGCCTGTTAGTAACACCCATAAGTCCTCCATCCCTTTGAGTGGAGCGGTTGTCCAACCAAAGAGCGTGGAGTAGAACTGCGCCAAGGCTTGCGGATTGTCCGATGGAAGCTGAAAAAAGAGAGGTCTGTTCATTTTATCTCCAATTGTCAGATTGTCTGCTTATGAAGACATTATACTTTGGAAGTGCCTGGGTTCCAAGAGCTGAATTGAGAGCCTCAGCCGTTCCTGGGTACATCTTCGCATAACAAGATTCAAGGCAAGCAGATGGCACACTCACTAAACTGATTACTGATAACTTAGTACAGGATAAGCCTTTCCTTAGCTTTCGCTAAAGGATCGCTAAAGAGTCGTTAAGGCATCACTAAAGAAGCAAAGGAGAGAGGAAGGGGAAAGCGACAGGATGTCGCTTCCACTATAGACAAAGAAATGGGCGGAACTTCGGGAAGCTCCGCCACACATTATTGATTGAGTTATTTCTTCAAAGGCACCCAGATTTCATAGACAGAGTCCGGGCTTCCGACCTTGAAGCGTTCGTCATAGACCTCCAGAGAGTCTGTATCCGCCATCTCGTAACCGCTTTCGGGCAGCCAAACGGCATAGATATACTCGTAGGTCTTGTGAAGTGTATCCAGGAGGCCGTGGTGTTCAAAGACGGCATAATGGGCATCCGGTACAGAGTGAGCCATCATGCCGTCGGGCACCTGGGAGATCTCGCTTACTTCCATTCCGGCAATAAAGGTGAAGATCTCGGCCTCAGGATCGGAATCCTTCATTACGCAGACCTGATAGGCTTTGTGGGGATCAGAGACGTTGGGGATTTCCTGCACCCGGGCGCCGAAATCGTTCCAGAGCTTGTGCAGAGATTCAGATGGATTGGCACGGCAGAAGACGCCGATCACGTTGAAGGCAGCTTTCTTGGTAAACTGAGGTTTCATGTGTTTTACTCCTGTTCTTAAGTGTTTGTAGCTGTTGTCCAGGCTAAGAGCCGGGAATTTCAGCAGCGGAGCAATCTGTTTTCTAAACCTGCCCGGGCTAAGCTGGGTGACAGAACTGAATGAGCGGGTGAAGGCTTCCTGAGATTCGAATTGGTATTCCGAGGCTATCTGGCGTATAGGTTTGGAGGTATAGAGCAGGGCATGGGATGCTTCGCTCAGCCTTCTCTTTCGCAGATAGTCGTTTACGCAGTAACCGGTTAGAACTCTGAATAAACGATGAAAATACCATTGGGAATAGTTTGCCGCATCGGCGATATCCTCCAGGGTGATCCTGGAAGAGAGATTCTGCTCGATATAGAGCAGCGCTCTTTCTACATTGGCCTTAGTACTCATTTTTACTCCGTGAGCTGTATTTGATATACCTTGCTCTAGCTCCGAAGCAAAAATGGGTCAAGAAAAAAATTCTGTTTGAAGAGATTGATAATCCCTGTCTGCTAATCCAGGGTTTTCCGGGCAGCGGATAATCCTGCCAGATATCCTGTGGAAGCAGCTAGCTGGATGTTGTAACCACCCGTGGGTGCATGATAGTTCAGCATCTCTCCTGTGAGATACAAGCCAGGGCAAACGCGGGATTCCAGGTTGCGGCTGTTTATATCCTTCAGCTCAATACCGCCAGAGGTGGCCATGCATGTCTCAAGAGATTCCATCTTTTTCACGCTGAAGACAGCATTCTGCAAGAAGTTGGCCAGGAGCTTACGATCTTCAGCCTTGAGGATAGCCAACACTTGTGAGCCATCCAGCTCCAGCCTGTGGAGTATGGCGGCAATCAAACACTCGGAGAGGTTGAGCAGTTTCAAAGCGTTGTTAAGCTGCTTTTTAGGCTCTTTTTTGATCAGTTCGCTCAGCTGCTCCTGAGCGTTCTCCACCAGAGCCAGGCCGATTCTGGTGCCGCGGTTCATCAGATAAGAATTATTTAGGATCACAGGGCCGCTAAGTCCTTTGTGAGTGAAGAGCAGGTCACCCTCGTCGTGAATGCGGCCTGAATCTGTACACATGCAGATCTTGATATTCTTCAGGGATAGTCCGGAGCATTCGCTCAAGCAAGTGTGACCATCCAGTTCCACAGATGCCAGGGAGGGACGGGGATTGGTGATCTTGTGTCCCAAGCTTCTGGCGATGCGGTAAGAGCTGCCATCTGAACCGGTTTGCGGCCAGCTCTGTCCTCCTGAAGCCAGGATTAGCTGCTCACAGGAGTAGTGTTCATTTTCAGTCTGAATCTCGAAAATGCCACCTTTTTTGCGGCTCACTTTGCTCACTCTTTGACCATAGGCAATGCTGGCACCTTGTGCTAAGGCTGCTTTAAGCAAGGCATCCCGCACTGAGGACGATTGGCGCGAAGCCGGAAAGAGCTTGTGCTCATCTGCTTCTTCCCAGGGGCAGCCATTCTCCTCCAGCAGTTTGCAGAAAGCTTCCCTGTCAAAGGCATAGAGAGAGGGTTTCAGGTAGTGAGAGGCGTCTCGCAGGTTTTTCAGGAATTCTTCCTTGGAAAGGCTGTTCGAGAAGTTGCATTGACCCGATCCGGAGAGCAGCAGTTTCTTTCCGGCAAAAGGATTTGCTTCCAGCACCAGCGCTTTGGCACCGGCTGCATACGCAGAGAGCAGGCCTGCCGGGCCTGCTCCGATAATGATGATCTCATGTGTCTTCAATTACTTAACTGACTCCTTGTAAATATAGCATCCGGGATGCGGATATCAAACTCGATGTTTTCGATAATATACTCCGTTCCGCGGCCTTGCTTCAGCTCATCTTTAAATACTACTCGAAAAGGTACCCAGCGGCTACTAATTTGTCGCAAATCTGAAGCACTGAGAGTTTTCAGGAGGCGTCCGCTGCGGGCATACCACTTTTCATGCAGGGGTATATTGCGCTGTTTATCCACATAGAGACGCTTGGTGTAATATGCAACCCGGGTGGTCTTGGCAGTCAGCAGAATGTCCCAACAGGCACGGCCGTCGTAGCTTACTTCGCCTTCCAGGCTGGCATTGTATTGAGAGCTGAGGCTGCTTTCTTCCATGAAGTCTTCATAGGAGAGATCGCTGCCCATCACGGATTGGCGCAGCATGTTACCGGAGATCTGCACGGTGCGGCGGGTGTTGGGATCAAAGATCCAGAGATTGGAGCCCAGCTTCAGCATCTTGGTGCCTCTATCCCGGGGTGGCCCGGTGTATTCAGTGAAAGAATCCGTGCTGCCACGGGAGTAGTTGATGGAGCTAACCGTTCGCGAGCTTCTCCGGCTGTTGATCACCATCCTGGTAGTGGAGCGGGTAGTTCCGGAGATAAGATTGCTGTCTATAGCTCGCAGTATCTGTTGAGGATCAGGCCTTTGGGCAAAGAGCCCCAGCGCCATGCTAAAGATCAGTATTATCAGAAAGTTCTTCATTGTTCCAATTCCTTAAATAGCTGTGAAGTCTGGCGTTTGAAGATCACGCTACCGGCCAGCGCAGTCCCCAATACAGAAGATAGCAAACCGGTCAGGAATCCGGAGATAAAGATCCCGGGGCTGAGCTTGGTGCGGATCACGTTCTCGAAGACCAGGCTGGAGGTCTTGCCATATTGGGACATATCCAGCCCCCAGATGGACAGAGGATAACTCACCAGGAATCCCAGGAGCAATCCCAAGAGAGAGGCAATTGTGCCGATGCAGAGCGACTCCAGGATCAGAAAGCTGTAGATATGCTTCTTCTCTTCACCTATGGCCAGACGAAGGCCAAATTCGCCATAGCGTCTGATGCCACTCATGAGGCCAGAGTTCCAGAGCACAATACCCAGGATAATGATAAAGACAAGGCTCATCATCATGAAGGTAAAATCCATTATCCAGAGCATATAGCCCATATTGTTCTGGTCTGTTAAGGCCAGCATCACCGGGCTGAATTCGTCTTCCGTGGAGTATCTGGCATTGAAGTCCTCTTTGATGGTATTAACAAGCTCTGAGTCATAGTTCCCGTCTTTCATGAAGCCCAGAATCTCGCTGCATCCTCCCGGCATATCCAGGAAGCTTTGAGCATCACTCAGATCCATTATAATCCCACCCCGGTCAAGAGCTTCATAGCCAAAACTGACCGTTCCCACAATCTTCACCAAAGCAAAGCTCATGGAGCCCTCAGCAGTGGAGCCCAGAAGCATCAGCGAATCTCCCAAGCTGATCTGCATAGCTTGAAAAGTGCGGTCGGAAACCAGAATCTCTCCTCTTGCCGCCGGGAGTCTGCCTTGCACCATGCTTTCTGCCAGTCGCAAGTTCTTGATCTCAAAATCGTCTTCGAGCAAGTCAAGAGCAAAGCCCAAAACCTGACCCTGACGAAGAGAATTGCCCAGGGAGTCGGACTTGTCCAGGATAGCTCCAAAAGTGATGCGTTGCACAAACTCAAACTGAGGAAAGTGTTCTTTCCAGTCTTCCAAATCCGCTTCAATGTCCAGCAAGCCCAAGTCATACGGCTTCTGGGCCAGGAGCTCGCTGTAGGCTTTGGTGACAATCTTCAGATGTCCGGTTTCAAAGCGAGCGTTCTGACGGATCATGCTTTCGGAGTAGCCATCCATGAAGGCCAGGAAAAAGACCATAAGAAAGACCCCGGCAGACATGATGATCACTGGGAAGAAGTAGCGGCTGCGATCCCGAAAGATACCTTTGAGTATGAATCTTAGCATAGCTCTACCTCAGAATCCTTTACCGCGCAGGGCTTCAGTGGGCTTGAGCCGGGCGATCCGTAGTGTAGGCAGCCAGCTTGCCAGAGCAGTGGTGAAAAACATCACTCCCAAGAGCAGCAGAACCAGCCAGAGCGGGTATTTGAAGTAGATAGTCTCCGTGAATCCTACCATGCCAAAATCGCTGTAGTTCTCCGGGAGTATCCAGCCCTTGATGCCAAACCAGAGGAAGAGGGGAAGTCCCAAGACTGTGCTGATAAGCGTGGCATAGAAGAGATAGAGCAAGCCTTCAACTGTGAAGAGCCAGATAATCTGAGGCTCGGTCATACCAAGTGCTGCCAGAGTGCCTATCTCCTTCCTGCGCTTGAAGAGTGCCAGAATCTGGGTGTCGAAGATGGCCAGCATGGCCAGAAAGAGGAAGAGCCCAAAGAGCAGGGATTGAGACGCCAGCTCTGTCTTGAGCACGTCGTTAAAATCTTTCATAAGTTCTTTACGGCTCTTATAGACCCAGGCTCCACCTGCCAGATCCTTCAGAGAGGGGTCACTCAGAACTATCTGAGAAGCTGTGTTGGGTGCGGACATAGCTTCCTGCAGCCTCTGTAAATCCACCCAGATTGCTCCACCATCGACTGCCGGAACAGGACTGCGCATCACTTCAGCAATATGCAGATCAAGAGCTTCATAGACGCCTGAAGCATCCTTAAACCGTACCGTGAGGATGTCTCCTTCCTCCAGCTTCAGAGTCTTCGCCAGAGTTGTGCCGACTACAGCAGGAGTCATCCCATCCCCTGTATCTATCAGGGAATGAGTAGGTATCTTCAACAAGGCTTGAGAGTGCGGAATACCTTTGAGCAGGGTTGGCATCATCCTGCCCTGAGGGTAGGCCACTGCCTGAGTGAGGAGGATAGGCACAGCCTTTCCCTCAGTGATACTGGCTTCCTGTTCAGTAGAGATAGGAGCCAGGCTCTTTTCAAAGCTGAAAGCATCAAAGGGATCGTAATCCCGGTGCCAGAGCATGCCTTCCGCATGTTCCCACTGCTTCATCTGAGTGCGAGAGAGATTGATCCAGCTATAGAACATGGACATCATCCACATCAGACCAATCATCACGATGGTCAATATCAGCATATTGATCAGGCTACGCTTGCCGTTGCCTATGATATTGCGGTTAGCCAGCTTGAGTATCATCGCTCACCACCATACCATCGACCAGACGAATCACTCTACGCAAGTAGTCTATTACCTTCTGATCATGAGTTGAAAAGATAAAGCTTGTGCCCAGTTCCCGGTTCAGCTTCTGCATCATATCCAGAATGTGCAGAGAGTTCTCTGTGTCCAGATTGGCAGTGGGCTCATCTGCCAGCACCAGAGAAGGTTCTTTCACCATAGCCCGGGCAATTGCAACACGCTGACACTGCCCTCCGGAGAGCTGGCCCGGACGGCTTTTGAGCTTATCTGTGAGCCCCAACCAGTCCAGAGCCTGCATCACCATCTTGTGACGCTTTTCGGTGGGAAGCTTGAGCAGCAGGAGGGGGAACTCTACGTTTTCAAATACTGTATAGACCGGAAGGAGATTGTAAGTCTGAAAGATGAAGCCCAGGTGACGGCTGCGCAGTTCTGCTGATTCCCTGGCCGTGAGTTTACAGATCTCTTTGCCTAAGACCTCAACCTGGCCTGAACTCTGAGTATCCAGACTGCCGATGATATTGAGCATGGTAGTTTTACCACTGCCGCTGGGGCCAACAATCCCGGTGAACTCTCCCCGGTTGAAGCATAGGTTTATATCCTTCAATGCCAGGAAGTCTCCCTCTCCGGTAGGAAAGGCCTTGCTCATGTTTGTAATATTGATCAGAGTCTCGCTCATATCAGGTTCCTTTTATTCAAATATTCAGGGCAATTCGGAGCCTGAGCTCCGGATGGGTGGCTCTCTCAAAGACTTGAGAAGCAGAGAGAAAGAAGCTCCAATAGTCATAGATTCTGCTTATTTGTAAGGTTGTAGTGACCAGCCGGGACGACCAATCGTAAACCCCAAGAGCTTGCACGTTGTCCAGCAGGGACAAAGGATAGCTCAGAAGCAGAGCTGTGTTGAGCGTCTCTGTATGCAGAGCTGCAAAATCCTCCCCCGAGACATGTATAAAGCCGGTTTCCTGCCTGAGATACAGCCCATTTCCCAGACCCACAGTATAGTCCGCTCCGAGGCTGAAGGCTGTCTGCAGGCTGGGATATGGAACCTCTTCATCGGAACTGAAGTAAGAGCCAGAGCTCTCCAGCCAGGCACCAAACAAACCGTCCCACCTGAGATCAAAACCCATCCGATGCTCTTCCGTTTCTGGAAACGATGAAGTGCCAGCTTTACGATAGTGATAGCTAAGCCCGGTGAAGACGGGTCCCGCAGGTAGCTCCAGCCTTGCTCCGGGCTCCACCATATCCGGAAGAGAGGGGATAAACTCGTTACCCCGGCATTCATCTTCACTGCGTATAGCCCAGAGCATCATTTTACCGGTGCTCCCCAGAGCAATACTGCCCAGCGCAGCCACCACACCTTCCGTTTCTTCACTTTTATCCAGAGGAGAAAGACGATCAAACCACTGCTGAGGCCGGATCAAATCAGCCGTGCCAAAATTGATTCTTTGCAGCCCCAGACAGAGACTGATGGCAGAGAAGTCCACCTTGCCCCAGGCACGGTAGAGCTTAGTATCCAATTCCGGTTTATCTTCCAAGCCTGTTAAGTAGCTTTGGGACGAAAGAGAAGACGAAAACCTGGCTCTATCAAAGGAGCCAATGGTATAATCCAGCTCAGGCTGCCAGAGTAGCTTCAGACTTTGCTCCGGATGGCTCGAGCGCCAGGCTTGAGATCCATCCAGACGGAAGAGATTACGCACCCCTACTTGGGCTGCCAGATGAAATGGTATTAGCAAAAATGTGCAGCAGAAAGCCTTAAGGAGCCAAGATGGTCTGAGTAAGAACCCTGTAAAGTAACTCATCGTTTAAGAGACGAACAGCATTGTATCTGGCCCGATAATCCGCCAGGCTTTGAGAAGTTCCGGTACCCTTGACTCCGGAAAAGCTGGAAGAATTCACAGTTTGTCCACTAGCCTGATCCACCAGGCTCACCAGGATATCGGCGGAGGCAGAATAGACCTGAACCATGTTGATA
>JAEZUG010000076.1 GCA_023421135.1 Candidatus Cloacimonadota bacterium | reverse complement strand
CACCCCACCAAACCGCAAGCGGTTTGGCGAGGCCCCCGGTCGCAGGAATGACATAAGGTGAACATTGTGTTGTAATGTGTTCACTTTGAAGGATTTACGCGGCATTATCTGGAAACTGCTAATTATTCAATAGTCTTACTAAACTTCCGACCAGAGCCACCGCTCCAACCATTAACCCATTAACAATTAACTCATTAACTGATCAGCTACTTCATCAGCACAAGCTTCCGGGTTATCATCCTGCCTCCACAGTCCAGCCTGCAGAGATAGAGACCGCTGGCCAGAGCCCTTCCCCCATCGTCGGTGGCATCCCACACGAAGCTGTGCTCACCAGAGCTCAAATCTCCATCCCAAAGTGTTCTTAGCAATTGTCCCTTGAGGTTATATATCTTCACTTTAGCTGATCCCGGGGAGGCCATAGAGAATGCTATAGTCGTGCTGGGATTAAAAGGATTGGGGTAGGCTTGAAGAGTGCTGAGAGCTGGCACAACAGGATCATCACTGCCGCTGGATGCTTCGGTGACCAAAAAAAACGTGACAGGCTTGATCGTACTGGTTCCCACTAGCTGCGGATCGTTGGGATCATAGACCTCCGTGTCGCTTTTTAGCATCAAGGAGCGTGGAATATCGGTTGTATCACAGTAGAAATCATCGTTTGAGCTATAGTACTGGCTGTCCAGAGGCCTCAAGACCATGATCGCCAGATTATTCCCTGCTTCATACAAGAACGGCTGGGAAAATGCTATGTTAACCAGATGTTCACCGGGAGCAAAACTTACCTGCCCTGCAAAGACCTGTTCCAGCTCGTTTGCCGGAATCCAGCCCCGCGTTAGATCTTGTGCATTTGTATGCCCCATCCAGACCATGATGGGTTTGATTCCTATCGTAGGTGTCAGAATAGTGGCAGAATAGCTCAGTCCCCAGATTAACCGGTCTTCTTCCGGCAGCTCTGTAGAGAGATAGAGAGTTTCGCAAAGAGAGGTCTTCCAATAAAGATCGATGGGATACTTGTTCTGATAAACCGGGTTGTTGGCATTGTCATAGACTTCCACTCCGGGAGGCAACACTTCGACTACGATAGGTTCTGTGATATCATTATCCGAATTCAGATCCTGAGGACAAATCACTTTTGCCTTGTAAACTTGGTTTCCAGGCCCTGCCAAGCTCCAGTTGATAGTCATCTGTCGGGATTCACCTGCAGCGATAGTATCGCCTGCAACGATTGTCAGGACAGTGTTTGAAGCATCCAGTAAAGCTATGCTGTATGAATCGATGGGGCTGTAACCTTGATTGACAATTGAGACGTTAAACTGAGCGTTCTGCTGAGGGTTGAAGGGCGAATTTGCAGTTAGATTGCACAGCTCTATGTCGTGGGAGAGACTATAGTGCAAATCCAGATCGTCGATATCTGCGTGATATCCCATGTCTTCATCCGCCAGTTTAAAGGCTATTCTGCGTCGTCCGGCCGCAATCTGAGCGAGATTGCAGGTATATAGCTGCCAATAGGAGTTCAAAGTAAACTGCTGTATGAGCTGGAAGCTTCCTGCATCAGCATCCAAATCCATGCTACCAACACAGAAATTGACATCAGAAGGATAACTCTTTGCCCAAAATGAGATACTGCTCAAATGGATGGGTAAGCCAAGCTCTGTGGCCGGCATCACAGCTATCGCAGTTCCCAAGCTGGGGCCGTCGTATAGGTTGAGGTGATTGGGATCACTGTGGCTGCTATTGGGATTGGTTTCGGCAACGCTATAACCACTGCCGGTAAGTACTGCATTCCATCCCGGGGGCAGATCCGGCTCTTGAACGCTATCAAAGCTTTCTACATAGGGTATCGTAATAGAGCTCAAACCAACCAAGCCTAAAACGTTTAACACAAGCAACAGAACAACTATGCGTGCCATAATTAACTCCCTTAAATGCCAATCATTACGCTTTATATATCCTGATAATAAGTAAAGCAATAATCAATCCAAGATTCAATATAACTTTATGGATCCGAACAGCCTAGCCTATACTGAGTCTGGTCGTCACAAAAAGAATACCACGCTTTCAGAGAGATACTGAAAGCGTGGTCCAGGTCTAGCAAATATCGCTTGGGGGGGGGGGCAGATAACGCTCAAATGAGCTTCTGGAGTCTTATTCTGCTGCAGGAAACCACTTACTGCGGATATTCTCCAGAGTCCCATTCTGCTGTAGTGTGCTGAAGGCAGATTCCCACTGCTTCACGATCTCGGGTGCTGTAGCCTTGGATATGGCGATATAGTACTGGGTCTGCATAAGTTGTAAAACCGGCTTCAGAGAATCAGCTGCGACACCGGCTTCCTCACAAAGCTGTGGGAAAGTGACGTCTGTAAATACGCCTAGATCAGCCTCTTTGTTCATCAGCATTCTTAAGTTATCGCTGGGATCTGCTTTGCTTAGCAGGTTTGTGAAGCCCTGCTCTTTGAGGTACTGCTCTGTAAACCAATTTGTGGTGGTTGTGATGTTGCTGGCAGTTTTAGCAGCTTCAAGATCGGCAAGTTCTATCGGATTACTGGCCAGAGCATAGAAATAGGCAGTATTGGCTCCCAGGGGGCCAATGAAATTGAATTTGCCTTCCCGCTCTGGGGTCTTTTCCATAGTGAAAAGCACTATGTTGGGTTCACTAAGAGCCCGGTTGTAAGCTTCATCCCAAGCCAACACCTGAGGAACCGCAGCGGTCTTGAGTTCAGCTTGCAGTGCCGCCACCACTTCTGCGCCATAACCAGTGACCACACCATCTTCCAGGAAGCTAAGTGGAGGGTAGTTCTCGGTTAATATAGTCATATCGGTGTTTTTCTTGCTACAGGACATGCTCAGAATGCTAATAATAGCGATTATCAAGATAACTGCTTGTTTCATAGGAAACTCCTTTTACATAAGTAGTGGCAGTCTTTGGCAAGCCCTGAAAGCAGTCAAGCAATTTTATGACTCACAGCCACTTGGCAACCATTACTAGAAAAGCACACCCAATTTACTCACGAAATATCATTGACTAAAGTACCGTATGCAAAACAGATACATAAAACGTGAGGTTAATAAATATTTATGATGAAACTACGACATCTGCTGGACAACCGTGAGCTGGTTTTGCACTTGCTGCAAAATTGGGATCATGACCACGATCACTTGGAGATATTGGATCAATTCCGCATATCTGCCAATGCAATTTATCCATTCTACAGAGATGGTAAGGTATGCTTACTACGATTTGCCCCCATCTCCGAGAAATCCTTTGCCTCAGTACAGAGTGAGCTGGACTATATGGCATATCTGCGATCCAATGATCTGAGTGTCCCGGAACCAGTACCTGCAAAAAACGGAGAGCATTTACTGCTTTGTGAAACTCCCTGGGGAGGATATACTGCAGCAGCCTTCCACCGGGTGCCCGGCCAGAGACTGGATCAGATAGATCTGGAGGCTGATTTCTTCGAGAAATACGGCAAGAATCTGGCTCAGATTCATCTGCTCAGCCAAAACTACCTCCCACAGGGAGAAAGACGAAATTCTTGGAGAGAACAACTGGATTGGTCTGAAGACTGCCTCAATGCTTTCATGGCTCACGAAAGTGCCCATAGAGAATTAGAGCTCCTTCGGCATGCCTTTGACGACTTACCGGAGAATGCTGAGTCCTTTGGATTGGTTCATTACGACTATGAATTGGATAACGTCTTCTACGATGTGCAGAATGATCTGATCAGCACCATTGACTTTGATGACTGCCACTATCACTGGTTTGGGATGGATGTGGAGCGTACTTTAGCGAACCTGGAAGAAGAGCTGGAGAGTGAAATGGTGCCGATGGCCAAGGAAGGATTTCTCAAGGGATATCAGTCTCTTATAGAATTGAATCCGGATATCCTTGAGCACTTTGCAGAGTTTCAAAGATATGCCGGATTCATACAGTATGTTCGTTGTTTACGAGCTGTTTACGAACCTGTCGGGAACGAACCCGAATGGATGGCTGGCCTGAGAGCCTATCTTGCCGGGCTCATGCAAAAACACATGGAAGCCTTTGGCACAGAGATATAGCTTCTTGCCGGATGCTTGTCCTTATTACCTATTGACCACAAATCTGCCGGAGCTATGGACTTTGACAGCATCTTTGACCCGATACAGATAGATACCACTGGCAAAATCCTGAGTTATTACCAGTGAAGATTTCCCGTCAAAGGAGCTTGTGAAAACAAGCTGACCCCTCAGATTAAAGACTTGAAGTTCAGCTTGAATAGGTTTATCCCCTTCAAAACAGAGTGAATTCCCCCGAGAAGCAGGATTGGGATAGACCCGGAAAGTGCTCATTGGGCTTGTATGCTCCTCAATGGAGCTGGATTCTGACCACATTTTCAGATCTGTGGGCATCATAGCAACAGAGTATTGACTCTGTAAGACAAGATTCTGATCGAATATTTTCACGCTGCCATTACCGCTCCAATTTGGGCTCAACACCGCGATCACGGATGAACTGCCCACAATCTCGGAGCCCCCATTCGAAATGGGATTCTGGCTACCATGGATCACAGACAAAGCCTGCGGATCGTATGAATATAAATTGAGACCATTACTATCAGCGACGTAAGCAACTTCATCAGTGGCTATCAGAATGCTTCCTGGTGTGCCACCCAAAGCAACAGTTTGCTCCAACTGGTCTGTTTCTGTATCAATTATACAAATCACCCCACCAACACTTGTCCAGTTGCCGGTACAAGAGACATGAAGCTTACCTTCATAGCTAGCCAGATACTGAGGGTTCAGGCTTACCGGAATCGTGGTAACCAGACTAAAGCTATCCAAATCTATTACTGAGACAGAGCTTCCGGCATAGTTATTGGTGTAGTTGCCAGCGTTGGACACATAAAGCTTATTGCCCACTATATGCAAAGCTTCTGGAGCCGGGCCAACAGTCAGATTTCCCACAGCAGCACCAGTGACCGTGTTAAGCTTATAGACCTTTCCGCTAACCAAACCGGTAACATAGAGGAAGTTTCCATGTTTTACTGCATCCCAGGGATTGGAACCCATCCCCACAAATAGGTTTGATAGGCTTTGTCCGGTACTACGGGAGATCTTTTGCACAGCATTATCTCCGGAATTCACACACCAGATGTAATCCCCGTCCAAGACGATCTTATTGGGAACATTTCCCAGGCTGGCAAAGCTATTGTTTACTGTGTTTGATTCCAGATCAATCCGGCTCAGGGTACGGGATTGAGAATTTACCACATAGAAGATTTGTGCAGGATAAATGGATACAATCAAGAGCAGCCCCAGCAGGAGCACTGCCTTTGTTAAGAATTGTTCGGACATTTGGTTCACCTCATTTATTGTATTGTGACTTGAGATGAACGGCAGCTTATACCCATCTCACCGTAGATATAAGACATACTTGGTGGCAGGTTTCCTGGCTTACAGCGGTGTGGGCTCTATTGTAATAGTCCCGTAAAGTGCGCCTTCCCACCCGGAATACCGGACAGTGACGAACTTAACCTTTTTTGCTGCTTACAGTGGCGGAGACCGCTTCCGATTTTAACGGAATTCCCTTTTACCTGTGCTAAAGCACCATCAAGTCACTAAAGTGACACTCTCTGCCTCCGCCACTTTCGTCAAGCAGAATCTACTCTTTTTTACCCTCCTGCTCACTCACTACAATCTTTAGCGATCCTTTAGTAATCCTATAGCGATTCTTTAGCGAGAGCTAAGGATTAGCCTGTCCTATAGTAAGTTATGACTAAAGGTCAGAGTGAGAGAGCTAAGGACAAGCCATATAGAACTTTACAGGCAGTAACCTCTGAGCCTCAACCCCAGTACTGAATCTTTGGAGTAAATAAAGCTTGCCTGCAATTGCCGGGAGATCCATAGTGGAAACAACGACCAATAAGGCAGGTTATAAATGTCTCATCCCTACAGTGGACAAAAGGTTCAAAGCCTCATGCGAAAGGATTTTCTGGCTCTGCATCAGGACTATTGCATCAAAGAAGCCTTGGATTTCATCAGACAAAATAGCGGGAGCGACCGCATTGTTTACTACTACACCATAGACGACGAAGGAGTACTCGCCGGAGTGGTCTCGACCCGGCAATTGATCACCACAGATTTGAGTACACCACTGAATCAGATCCACAACACCAGAGTCAGATCTATCCCCTGCCGAGCAGAAATTGCGGATGTGCTCACCGATTTTGTGGTCCACAAATATCTGGCTCTGCCGGTGGTAGATGCGGAAAGACGTTTGGTCGGAGTGGTGGACGTGAGCGTTTTTTCGGATAACATCGATGATATTTTGGAGCGTGATGCTGCTGATAGTGTGTTTGAAACCATTGGCTTCAGATTGTCCCAAATCAAAGGAGCATCGCCCATAAAGGCTTTTCGCTATCGGTTTCCCTGGCTCTTGGCGACTATTGCAAGTGGGATAGCCTGTGCGCTGATGACCTCAAGATTTGAACACATCCTGGAAACTAGCATTGTTCTGTCCTTCTTCCTTACCCTGGTATTGGGTCTGGGCGAGAGCGTGAGTATGCAATCCATGACCCTTACTATCCAAGCCCTGAAAAGCACCAAGCCCAGTGCCAAGTGGTTCATTAAGGAATTGGGCAGAGAGGCTATGAGTTCTCTGCTGTTGGGATTGGCAAGTGCATTTACTGTGGGCGTGATCGTCTTCATCTGGAGAGGTGATCCAGGTACTAGCATGGCTATCGGAGGATCGCTGATACTTAGCCTTGTAGCGGCCTGTCTGACCGGTCTTTCCATCCCGGCAGTGCTTCACACGTTGAGATTGGATCCCAAGATTGCCGCCGGTCCTTTGACTTTGGCTCTGGCAGATATATTCACTATTGTGATCTACTTCAATGCTGCTGCTTTGGTCTTGTAGAGCCTAAAAGGAAGAGTAAGCCAGTCGAAGGGAAGCAGTCCAATTTCTGCCGGGTTGAGGTGTGTAGGCATAGATTTCATAACGCTTGTCCAGGAGGTTATAGAGATTCAATCCCGCCATTAGGCTAAAGCTCCCCAAATTGATCTTGTAATGGCCTTCTGCATCCAGGCTATCAAAGGCTGGCAGTGGTTCGATCAGATTGTCCATGGTGCTGTATTGCTTCCCTGTGTAGCTGTATGCTAAGCTAATGCCACGAATATCGTTACCTGCTGTCAGGCTGAGATTAGCCCTCAGATCAGGGGTGTAAACCAGATTCTTATTGTATGTAGCAGAGTGGCTTCCGTCCGGATTAAGACTACGGTCTTTAGCCTCCGTCTTGGTTAGCGCTCCACTCAGGGAGAGAAACTTCCACTGCCAACTGGCGTCCAATTCGTAATTGGTAGTCATCGCCTTTCCAACGTTGAAGGGCTTCCAGGTCATGCCGTTTAAATAGTATTGACGCCATTGGATCAGGTTTTCCACGGTATTGTGATAATAGGCAGCCTTGATCTTGAAGCTGGATAGAGCCCAGGAAAGATAGAGGTTGTAACCCAAGGAGCTCTCGCTCTCCAGATCCGGATTGCCCTGAGTTTCACTATCGCCGATCCAATACATATCAAAGAGTGAAGGTTGACTGAATGCTTTTCCCAGGTAGCCACCGATCAGAATCTCTTCGCTCCAGGGCAGCTTGATTTCCTGCTCCAGCCGCCAACTGGGATGAAAGCCTTCCCCACTCCAGTCTCCGCGGATTGCCAGGGCAAGCTTCCATTGTAGTAAGGATGGGTAGAGGCTTTGCCCTGCCCGAAAGGCCAAAGCTGTGTTTTCCCGTTCCCCTTCCACAAAGCTTTGGTTTATATAGTTTTTGAAGATGTATTCTACATCCTTCATTTCTGCCAGGATGCTGAGCTTAGTATCTTCCAGGCTGTAGGAAGTCCCGACTTGCAGGCCTTGATTGATCTGCTCCTGGCTGTAGTGGGAGCGGGCAATGGGATTGCTGGACTCCAGGTTGCGGTAAAGGCTGTAATCTGAATAATTCCAGCCGGTGAGGTGGTGAGACCATTGTTTTCCTGCCAGGCTACCGTGCAGATTGTGCTTTCTGTATCTCCCTGTAAGGCGTGAAGCATCATAGAGATCCGGGAAGTTTATGGGACCAGGCAGCTCTTTGACAAATGAGCCCAAGTTCAGGCCGTAATCCAGCTTTAGGGCTTTCTTGAGATAACTGAGTTTTGAGTAGAAACCGTCACTTTGCTTCCTGTTATGCTTACGCAGCAGAGGTGATTCCATGCCCCAAAACTCCGGAGTATCATAGTAAAAATCATTGAAGGCATCCTGATGGCTAAAGTCCACCACTGCTGCCCAAGGACCCCGGCGCAGGTTTACACAATACTGCTGTTTATAGTAATCATATGAACCGGCTTCTGATTGCAGATCGGCTTCATATTCTGCCTTTCGCAGGGCTTCCTTGGTGTGGATGTGGATAATCCCACCGATAGCGGCAGAGCCTCCATAGGCAGAGGCGTTTCCTTTTATCACCTCTATATGATCGATTTGCTCGATCGGTATCTTGCTGAAATCATATTCTTCACCATCAGCGTTCTGTGCCACACCATCCAGTAAAACCAGGCTGTGACGGCTGTAACTGCCAAGCAGAGAGACAGTTTGCCGCTCACCTCTAAGTCTGGTATCGGTTGTGAAAAAGGAGGAATTGCTCAGCAGAAGATCTCCTGCGGTGCTCATATTTGTATTGTTCTCAGGAAGGATCAGATTGGCTCCTAAGGCGGGTGATTCCTGCCGGAATTCTGCCCTTACCCAGATTGGTTCCAGGCTGGGCAGATCGCTCCTGAGGATGATGGGACCCACAAGTGCACGGGTGCTGACGATCTGAGGATGATAGCCAATTCTGGAGATTTGCAGGCTGTCGGCCAGGCTATTGATGATGAAACTACCATCGGGATCACTGAAGACATATTGAGAACCGTCTGTAATGGATGCGCCTTCTATTCCGAGCCCATCTTCAGAGAGTATTCTACCGGTGATCCCGGCCAGTCTCACAACCAAGAGCAGCAACAAGAAGAGCAGCAGCAAGCTTCGCTGAAAAAACATGTTCACCTCATAAACTAAATTGTGACTTGAGATGAACGGCTGGCTTCACTCCTTTCACCGTGAGTGAGAGCCATACTTGGTGGCAGGTTTCCTGGCTTTCAGCGGGCTGGGTATCAATTACCCAAAAGTGCGCCTTCCCATCCAGTTTTCGGACAGTGACGAACTTAACCTTATATGTGCTGATTACAGTGGCGGAGACCGCTTCCGAATTTAACGGAATTCCCTATTACCTTGTGCAAAAGCACCATCAAGTCACAGTGAGACAGTCTTTCCGGGTGAGACTTTCGTCAAGCTGAATCTTAGCAGAAGGGACTGCAGCCCTCAAATTGGCCAGAGAGGCAACTCTCGATGGCAGAGGCAAGCTTGACAGAAAGTCCAGAGCATTTTTCTTTAGTCTCTTATGAATGATATGATGGTTTTCACCGTATATGAAGTCAGCTTGCACATCAGGCAGGTGCTTGAGACAAGCTTGGAGCCCCTCTATATCTCGGGTGAGATCAGCAATTTCACTCATCATAGCTCCGGGCACATGTACTTCAACCTCAAAGATCCCAATGCCACGCTGCGCTGTACATTCTTCAAGGGGGCAAATTACTCCCTGAAGTTCAAGCCTGAGGACGGAATGCAGGTGATCTGCTTTGGTAAGATAACGCTCTACGAAAAGGGTGGCACCTACAACCTCAATGTGAGCAGTATGCAGCTTTCCGGGCAGGGAGATCTGGCACGGCAGTTTGAGCTGCTGAAACAGAAACTGGATGCGGAAGGGCTTTTTGACAACTCTCATAAGAAAGCACTACCCAAGTATCCGGAGAGAATAGGCATAGTTAGCTCTCCCACCGGAGCAGCTATCCAGGACATCATGAATATCTTGAAGCGGCGCTTCCCGGTGAAGGTCTTTCTTTATCCGGTATTGGTGCAGGGAAACGAGGCTCCTCCACAACTGATTGACGGTCTGCGGTTCTTCAATACAGAGATGCCCGTTGATCTGATCATCATCACCCGGGGAGGAGGTTCTCAGGAAGATCTCTGGGCTTTTAACGATGAAAAGCTGGCACGGGCTATCTTTGCTTCCCAGATACCGGTTATCTCCGCTGTGGGGCACGAGATAGATTTTAGCATCAGTGACTTTGTGGCAGATCACAGAGCTCCAACTCCCTCTGCTGCAGCAGAACTGGCTGTGCCGGATAAAACAGAATTGCTGGCATATCTGGAAGTAATGAGCAAGAGAATTGATCTCATCTTCAAGAGAGACCTGCAAAGAAAAGCTGAGGTGCTCAGAAGTGCGGAGCTTATTCACAGATCTATGCATCCTCAGGACAAAATAGATAGAAAAGCACAGCAATTGGACATGGCTTCTTTAGTCTTCAAGGATACTGTCAAAATTCTCAAGGCCAAAGCTGGTGAACTGAATGTCGTGGAACATAAGTTTCTCAATGCAGCTAGATACTCCCTGCAAACAAGTTTCCTAAGGTTTACTTCCAGGCTTGATAGATCTGAAAGTCTGATGCATCAAGGTATGGAGCAGACGATTATCAGACGAAGAGAGAAGCTGAGTCTACTGGATATGAGGCTTCAAGTAAACTCTCCGCAACTGATCATGGCAAAAGGCTATGGTATTCTTAGGAAAGGAGAGAGCCTTATTCGCTCTGTGCATGATGCCACTGAGGGAGAGGTTTTGGAAGCCTGTCTCGTTGATGGCAAGCTGAACGTGGAAGTGAGAAAGATCACAAGGAAAGATACGGTTGAAGGCAGCAACTAGAGCACTAGTAATATGGCTGCTCCTATCTATCTGCACGACTCTGAGTGCTCAGACAGAAAGTGGGGACTCAACGGATTCCAGTGAAGAAATCCGCTCACTTTGGGTCTTGCCTTGGTCAATCAATGAGCCTTCCAGCATCGATAACATGATAAGCCAGGCTCTCAGCAGCGGACAATACGAGATCTTGGTGGAAGTTCGTTATCGCTCCGATGCCTTATATACTCCAAACCTGGTTCAGGATGACTATCCTAACCCGGAGTATCGCAGTTATATTCTCACACGAGAGGATTTTGATCCCCTGGCTTATGCTCTGGAGAAAGGGCATGCTCATAACCTTTCGGTTCATGCCTGGGTAGTGGTGTTTAATGCCACGCCTACTGCATCACATCTGTTAGATCAAAACTATATCTACAATAACCATCGGGGATGGCTGACCTACGAGCTTAGTGGCGGCATGATGAGATCTACTGAAGCTTTTGGATACTTCATTGATCCAGGTATCCCAGATGCTACAGAGTACGTGCAAAACGTGATCTGTGACCTTGCTTCTGGTTATCCGGAGTTAGATGGTATCCATCTGGATTATATCCGTTATCCC
This sequence comes from Candidatus Cloacimonadota bacterium, assembly GCA_023421135.1. Lineage (GTDB taxonomy): Bacteria > Cloacimonadota > Cloacimonadia > Cloacimonadales > Cloacimonadaceae > PHBP01. The sequence goes on along the minus strand of JAEZUG010000076.1, from coordinate 7,883 downwards.
AATACCAACTACGGTCATCATCCCACCTCAGTAGCTCGATATAACCTGCAAAGAAGCGTACAGCCTGAACTTAGCTGGAATCGTTGGAGAATTCAGCAAGTAACCAGCTTTCTTGCCTCACTCCGTGCTGAACTGAGAACCATCAACCCAGATCTGCTTGTTTCAGCTGCCGTTTTCCCGGATATATCTGAGGCCAGGAATCAATACGCCCAGGATTGGTATGACTGGCTGGAGAGAGGCTTGTTGGATAGAGTTTACCCTATGCTGTATCATACAGACGACAACGCTTTCCTGAGGGTCTTGGATCAGATGAGTGAAAGTGGTTACAAAGATAGAATTGTGATGGGGCTCCGTGCCTGGGATCAGGGAGGAGGCTCTCTCATGCCGGCCCGAGGCAATAGTTCTATGAGGTATGACGTTCATGATCTTCTGGAAAGAATAGACTGGGTGCGACAACGAAGCTTCCCCGGAATTGCCTTGTTTAGTTATGATGGACTAGTCAAGGGGAATGCTCTTTCCTACCTGGGACCAATAGCTTACCCAGACAGAAGAGATCTGTCTCTTCCTCCTGGCATTCTATCCAGAATGCATCAGCAGATTAGATACAGTAGCAATCTTGCCCCGGAGATCTACCTTGCCAGTGGATTGGATAGACTTTCTGTGCAGCTTGTTATTCCTGAGGAAGGCAGATGGAAGCTGCAGATATATGACCAAAGGGAAGAACTGCTCTGGGAAAAAGACCGCTACTATCTGGAAGGAACGAACCTGGATGTAATAGATGCATTACCCTTGGAAGACGCACTTCTGTCTCCGGGAGAAGACGGTAGCCTCTACTACTTTCATCTCTATCAGGAGAGCGGTGACTACAAGTACATCATTCCTCTGCGATTGGGAGACGAATGGCCGAGATAAGCTTGAGCAAGCAAGCAGGATTGCTCTCGGTTACTGATAGCCTGCGCTTTGTTGTGAAGACAATCGTGGGTATAGTTCTTGCCAGAATACTCAGTCAGACGGAATACGGCACCTATCGTCAGCTCTTTTTGATCTATACGACCCTTTCGACCATTGTCCTTCTGGGCATTCCTCAGAGCATGCTCTACTTCATCCCAAAGCTGGGTGACGAAGAGAAGCGCCGGAGTTTCATCAGCCGAAGCATAGATTTAGTGAGTCTTCTTGCTATACTGATGGTGTTTGGAGTGATTCTCTTCCGCCCACTGATCAGCAAGGCATTTTCCAATGCTCAGCTTCTTCCTCTTTTACTTATCTTTGCTTTCTACCCGCTATATATGTTTGTCAATCAGATCTTCAGCTCTGTAATGCTGGGAATGAAAGAGCCGCTCAGGCTGGTGAAGTTCTCAATATTCTCCATGGCTACAGATCTGGTGTTGATCTTGGGAACAGCGCTTGTATTCAGGAAGCTGGAGATCATAGTTTTAGGGCTTGTGACGGCAGCCTTCATTCAGTGGTTATATGCCAGAATAGGTCTAAGTAAGGAAGCCTCGGACTACAAGTTTGCTTGGGAAGATTACAAACAGCAGCTTAGATTCTCACTACCTATTGGTCTTTCAGCGATCATTGGGATACTGGCAGTACAGATGGATAAGATTGTGATCTCGACATACTTTGACCCAGCTCAATATGCTATTTTCTCTGTTGGTGCCATGGAGCTGCCTTTCATTGGGATCCTTGTAAACTCCGTCTATTCTGTTATCCTCCCGGCCATGAGTTCCAGTGGGTCACCAGAACTTATGGCTCAGCTCTATCGGGGATCAGTCCGAAAGAATGCCCTGATCATCTTTCCTGTTGCAGCGGTTTTCTTCGTGCTAGCTTCGGATATCATGAGTTTTCTTTATTCCTCCCGTTATGAAGGAGCAGCAATCTACTTCAGAATATATCTCTTTACACTTCCGATCCGGGTGGGAATCTTTGGTTTGATCTTCCAGGCAGTGAACCGCACTAAATACATCATGCAGAATGCTGTTCTGACTCTGGTAGCCAACCTGATACTTAATCTGATACTAGTCAATACCAATCTGAAGATGCAGGGACCAGCAATAGCCACAGTTATGGTCACATACATCAGCTCTGTGGTTTATCTGTGGTTGATTCACTTCAAGCTGGGCTTAAGCCTGAGACAGTTGCTCCCCCTGGAACAGCTAGTTCGCACTTTGATAGCTTCTCTTCTGGCTGCTGCCCTAGTTTACCCTATCCAGTCCATCCTGCATCACCAGCTACTCCGGTTATCTTTGATCCCAGCTCTATTCATTGTCTTGTATCTTGGTATAGCTTATTTATGTAAAGCTCTACTTCCCTACGATCTGCAGAGTGTCTCAAGAGGAGCCAGGGAAACACTGAGGAAACTAAAACGATGAACAACAGAATCAGAATCTTATACATAGCCTACTACTTTCCTCCCTTAGGCGGAGTGGCCTCCTTACGCAGTCTCAAGATGGTGAAGTATCTGGATAAATTGGGCATAGACTCCAGCGTTCTCTGCCTCAGCCCCAAAGGCATGAACTACCCAACAGATAACATGCTGCTAGATCAAGTGCCAGCCAGCACCAGGATATACCGATTCAATTGTCTGGATCTATCCTGGTTTTTCAAAGGCCTGTTTGCTCTGAGATTGAACTGGTTTGTTCGCTTCTTATCTCAAAACCTGTTTATTCCAGACCAATACATTATCTGCCGCAAAGCCGCAGCCAGAGCCCTGCACAGTATGCTAAACAAGGAAGCCAGGCTCTGTGATTCTGCAGATACTAATCTTAAGATAGCGGTGATCAGTTCCGGACCTCCATCTTCCCTCTTTCTGGGACTAGTTCTGAAACAGAAATACAGTATGGATTTCATCTGTGACTTTCGTGACGAGTGGACAAACAACCCCGAAAGACTAAACATCAACTACCCTCATCGTTCCCAAACCAAAGAACTAATTTGGGAAGCCCGCATCCTGGCCGCAGCAAAGGGCTTGAGCTACCTAACTGATATCATGCGCAAGAACTTTGAAAACCGCTACAGCTTTCTGAAGAATAAACCATTCAGGGAGATTCAGAACGGTTATGACGAGGCAGACTTTGCTCATCTTGAACCCCAAACAGAAGAAAGCAACCAGGTAACCATCGTCTATACTGGTAGCTTCTATGACCGCAGACAACCGGATTCCCTCTGGCAGGCAATCAGCGAATTGCATTCTGAAGGCAAGATTCAAGAGGACACAATCCGGATTATTATCACAGGAAACAACAACCGGGGATTTGTCTTGGGACGGTTTGCCGAATCATCTCTGATAAACACAGTAGTCTTTCTGGAACCCTTTACCAGCCATGCAGAAAGCCTGCAGAAGATGAATGATGCCAGCGCTTTGCTGCTCTACATTCCTTCAGGTAAGAACACTCAATCTGTGCTCACCGGCAAGATCTTCGATTATATCCGTTCTGGCCGTCCAATTCTTGCTATCGTTCCTCCAGATGGATTGGCAGCTTCAATCGTGAAAGACAGTGGCCTGGGTTTTGTAGCTGATCACATGGACATCCGAGGCATCAAAAGCTCTTTAGTAAAACTGGTAAAACTCCACGAAAACTCACTTCAGGAATTGCAACCCAATTGGTCTTATATAGAGCAATACTCCCGGGAAAACCAGGCCGCCAAGCTCGCAGGATTGATTCATGAATGCCTAAAACCCTCACAACCCGGCAATTCCCCAGCAACAAGCGAAAGTGAAGCAAGAATTAAGCTATGAAGTTCATCCTTGCAAAGCCAGCCGAAGCTCCCTTCATTCGAGAAGACGAAAAGATCCTGAAGGCCTTGGGAGATTTGACCATAGTCCCGCTTCACCAAAACCAGGGCGTTGTTCGATACTTCATTCGTATCCTGCGCCTGACTGTGAGAATAATCACCTGCAGCAAAGGTACAAAAGTCCTGATATGGTTCTCAGACTACCATGCAGCAGTTGCAGTGTTTGCTTGTCGCTTGAGAGCCCTGGAGTCCTACATCTTTGTGGGTGGTTACGATACAATCTGCTATCCGGAGCTGAGGATGGGCGTCTTCTGCCAGCCATTCAGAGCAGCCTGCGCCAAATATGCTTTCAAACACACCAGCCATATAATTGCCAATCACGATTCACTGATAAGATCCAGCAATACATATTACCTCCCGGGAGGACATCCGGATGGAATCAAACACTTCCTTCCAGCCCTCCGAACCCCCTGCTCCGTAGTATATAATGCAACCAGCTTTACCGGGATACCCAATCTGGATAGGCAACGCAAGCAGCAAGTTTTGTGCGTGGGAGTGACACCCAGACCAGAGGACTTTTTGAACAAAGGCTACGATCTGCTCCTGCAGGTCTGCCGGGCAATGCCACAAACCAGGTTCATCTTCGTAGGAATTAAGAATCGCTGGAGAGATGGATTGGAGTTATCCCACCCCATGAAGGATTTGCCCAACCTTGAAGTGATTGAGTGGCTTCCGCAGCCCAGCTTGCATATTCTCATGGAAGAAAGTGCAGTTTACGTTCAGGCTTCGATTTCGGAAGGCATGCCTAATGCCCTGATGGAAGCTATGTACTACGGCTGCTATCCTATCGGTTCAAACGTCGCAGGCATCCCCACCGTGATAGCCGGTTTTGGTACAATTCTATTGCACAGGTCAGAAACTGAACTCAAAGCAGCAGTTGAAGAAGCACTGAGAAAGAACCCCGATAGACGCGCAATATCAGAGTCTATTGGCCTACGGTTCTCTCCCCAACGAAGAGCTCAACAGATTACACAAATACTAAAAGACTAGCTTCAATCCGGAAGATTAAGTACTTGCTCGATTGTCGCAAGCAGTTCGTCTCTCATAAAGGGTTTCTGAAGGGTTGCCTTGGCACCAAACATCTTGGCCAGGGGAAGATAACTATCCGGACCAATTCTCCCGCCACCCGACATCGCGATAATCTTGATCTCGGGACATAGAACCAACATTTCACGTATGGTTTCCAGGCCTTCCTTATCGGGCATTATTATATCCGTAAGCACGAGATCCGGCTTGAAACTGGGACAGAGCTTGATTGCTTGGTCACCATTTGAGGCTTCCGTAACTTCATAACCCGCCTTGAGCAGCATCTGCATCAATACTGAACGAAAGCTGGTATCATCTTCAATGACCAATATCTTTGGCATAATCTCACCTTATGAAAAACGTTGAGGCTGTTCTATACGCATCGGCTGCGCTACTGATAATTCCGCCGGCATAGCCTGAACCTTCTCCCACAGGAAACACATCCTCGCAGCTTGTGCTACACAGCATAGCTTTGTCTCTGATGATCCTGACAGGACTGGAAGTTCTGGTTTCCGGTGCTATCAACACAGCATTCTTAATAAAATCATGAACTATGGCATCGAATTTTTGTAAAGAACTTTTTATCAAATTTGTCTGCTCAGCAGGATAAGTCCTCGTCAAATCAGTTGATTTGACCCCCGGGCGATAGCTGGCAAAGAACCGGGCAGTGGTATCCTTAGACTTCATGAAGTCCTCAATTCTCTGAGCCGGAGCATAGTAACCATCGACAAAAGATTCCTGCTCGATCTTTTCCTGAAACTCCATTCCGGCAAACAGAGCTGAGCCAAATACATCCTTTCCAACTGAAGTCACAATTGCACTGTTGCAGTATAAGCCTGATCTGGAACTGAGACTCATACCGTTGGTAACAACAGCTCCTGCCGAGGATGAAGCAGCGATCACTTCCCCACCCGGACACATGCAAAAGCTATAGACCTTACCATCTGCCAAGCGGTAACTGGCCGGCCCCAGCGTTTCAGCCCATTTCTCCGAGCCATAGATTGAACGATTGATCTGTGCCTGGATATGCTCGATCCGAAAACCTACCGCAAAGTCTTTGGCTTCCATTGCCAGTCCACGACCTGCCAACAACCTGAAAGTATCTCTGGCAGAATTGCCCAAGGCAAGGATCAAAGTGCTGCAATCTTCCCATGAGTCGTTGATCTTGATTCTCTTCAGCCTACCGGCAATGATCTCCAGATCTGTAAGCTGGGAATTGTAATGAAACTCAGCTCCCATCGATATAAGGTATTCTCTGAATCTTTGAACCAGTGCTCGAATCCCATCCGTCCCGCAATGAGGAAGAGCTTCAAAAGCTATCGCTGGATTAGCTCCAAACTGGATAAGAAGCTCGTAGATCCTTCTCACAACAGGGTTGTTTCCTCTGCTGGTGAGCTTGCCATCCGAAAAGGCGCCGGCTCCGCCTTCGCCAAATTGGACGTTCGACTCCTCCCGCAGAATGCCTTTATCCCAGAACTCATTCACGTGCTCTGTCCTTTGTGAGAGTTCAGAGCCCTGATCATAGATTCTGGGTTTGATACCACGCTCCACCAACGCCAGAGCAGTAAACAAACCTGCTGGCCCCATACCTATCACAATAGGGTTGTCCGGGATAAGTCTGTGGGGTAGTTCCGGCCATGGTTCAGATTGATATGGTGACAGATCTTTGTGATTAATTCTGCCATCGGGAATACTAAGCTCCAGGCTATAATCCCAAATGGGGTGCCCTTTCCTGCGGGTATCAAGAGCTTTTCTGAGAATCTGCTCCAATCTGAAGGCCGTATTGGGCACACCAAGCTTTTGGCAGACAGCCATTTCCAAACCCGTATCTTCAACAACAGGAATTCTGAGATTTCGTAACAAATAGTTCATTCCAATATACTGCTCCAATAACAGCAAAAAACAAGCCGAAAGATCAGGGATTCTTCAATACATCCATCTTTCACAGGATCCACCAGGTCTCAACCCCTTGCTCCCTCACTCAATTCTTTAGCGATGCTTTAGCGAACGCTAAGGAAAAGCTTATCCTATATTAAGTTATGATTACATGATCTGATGAGAGAGGATAAGGCAATGATTCTCAGGACGATAGAGCTTCACAGCAGTCTCCATGGCCGGATAATTAACTTAGAATAGTGAGTAGATGAATGCTGATAAAATGAAAAAGGACGCTCAGAGAGCGTCCTAAATCGTGGTGGCAAGACCCAGAATCGAACTGGGGACACAAGGCTTTTCAGGCCTCTGCTCTACCGGCTGAGCTATCTCGCCAATTTTTCTCAAAGTTTCTCAGGGTGCTTTTCTTGTCAAGTAGATTCTGCTTTTGTTAGTCAGCAATACACGCCAGAGCATGCTCGAGATCCTCAATCAAGTCTTCCACGTCCTCAATTCCTACCGAATAGCGAACCAGATCGTCGCTTATCCCGGCTTTGAGCTTGGCTTCCGAGGAAACCTTGGAGTGGGTCATTGAAGCAGGGTGTTGAATAAGTGTCTCCACACCGCCCAGAGATACCGCCAGGGCTGCTAGCTGCACATTGTCCATCAAGACCTTACCTGCAACTAAACCACCTTTGAGGCCAAAGGATATCATCGCCCCTGCCCCACTCTGCTGCTTCTTGGCCAGTTCATACTGGGGGTGGGATTCCAAGCCGGGATAGCGAACCCAGGCAACCTTGGGATGACTCTCCAGCCAGGCAGCGATCTTCATCGCATTTGCCTGAGCTCTGTCCATTCTGATGGAGAGAGTTTTCAAGCCCCGGATCACCAGAAATGCCTGGTGGGGATCCATGTTGGGACCCATGCTGGTCATCACATTGTAGAGCAGTTTATGATCTGCCTCTGTCTTCGCGACTATCACTCCGCCAACAACATCAGCATGTCCATTGATGAACTTGGTGATGGAGTGTAATACGATATCTGCGCCCAGATCCAAAGGCTTTTGCAAATAGGGAGAACAAAAAGTGTTATCGACAACAAGGCGCAAACCATGCTTATGAGCGATCTCCGCACATTGTGCAATGTCTGTGATAGTGATGGTGGGATTGGCAGGAGTCTCGATGTAAAGC
>JAEZUG010000015.1 GCA_023421135.1 Candidatus Cloacimonadota bacterium | reverse complement strand
CACGCATGAATTTACATGTGTGTCACATGGGTGTCACATGGGTGTCTCATGCGTGTCCTATTAGGGTGGTGATGATTGAACAGTGATCTGTGAACAGAGGGCCTGTACCAAAGCGGAAGCACACCCTCTTTTGGCTCGTAGTGATGCCTCACCGTAAAGCAGGTGGCCTGGGGATAGTAACTGCGGAAGAGATTGAAGTGATTTTGGCTGTTGCCGCCATACTTCAGTTCATAGGCTATGATGTGCTCGGGAGACTTCAGCACGAAGTCCACCTCGTTGCCCTGCTTCGTCTTCCAATAGTGGATTTTGGTGCTTATCTCAAGACTGTGCAGCAAGCTGAGGAAGAAGGTATTTTCGATCAGTTCTCCCCGATCCGGCCTGGTCTCGAGTGCCCTGAAATCATTTATCAGCATGTTTCTAAGGCCTGTGTCTGCCATATATATTTTGGGCATCTTGCGCAGCTCTTTATCCGGATTGGAGTAAAAGGGGCTGATGGTGCTGATAATGAATGACTCTTCCAGGGTCATCAGGTATTTCTGCACCGATTCCCGGTGCAGGCCTACGTTACGGCTCAACTCGCTGATATTGATCTCTTTGCCTATGCTGTAGGCTAGCATTCTCAGCAGTTTGTTGAATTCCTGCAGCTTCTCGATCTGCAGGATCTGCCTGATGTCCTTGATGATGTAGGATGAGACTATATCATTGAGAAGCTCGATCTTATGCTGCTGTCTCTCGAGCAGCACCACTTCCGGGAAAGCTCCGAAGACTACGTATTCCTCCATCAGGATTTCCAGTTTTGAGCTCATACTCAAAAGTGGGTTTCGGGCTGGATCGAGCTCGGAGCCGAGCTCTCCGGCTATCTTGTCTTCTCCCTTGAATCCGCAGAATTCTGCAAAGTTGAGCGGGCGCAGAATCACCACTTCTTTACGGCCAGCCAGTGATTCACTGAACTGCTGCTTAATCAGTAGAGAGGACGAGCCGGTCATCACCAGCTTAAACTCGTCCGAATGATGATCAACCAGGATCTTGACGGTCTTGGAAAAATCTCTCAGATACTGGATTTCGTCGATAAAGACAAAGGTCTTTTTCTCTGAATTGGCTCTATCAAAGCGCAGTCTTGCCAGGACTCTGTCCAGATCGGAGGAAAACAGACTTAGATTCGAGGGTATCTCCAGGTCATAGTATAGGGAATTGTCTGTCCCCATCCGGTCTATAAGCCTTTTCATAAGGGTAGTTTTACCGACCTGTCTGGCTCCCAGAATAAATAGGGCTTTGTGGCTCTGTAAGCTTGGGATCAGCCTGGCCTCTAAGTCTCGCTCAATGTAGTTCATACTTACCTCTTGAATGTCTGAGGCCAGAATGGATATTGGTGAGGCGCTGTCAAGACATTTTTACGGTTACACCCGACAAATAGTTATACTTTTTTACGGTTACACCCGACAAATAGTTATACTTTTTTACGGTTCAGTCCAGACTGTGAGCGGTGTAATTGGTAGTGATACTATAAAATATAGCACTTGATTGTTACCTGGCACAATAATGAAGAGGGGAGGGACCTTGAAGAGGACACGAATCAGGAATCCCGTATAAGCCTGGGCTCACTTTCCCGGAGTTCTGGATGAGGCTCTTTCAGCTTAGCTAAGAAACTGCTTGAACGGAAATTGATTGACAAAAAAGCCGCTTTGAAAGTCCTTGAACTCTCAAATAAGAATTTTATAGCGTAATGAAGCAGCAGGGATTGGTTCGGGATCGTCCGGACCTAGCATTTCAAGAGCTTGCTGCATTACCATACAGGAGAATATAATGGCCGTCCCAAAAAAGAAAACTTCGAAGACCCGTCGTGACAAACGCAGAACTCACGATGCCTTGAAGCTTCCGAGCTTCAGCATCTGCAGCAAGTGTGGAGAATCCACCAGAAGCCACCACATCTGTGCAAACTGCGGCACCTACAACGGTAAGCAGATAATCGACATCAAGGATTAAACATTGCGCATAGCGGTCGATGCTTTTGGCAGCGATAATGCACCGCTGCCGGAGATAGAGGGCGCTGTTTTCGCAATCAAAGAAGACTATTGCGATGAAGTAGTTCTGGTAGGGGATGAGAGCATCATCTCATCGCATCTGGAAAAGTTCTTTTACGACAAATCCAGAATCTCTGTAGTTCACGCCAGCCAGCGGGTCACAATGGAAGACGAAGCTTCCAATTCTTTCCGCACCAAAAAAGACAGCTCCATGGTGAAGGCAATTGAGCATCACCACAAAGGTTTGAGCGAAGCAGTCGTGAGCGCCGGAAACACCGGAGCTGTGATGGCTGCTTCTCTTTTTGTGTATGGCAGGATTCCCAACGTGATGCGTCCGGCCATAGCCATCCAATTCCCCACTCAGAAGAATCATGAGATCATCCTGGATGTGGGAGCCAACGTGGATTGTCAGGCAGAACATCTGCTGCAGTTTGCCCAGTTGGGCAGGCTCTATTCCCAATATTTCTTCAAGCTGGAAAGTCCCCGGATATCTCTGCTCAACATCGGGGAAGAGAGTGCCAAGGGCAACAGCATCACCAAGGAAGCCTATAAATTGCTGGCCGCTTCCAAAGACCTGAATTTTATCGGTAATATTGAAGGTAAGGACGTTCTGAGCGGAGTGACGGACGTGATTGTCTGCGATGGTTTTGTGGGCAACGTGATGCTCAAGACGGTGGAAGGTGCTGCTTTCAGTATCTTTGCCATCCTCAAAGAGCAGTTTAACAAGGACTGGGTGGCGAAGCTGGGTGCTTTGCTCTCCTATCCCGTTTATGCCTATATGAAAAAGAAACTGGATCACACGGAGTATGGCGGAGCCCTGCTTGTGGGGCTTAATGGCACCAGTGTGATCTCGCATGGCAGATCCAATTCCAAAGCCATGATGAATGCTATACGCTTTGCTGCCCGGATATCCAAGAGTGGGTTTGTCGGGCATGCCAAGCAGTATTTCGGGAGCTTGTAATGTTATACCATGCAAAATTCTCAGCCTTTGGCAGTTATGCCCCCAAGAAGATAGTCAATAACTTCGATCTTGAAAAGATAGTTGAAACCACAGACGAGTGGATTCGTTCCCGCACCGGGATGTTTGAACGGCACTATTGCAGCGAAGACGAAGCTGCCAGTGATCTGGCCATAAAAGCTGCTATCAATGCCATAGAAGCTTCCTCCGTGAGCTACCGGGATATCGATCTGATCATCTGTGCCACCATCAGTGGCGATCATGCCTTCCCTTCCACCGCCTGTATGGTGCAGCATAAGCTGGGGCTCAAGGGCTTCCCCGCCTTTGACGTCTCTGCGGGTTGCACAGGCTTTGTGTATGCTCTGGAGACTGCCAGGCAGTTTGTGGAAAGCGGCAGCCGTCAGAACGTGCTGGTTTTGGGCGTGGATGTGCTCACCAAGATCACCAATTGGGAAGATCGCAACACCTGCGTGCTCTTTGGTGATGGTGCCGGTGCGGCAATTGTTTCTCGCGCCACCAGCAGTGATATTTCCCGCATCATAGATGTCGTGATCAGTGCCGATGGCAGCCAGGGAGACCTTCTGATCCAGCATGCCGGGGGATCACGTATGCCTGCCTCACACGAAACTGTGGATAAACACCTGCACACGGTTTACATGGAAGGTAATAAGATTTATAAGAATGCTATCAAGAGCATGTATGCCTCCAGTGATGAGCTCTTGAGACGCAATCACCTCACTGCCGCGGACGTGGACTGGGTGATTCCGCATCAGGCTAACTTGCGGATTATAGAAGGTTTGGCAGATAAGATGAAGGTGCCGATGTCCAAAGTGATTGTCAATATTGAGAAATACGGCAACACCTCCAGCGCTACTATTCCAATCGCCACCGATGAAGCTATCCGCAACAAGAAAGTGCGCCGCGGGGATATCATCCTGCTCACTTCCTTTGGAGCAGGGCTCACCTGGGGCAGCATTCTGGCCAGATACTAAGTTTTCAGATAAGGATTTGTGATATTATGAAGACTGCTTTTGTTTTTCCCGGACAGGGAGCTCAATACATAGGAATGGCAATGGATTATGTGGCTGCCAGGCCAGAATATGCCGAACTGCTGCATTCCTTTGATCAAACTCATGGAACAGACTTGGCTTCCATCCTGGCCACTGGCCCCGAAGAAGCCCTCAAAGAGACCCGCTTCACTCAGCCCGCTATTCTCTTTCATAGCATCTGTGCCCTGAAATACTTTCAGGAAAAGTGTTCTCTGGTGCCGGACTTTGTGGCAGGACACTCCCTGGGAGAGTTCACCGCTCTGGTGGCCTCCGGAGTGCTGAGCTGGCAAGACGCCATGCATATCGTGCACAAGCGGGGAGAATTTATGATCAAAGCCGTGGGCGACTCTCCTTTTGCCATGGCCGCTATTATTGGCTTGGATTCTCAGAGCGTGAAAGACGTCTGCCAGGAAGCTGAAGCTGCCGGCTTGGTGAGAGCAGTGAACTTTAATACTCCCATTCAGACTGTGATCTCCGGCTCGGAAGCAGGAGTGCAGGCAGCTATGGAGCTAGCCAAGGCCAAAGGCGCCAAACGCGCTCTTCCCTTGGTAGTGGGTGGCCCTTTTCATACTCCTTTGATTCACTCTGCCAGTGCCTGGCTCAGTGAGGAGATGCAGAAGCTGCAGTTTAATCCGGGAACTATTCCCGTGGTCTCCAATCTGGATGCTTTGCCCTCTTCAGATCCTGATCAGATCAGAGAGAAGCTGGGCAAACAGATCATCTCTCCTGTGCTCTGGGTGGACACAATTCAATACATGAAATCCCAAGGTGTAACCCGCTTTGTGGAGTTTGGTCCGCAGAAAGTCCTAAGCGGTATGATAAAGAATATTGACAAAGATTTGGAGTGCATTAATCTTGACAAAGCTGAGGAACTGGATGCAGTTCTTGAGTTTATCTCCAAGTAATGAATGATTCAGGAATGACTTATGTATAAATTTGAAGACTATTCAGTGCTAATTACTGGCAGTGCCCGTGGTATTGGCTATGCCATTGCCGAACGCTTTGCCAAAAGTGGCGCCACCGTGCTGATTCTTGATCTCTCAGAAGAGGCAGTGGAGACGGCAGTCAATAAGCTCCGGGAAGCAGGGCACAAAGCCTTCGGCTACATCGGGAACGTGACGGACAGTGCTGCCATGGACACTCTTTTTGCCACTATTGTAAAAGAGCATGGCAAGCTGGATTGCCTGATCAACAACGCCGGAGTCACCCGGGACAACCTCATGCTCCGCATGAAGGAAGAAGAGTGGCAATTAGTGCTGGACATCAATCTCAAGGGCAGTTTCATCTGCACTCAGAAAGCTTTTAAACACATGATGAAGCAGCGTAAAGGCTCCATCGTAAACATCTCCAGTGTGATCGGCATCATGGGCAATGCCGGCCAGGCCAATTATGCAGCGTCCAAGGGAGGCCTGATCGCCTTCACCAAAAGCTGTGCCAAGGAATTTGCCAGCCGCAACGTCCGCGTCAATGCCGTGGCTCCCGGTTTCATTGAGACCGAGATGACTGCCACACTGCCGGATGATGTCCGTGCCGAATATGCCAAAGTGATCCCGTTGAACAAGATGGGCAGTTCAGATGATGTCGCCCGCCTCTGTATCTTCCTCGCCAGCGAGGACAGCAGTTATATCACCGGCCAGACCATCGCAGTCGATGGTGGCCTCACAATGCACTAAAACCCAACGGATAAACCGTTACAATAACCATAAATACCACTTCAATAACATAGGAGGAATAATGGATATTGAAGCCAAAGTCAAACAGATCGTCATGGACAAACTCGGGGTTGAAGAATCCCAGATCGTCCCCGAAGCAAGCTTCATTGAAGACCTTCGTGCCGATTCCTTGGACACGGTCGAGCTCGTGATGGCATTTGAGGATGAGTTTAATCTCTCAATCCCGGATGAAGATCAGGATCGCCTTCGTACCGTCGGCGCCGCGATCGACTATCTCAAAGAGAAACTCGCTTAGGAACTAAGCACCCCGAATCAATCCTGATAGCTATTCAGGTATCAGGATTGGTTCATTTTTGATAACCTACCCTAAGTTAACAGGTTAACAGGTTTATACCCACGGGGCTTAAGTTTATTAACCTATTAACTTATGAGCCACTAAGCCAATAAAAAGAGGTTTTGATGACAAAGAAGAGAGTCGTAATCACAGGTTTGGGAGCCATTACACCAGTCGGAAACAATGTTCAGGACACCTGGGCAGCTCTGCTTTCCGGTAAAAGCGGGATCGGATTGATCAGCCGCTTCGATGCCTCCACTTTACCCACACATATTGCGGCAGAAGTTAAGGATTTTAACCCTGCTGATCACTTTGATCATAAAGAGATCAAGAAATTGGATTTATACACCCAGTTTGCTCTGGTTGCTGCCCGTGAAGCAGTGCAAGATGCTGCCCTGGAGCCTGGAAGCTACAATCCTGACAGAGTCGGTGTGATCACCGGAGTAGGCATCGGCGGAATCCTCACCTTTGAAGAGGAGACCATCAAGTGCCACACTCAGGGTCCTCGCCGCATATCACCGTTTTTCATCCCCAAGATGATCGCCAATATCTCCGCTGCTCACATTGCCATCGAGCAGGGCTTCAAGGGGATAAACTTCAATATCACCAGCGCTTGTGCCAGTGCCAACCATGCCATCGGCACAGCCTTCCGCACCATTCAATACGGTGATGCCGATATCATCGTATCCGGTGGAGCCGAAGCAGCCGTGACGCCTCTGGCCGTGGGTGGATTCTCCGCTATGCGTGCCCTCAGCACCCGTAACGACGATCCCACCACCTCCTCCCGCCCCTTCGATAAGGAGCGCGATGGCTTCGTGATGGCAGAAGGTGCCGCCTTCATCATCCTCGAAGAGCTGGAACATGCCAAAGCCCGTGGCGCCAGAATCTATGCCGAAATAGCCGGTTACGGTGCCACAGACGATGCCTATCACATCACAGCTCCCACAGAAGATGGAGAAGGCAGCGCCAGAGCTATCCAGATGGCGATCAACGATGCCGGGCTCAAGCCCGAGGATATCGACTACGTCAATGCCCACGGCACTTCCACACCTTTGAATGATAAAGGTGAGACCGCTTCCATCAAGAAGGTCTTTGGTGAGCACGCTTACAAATTGAAGGTCAACTCCACCAAATCCATGGTGGGACACATGCTCGGTGCTGCAGCGGGAATCGAAGCCATTGTCTGCGCCAAATCCCTGGATGAAGGCGTTGTTCATCCCACGATTAACCTGGTAAATCCCGATCCTGATTGCGATCTGGATTACAACACAGGTTCTTCCTGCAAGCTGGATATCCGCACAGCCTTGTCCAACTCCCTGGGTTTTGGGGGTCACAACTCCGCTGTGGTCTTTAAAAAATATCAGGCATAAACACATTTACAGATGCCCATTCAGCCCGGAATACAGCCCGGGCTGTAGGGCTTTAATAGAGGAATTTTGAATCCTATCATAGCCAAAATTGTTGAGTACATCAACGGCAAGAAGATCTCCGAGCAGTATCCCAAGTGGGAAAAGAGCCTGGCACAGCTCCAAAAGCGGATCGACTATACCTTTCATGATCCCACTTTGTTGAAGGCTGCGCTCACTCATAAATCCTATCTGCGTCGCAAATTCAACGATCATAAGAGCCCTTCACCCTTTGAGCGCATGGAATTTTTGGGGGATTCCATCCTGGGTTTCATCGTGAGCAAAGAGCTCTTTTCCAAACATCCGGACGAACAGGAAGGCAAGCTCTCCAAGCTGAAGTCCAAGATAGTCTCCGAGACCTATCTCACCCTCAAAGCCAATGCCATCGAGCTGGGCAAGTACATCCTGCTCAGTCCGGAAGAAATGAGCTCCGGCGGTGCCGGCAAGCCCTCCATCCTCTCCGATACCATGGAAGCCATGATCTGCTCCATCTACCTGGATAGCGGCATTGCTGCAGCTACCAGATTCATAAAAAATAACATTCTGGTGGATTACGAAACCACGGTTACCCGCAACGAACTGGTGAACTACAAAAGCATCCTGCAGGAATATATGCAATCCCGCAATCAAAGCCCGCCGAACTATGTGACCGTGGGCGAAGAAGGCCCGGAACACCACAAAACCTTCGTGGTGGAAGTGCGAAGCAACGGCCAGATCCTCGGAGTGGGCAAAGGTAATTCCAAAAAGAACGCCCATCAGGATGCGGCTCACATGGCCTGCCAGAAGCTGGGAATCTGAACAGTGATCAGTGAACAGAGCTGCGCTGCTGTCGCTCGCTGGGCTAGCTACCGGATTTAAACACGGATTACACGGATGTAGCAGATTAATACGGATTATTTATACTTATTGAGTTCCGAATCAAGCGGGACAAGCCAGCCCTGAAGGGACGCTCATCTGATAGCGATGGGCAGCAGTCCTTCGACCTGGAGCCCATCAGGTGTAAAGCCATGAAGCGGCGCGATCTACTCACATATCAAGAGTATGGACGATATAGACCTCATTGACGAAATGGACTGAGTGCAAACCATATTATCGGCCAGACAAACAGGTCTGACCCTTCAGTCCATTGTTCGACCAAGAGAATCTGATCGTCACTAACTGCTCACCCAAACCAAACCCATCTCATACTCATGAGACACGCATGATTTTACATGGGTGTCACATGGGTGTCTCATGGGTGTCTCATGGGTGTCGGATTAGGGAGTCAGAGTTCTAAAGGTAGTATCCCAGCCAGCGAAGCAGCGCAACTCCTGTTACTGGTCACTGGTTACTAGTCACTCCACAAAGACCTTGACAGCGATGGCAGATCAAAAAGTCTGGCATTCTAAAGAAAAATACGAGTATTTCAAGGAGTTATATAATGAAACGTACTTATCAACCCTCAAACCGTAGCCGTAAGAACACCCACGGTTTCCGCAGCAGAATGGCCACTGCCAATGGCAGAAAGGTTCTGGCCCGTCGTCGTGCCAAAGGAAGAAAAGTAGTCAGTGTATGAGCAATGCTGAGCTGGATCAAGCGTCATTCAGAATATCAACGCTTTTCAGAAGCTCAATTCTCAGTACGGACGGCGCATTTCTACGTTCCGGTATTACCCAGTGAGACAGATTTCCAGCTTGGAATCACACTCAGGAAAAAAATCGGCAAGGCGGTCACCCGCAATCTCGTTAGACGCAGAATCAAAGCTTGGTTCCGCCAGCAGAAGGACTTACCTATCTGTAAGGTCAATCTGGTGGCCAGAATCGGCGTGGGGTCTTTAGACTGGCAGGAACTATGTGCCGAGCTCGGGCAGATCATCAGTTATTTGAACAAGTTGCCTCCCCTGGGAGCCCGAAAGTCTTAAACCGGATCTTTCTCGGACTTATTGGTTTCTACCAAATGGCGATCTCGCCAGCCCTTCCGGCCAGTTGCCGCTTCCAGCCCAGCTGCAGCAATTATGCTGCGCAGGCTTTTCGTAAGTACCCGTTTGGTCGGGCTTTCTGGCTCAGTTTTACCCGAATATTGCGCTGTAACCCCTTTTGTAAGGGTGGTTACGACCCACTTCTCTAAGGAGGAAAAGTGGATAAGAGAACACTTTATGCCCTATTAGCAATGCTAGCCCTCTTTCTGGTCTTCGACCAGTTTGTCTGGCGTCCCCAGGCCAGACGCAAAGCTCAAGCCCAGGAGCAAAGCCGTCAGGCAGCGGCAGAGCTTCCCGCCGAGCTTCCCACAGACAGTTCTGAGGTTTCCCAGCCCGGGCAAGTAGCCACAGTAACACCTCTGGACAGTTTGGCAAGTCCCAGTGCAAGCGAAGAGACTTTCAGCTTACACAACGACCTGATGCAGGTCAGTTTTTCCACCCGGGGTGCGGTGATCACTCAGGTGGAGCTAAACAACTACAAGATCAACGATGAGGAGCAGGTTCGCCTGATTAATGCCGATAGCCGGATTGCTGGCACCACCATCCTCTCAGCCGGAGCCACTCAGTCTCTGGATACGAAAGTGTTTGCCTATTCCGTTGCAGCGGATTCGGCCTCCGTCACCTTCTATTTGGGAGCTCCGGATAGCCCCACGGTCGCCAAGACCTACAGCCTGGATCAAAGCTATGGCATCAAGCTGGATCTCAAGCTGCAGGAAGTTCCCGGCATCATTGGCCTGGAGCACGATTTTTCCAGTGGCATTGCTGATAGCGAAGAGTATCTGCGCAGCAAGGCTCAGGACTATAAGTTCCTGATCTACAATGCTCAGCTTCAAAAGATATCTGTCAATTCCCTGAAGAAGAAGCCGCCCACCAGCCAGATCAGTGGCTTTGATTGGGCAGCGATCAGGTCCAAATATTTCACCATTGCTGTGCTGGAAAACGAGCCTGTGATCACCAATGATTTCAGTGCTTTTATCTCCAAGGAAAACGCCTCTCCGGCATTCAAGCTGATCTCCAAGCAAAGGCAGGCACGTAACGATTGGCAGCAGAGCTTTCTGATCTATGCCGGTCCTGCGGATTATGACATCCTGAAAGCCTATGGCAAATCCCTGGAAAACGTTGCCGAGCGGGGAGCTGCCTGGCTGCGTTGGCTGGCAGGTATCTTTGCCTGGCTCTTGAAGTTCCTGCACAAGCTGATCCCCAATTATGGTGTGGTCATCATCATCTTCTCCATTCTCATGAAGATACTCCTGCATCCCTTCACGCACAAGCAAATGGATGCCAGCATCAAGATGCAAAGAATTCAGCCGCAGGTGCAGGCGATTCAAGCACAATACAAGAACGATCCCAAGATGATGCAAATGGAGCTTTCCAAGCTGTACAAAGAGAATGGCGCTTCTCCCTTCTCCGGCTGTCTGCCTCTTTTGATACAGATGCCGATCTTTATCTCGCTGTACAATGTGCTGCGCTACTCGCTCGATATGCGTAATGCCGGCTTTATCTTCTGGCTCAAGGATCTTTCCGAGCCGGATAAATTTATGGTGCTTCCTATCCTGATGGGTGTGTTTATGATCCTGCAAAGCCGCATGATGAGACCTCCGGTGCAGGATGAAGCCAATATGGATGAGAAACAAAAAGCCATGCAATCCAGCCAGAAGATGATGACCTGGATGATGCCGGTCATGATGTTCTTCATCTTCCGCAGTATGCCGGCGGGATTGGTGCTCTACTGGACGGTATTCAACGTCCTCTCCATTGTGCAGCAGTATTATCTGCAAAAACACTTCCGTACTCAGGAAGTGACTCAGTAACTTAACTCTTTATCGAACAAAGGACTTTTTAATGGCGACTATAGAACGAAGCGGAGCTTCCGTGGAAGCAGTGATCCGTGATTATTGCAAAGAATTTAAAGTTAGGGAGTGGGAGCTGCGTTATGACATCGTGACGCGTCCCAGCTCCGGTTTCCTGGGCTTTATTGGTAAACGTCAGGCCAAATTGCGCTTTCATCAGGAAGAACTGCATGAAAGAATCCGTCTCTTTGTGGAGAAGCTGCTTTCCGAGATGGGAGTGGGCTTTTCCAAGATTAAAGCCCGTAAAGAAGGAAAATCCGTCTATGTGGACGTGGTGGGTTGCAGTGATCCCGGCTTTTTGATCGGGAAGAACGGCAACATGCTGGAGACTATCCAGTTTCTTGCCAATCGCTCTTTTGAGGCAGACCGCAGTCTGGACCGCGTCTTTGTGGATCTGGATGGTTACAGGGAACGCCGCGAACAGCAGTTCCTGCGTCAATACATGCCGCAGATCCGCACCGTGGAAAAGAATGGTAAAGCGGTCACTTTACCGCTGATGAATCCTGCCGATCGCAGGGTGATTCACCGCTATATCGAGAGCAACAAAGGGCTCAAAACCCTCACCGTGGGAGAAGGCGAAAAGAAGCGGGTAGTGGTCTTCCACGCCAAGCTTTCCGAAAAAGATGCACTCAAGCATGCCAACAACAATCAGGCTGTTCCCACAGATGAAGCTCCGGCTCCTGAGGCACCCGAAAAAGCTCCGGCAAGACCCAGAAACCAAAGACCTCCCAGGATTGCCAAGGCTCCGGTTGTGAAAGCTGAAGCTCCTGCCAAGAATGAGCCCAAAGCTCCTCTGAAGCCGGCAACTGAAGCGGATGCCAAAGCTCCTGCATACAAGAAAAGACCTCGCCGCAAACCTCAACCCAAGAAGGAAAGCGGAGAATAAAATGAAGCTCTTCAAGGTTCTGGCCGGACACTACTGGTCGGACGGTGGCGCCTTCATGGGCGTTTTGCCCTGGGCTATCTGGGGCAAAGAAGTCTCCACGGATGAGCGTCGTCGTCAGAAGATGGATCTCAACCTCTTGCTGATCGTTACTGAAGAGCGGCGTATCCTGGTCGATACCGGCCTGGGAAACCGTCTCACCGATAAACAGAGGGATATCTACAAGCCTTCGGATTTCCAGCTTCCTGTATCTTTGGCAGAGCTGGGCTTTCAGGATAGAGATATCACGGATGTGGTGATGACTCATCTGCATTTTGATCATGCCGGAGGCATTGTGACCGGTTTTGGCTCGTCCGATGCTCTCACTTTCCCCCACGCCCGCTACTGGATTCAGAAGGCGGAATGGGAGATGGCGCGAGTTCCCGATGGGCTGAATCAGGCGGCCTATTCCTTTGAGTGGCAACTCTCGCTTCTGGAAAAAGAGGGAGAGCTTGTCCTGGTGGATGGCGAGACCGAGCTTTGCCCGGGAGTCTTTTTGAAACAAGTGGGTGGCCACACTATTGGCAGCCAGATCGTGGAGATCCAGACAGAAGATAAGTATTATATCTATCCGGGTGATATCATCCCCACCCGCTTTCACACTTCTCCTGCGATAACTTCGGCTTACGACGTGAACCGCAAACAGACCTTTGAAGCCAAGCGCTACATTTATGCTAAGCTGAAGGAACACAGCGGATACCTGCTCCTGGATCACGATACCAATCACTGGGAAATCCCTATAACTGATCTGAAGATTCGCCTGTAGAGGCCAAAGATATGCGTCTGGGAAAGCTTAGTCCGGCCGAGCGTCAGACAGCAGTGCTGCTGCTTCTTGCTGCAGCATTCAACGGCTTTGTGCAAAGCTTTGGACAGACCCAGGACATCATTGCCCGTAAAGCACTCCTGGCCACAGAGTGGCAGATCCTGATCATCACTCTGATCTGGCCGGTTTCAAACTTCCTTTCCATCTGGATGGGACGCTTTCTGGAGCGCAGTTGCAACAAATCCCGCTATATCCTGCTGGCAGGCCTTTTAGGCAGGCTGAGCCTTTTGTGGGCTTTATGGATGGCGGGAATCAACCAATATCTGATCCTTCTGCTCCTGCTCTACTCTGCCAACTCTCTGATCATCCCGGCTCAAAACAGCATCTTCCAGCGGAACATCGACGTAAGCAGAAGAGCCAAAGTCTATGGCTACACCATCTCCCTGGGCATGCTGGTCTCAATCGTGGTCACCTTTGTAGCAGGAAGGCTTCTGGACAGCCGGGAATCCAGCTACAGACTGATTCTGGCGGTCACCGGTCTGGCAGGATTCATTCACTGCTTCTTCCTCTCCAGAGTGAAGATAGAGCCGCTTCAGGATTGCGTGAAGACCGAGAAACAGCCTTGGAAGACTGTGCTAATGGATCCCATCCGGCGCACCTTCAGTCTGCTGAAGGAGAACCCGGCTTTTGCCTCGTTTGAGCGCAGTTTCTCGATCTATGGCATGGGCTTCATTATGATGACTCCGGTGATACCGCTCTATCTGGTGGACGTCCTGAAGCTGAACTACACAGCCAATTTCCTTTCCAAGGGCATTCTCTCCCAGCTTGGCATGCTGCTGCTGTCTCCACTGATCGGAAAGCTGCACGACCGCATGCATCCCCTGAGCTTCATATCCATTTCTTTTGCCACTTTGATGATCTTTCCCCTGCTGGTCATCGTTTCGGCTGCCTATGCAGGCAATCAGGTGGTGGCGACCATTCTGATCTTTGTGGCCTATCTGATCTTCGGATTGGCTATGACTGGCATCAATATCGCCTGGAATATGAGCAGTATATTCTTTGCGGGGAAAGAGGATGCAGCTATGTATCAGAGTGTTCATGTGACACTGACCGGGATCAGAGGACTGATTGCACCTTTTTTGGGACTGGGTTTGATGAGGCTCTTTGGCTATCAATCCGTCTTCATCGTGGCGGCAGGATTCCTGCTCTCGGCTGCTCTGATCAGCCGCAGGGATTACCTTCGGCTGAAGCTTAAATCTGCCGAACCGGTCTAGAGTGGAGAAAGTTCACAAAAACTAACCGAAAACAAGGTGAACCAGAGCCTATTTTTGTTGACAAGGCACACACGCTTCCAGAATGAACCCATAGGATAGTTCTTTCTAGCCTAATTAAACGTGTGAGGTGCCCGTATGAATCAAACCAAAGCCACAGAAATCAAGCTTAAGATGCCTGTGTTCAAGCCCCTCTGGGCAGTGGCAATCAGCCTGCTGCTTCTAGCTTTCATTCTTTATTTTGTGATGCCGGTGCTGTCTTTTCGGTTCACAGTTTGGATTGTGCCTCTAATAATAGTCCTGGTTCCTCTGCTGACTATCCCTAAAATCAGCAAGTATATGATATACATTATTATAGCATTGGGTTTATGGCTGCTCCTGGTGCCATTCTTTTCCTCTGGAATCTTCCATGCACGAACTTATCGCAGCCTGATCGGCAAGATGGATTCGACCAATTTCTCCGATCTTGTCTCGCCAGTGAATCTCACCCAGGTGCCGATCGTGGATCAAGCCTTTGCTGCCTCTTTGGCAGAGAAGAAGCTGGGAGACGACTTTGCATTGGGCAGCCGCGTTACCCTCGGTAATCCTACGATCCAGATGGTTCAGGGCAATCTCTATTGGGTCACGCCGCTGTTGCACAGTGGATTCTTTAAATGGCTCTCTAACCGCAGTGATGGAACTCCGGGATACATCATGGTCTCCGCCACCAATCCCCAGGACGTATCTTTTATCCGGGAACTGGATGGCAAGCCCATCAAAGTGAAGTATCAGCGCAATGCCTATTTTGGGCAGAATCTCTATCGCCATCTTTACCTGCATGGCTACACAAACATCGGTTTGGCGGGAGATACCTTTGAGCTGGATGAAAATGGAGAACCACACTGGACTATCACTACCTACAGCCATAAGGTCGGTGTGCTGGCTCCCGAAGCTGAAGCTCTGATCACGGTGCATGCCGGAACCGGTGAGATCAAACACTATTCTCTCAAACGCACTGCTGATGGCATTGATGACAGCAAGATCCCTGCCTGGGTGGATAGGGTGCAGCCTTCATACTTTGTGATGCCTCAGTTGGCTTGGTGGGGCAAGTATGTGAGAGGCTTCTGGAATACTGTCTTCGGCAAGAGGGATATGCTCTCTGTAACAGATGGTTACAACGTGATCTATGGCAACGACGGCCGTAGCTATTTCTACACCGGTATGTCCAGCGTGGGCTCGGACGAGGGAACCGTGGGTTTCACACTCACCGATACCCGGGATAAGAGCACCCATCTCTACAAGGTTTCCGGAGCCACTGAGCATGCTGCCATGAGTTCCGCCGAAGGCAAGGTGCAAAACTTCCGTTATCGTGCCACTTTCCCGATCTTGGTCAATCTGAACGGAAAACCTACATATTTCATGACTCTCAAAGATAGTGCCGGCTTGGTGAAGATGTTCTGCTTCGTTTCCGTGAGAGATTTCTCTCTGGTCGGCGTGGGAGAATCCATCAAGTCCGCCCGGGACAGCTATCAGATGGCTCTGGCCAGTAGCAGAGTGGGAACCCTGGCAGGAGTGTCGGCAGTCACAGATACCCTGCGAGGCAGAGTGGCACGGATTGGTTCAGACGTCAAAGACGGCAGAACCATCTACTACCTTAGCCTGCAGGATAAACCGGGCTTGCTCTATATTGCCACCAGTAATCTCAGCAGTTTCTTGCCGCTCACAGCAGTGGGAGACGAGCTGGAGCTCACTTTCCTGCCCACCACGGATAAAGAGATCAGCCTGAACACTCTGAAAAACCTCAGTATGGGTGAGTAGGAGCGGGTTTTGCAGCAAGTTTAGCGCTTCATCTTTGGACAGCAAGGTTTCTTGCCCACCCCGGATTGGTCTGCCAGACCAAACCAATCCGGAACGCATCTGAAACGCATATGATACACATGTGACACGCATGTGACACGCATGAAGATACATGGGTGTCACATGGGTGTCACATGGGTGTCTCATGGGTGTCTTCTCAGTGAACAGTGAACAGAGAACAGAGAGTAAACGATGAGCTGAGTTAGAAGTTCGGTGCTTGGCTCATATCCATGTCTTCTATTTGGTCAATATAATGAGAATTCCGGGTAAATCTGCTCAATCTGGGTAATCCGTTTTTAATTTTGGTGGCTTGCCCGTCGTACGAAGCAGCGAAGCTCTGTTCACTGTTCACTGATATGTCACTCGTCACTTTAACAATTATCTTGACATGAATGAAGCGATTTATAGCTTGTTAAAATCCGGTTTTGGCGCATCTTTTGCATCATGCGAAGTATCGAGTGTTTCGCGGATGCCCATACTGCTGCAGTTAGTTAGCAGGAGCCAATCCGGATGGAAGTATATAAGTTTTGACTACAAGAAAGGAGTACTTATGTTCAACAGTATCCAAAAGTATCTTCTTCTACTGATCTTTAGCTTTGTAGCGCTGAGCGCCTGGGCTGTCGTGAGCGAATACTCGTTCACTACCACTCAAGCCACCTACACAGAAATCAGTGGAGGAACAGTTCTCGGTTCGGTTACGAACGACAACGAGACTTTCAACGCAATCCCTCTGGGATTTGTTTTCACTTACAACGGTGTGGATTATTCCAACGTTAGCGTAGCCTGCAATGGCTTCGTGGTGATGGGCGATGTCGCTGTCACTTCGAACGTTCCGATCAGCAGCACAACTGCAGGCACTTCCAACAACTTGGTAGCCGGCTTGAGCCGCGATATCAAGAGCCGTGACAATGGTGAGCTGATGTATCTCCTGAGCGGAACAGCTCCTAACCGTATCTTCACAGTGCAATGGAAGAACTATCGCAGAGTTCCCACCACCACGATTAACGACATTCTCAATTTCCAAATTCAACTCCACGAAAATGGCAACAAGGTTGCCTATGTCTATGGTCCCATCACTGCAGTAACCGCTGCCACAGCGGCTGCCATTCAGGTGGGTCTGCGTGGAGACAGCAATGCCGATTTTAGCAATCGCACCACCACCACAGACTGGGCTGCCACCATTGCCGGTACCGCTGCCAACAACAGCTGCACTCTCAGTGCCACGGTCTTCCCGGCTGCTGGTCTCACCTTCACTTTTGCTCCGGCTGTTGCCGGCGAGCCCCCGCTTCCGGCTCAGAATCCTGTCCCTGCCAATAATGCTGTCAACGTTTCTTACAATGCCGGTCTCAGTTGGTTGATCGGTGGCGGTGTTACCGATGGTTACAAGGTATATCTGGGAACGGATAATCCTCCCACAAACCTGGTCAATGGTACCACTCAGACCGCCACTACCTACGATCCTGCTGATTTCAGCTACAACACCACTTACTACTGGAAGATAGTGCCTTACAACCAGTTTGGCGATGCCGTGGACTGCCCTGTCTGGAGCTTTACCACCTTGGCAGATCCCACTGTGACCAGCTATCCCTACGAGCAGAACTTTGACGATCTCACACCCCCTGCTCTGCCTCTGGGCTGGACCACTATCAATGCCAATGGCGATACCTACGCTTGGGAAACCTATGCCGGCAATGCCGATTCTGCTCCCAACAGCGTCCGGATTCGTTACAACACCACCATGGCCATGAATGATTGGCTGCTTATGCCTCCTTTTGCCATGGCTGCAGACACAAACTACAAGCTTACTTTCAAATATCGTGCAGCCAGCTCCACCTATGCAGAGAAGATGGCTGTGTATTGGGGAACTGCTCCCACTGTTGATGCCATGACCAACCTCTTGTGGTCAAATGAAAACATCACAAACACAACCTATGAAACTGTTCAGCTTCCTCTGATCCCCACAACCACTGGTACCTATTACGTTGGTTTCAAGGGTTACAGCGATACAGATATGTTCTATCTCTATATCGACACAGTGGAAATGGAGCTTCTGACAGACGTTCTCGATCCTCCCACCAACCTCACAGCCACAGTCAGTGGCCACAACGTTGCCCTGAACTGGGATGCTCCTGGTGAAACACCTCCTCCTCCGGAAGGATTTGTGGATGGTTTTGAGACCTATGAGAACTTCTCCATAGCCTTCGCACCCTGGACCCTGGTTGATGTGGATCAATCCACCACCTACGGCATGACCGGAATTGCCTGGACCAATGCCTATGCTGCCCAGGCTTACATGGTATTCAATCCGAGTGCCACCACGCCCGCAGTCACCGATCTTGCCGCCCACAGCGGAGACAAGATGGCAGCCTGCTTTGCCAGCACCACCCCTCCCAACAATGACTGGATGATCACCCCGCAGCTCACAGTTGCCGCCGGCGACGTCGTGAAGTTCTGGGCCAAGAGCTACACTGCCCAGTATGGTTTGGAACGTTTCAAGGTTGGTGTTTCCACCACCGGAACAGCTCCTGCCAATTTCACCATCATCAGCGGTGCCAGCTACGTCCAGGCTCCCATTGATTGGACTGAATACTCCTACAACCTGTCTGCCTATGCCGGACAGAACGTATATATCGGCATCCAATGCCTTTCCAACGATGCCTTCATCTTCCTGGTGGACGATTTCTACGTTGGCGCCCCTGCAGCCCGTGGCGAGATTCTTGCCAACCTGCAGCCCGCTGCTGGAAGCCAGAGCCGTCAGATCGGTATTGCTCAGGCCGTAGCTCCTGCTATGCGCACTGTGACCCGTGACCTGCTCGGTTACAAGGTCTATCGTGATGGTGCTCTCATCGCCACAGTCAGCAATCCCGCCACCACAGAATATGCCGACAACGCACTCGTTGCCGGTTCCTACAGTTACACCGTTACCGCTTACTACGATGGCGGCGAATCCGTCCCTGCCGGTCCTGCGACCGCAGTCGTGACCGATGCCCTTGCTATGCCCGAAAACCTGGCAGCCAGCGTGGAAGGCAACGATGTAACCCTCACCTGGGATAACCCCGAGCCTCCCGCCACCGGTGACTGGATCACCTGGGCCACAGAAGCTTTGGGCAATTCCGTGGGAACCAACAGCGCTGCCACCTTCGACGTGGCTCACCGCTGGACTCAAGCCGATCTGGCTCCCTATGCCGGACGCACCATCACTCAGCTCAAGTTCGTGCCTGCCTATGAAGCTTGCACCTACACCGTGAAAGTCTGGACCGGCGGCTCCGCTACCAATGCGGGAACTCTGGTCTCCTCTCAGGTTGTGACAGCTCCCACCATTGGCGATTGGAACCTTGTGGTGCTCAACACCCCCGTTCCGATTCCCACCACTGGTGACCTTTACTACGGCTTTGGCGTCGATACCCAGGGTGGATATCCTGCTGGTTGCGACGACG
>JAEZUG010000095.1 GCA_023421135.1 Candidatus Cloacimonadota bacterium | reverse complement strand
AAGCGACCGGTGTCCTCGCCAAACCGCTTGCGGTTTGGTGGGGTGGAGGAGCGGAACCCCGGGTCATGCGCCGGATAGACAAGATTTATGGTTTAATCCCTCACCCCCTGTCATGAAAAACCGAGGTTTTCATGACAGGGGGGGGGGATACTTGTTTTATGTTGGACTTTAGTTGATCTGGTCGATGGGCTGCTGCCGATCGCTATCAGATGGTCGCCCCTTCAGGGCTTTCATCTCGTAGTTCTATCCTGTTGATCCAGTCTATCCAGTCATCTGCGTGCTATTCGGTAGCTTATTTCACGAGCGGCAGCAGCGCAGCTCTAATCCCTAGTCCCTAATCACTGTTAAGCGACAAGATGTCGCTTCCGCTCTCATTGGAGTTCTATGCGGTGGCTTTCCAGAGGGAACGGCTTTTATATATTTATCAGGGGAGTGGGCTCGCTGGGAGAGGCTATATAGAGGGCTACATCGCTACGGATGCTATCCAGATAGTCCTGCATAGTCTGTTGGGCCAGGTCGGGGTGGTTGTTGATCTCGCTCAAGTGAGCCAGCACCAGGTTTTGGAGCCCGGTATGATGGATTTGGCTAATCAAGCCTACTGCCTGTTTGTTGGATAAGTGTCCATGATTGCTCTTCACTCTTTGTTTGAGATGCCATTCATAGGGTCCGTCGATCAGCATCTTTTCATCATGGTTGCTCTCCAGCACCAATGTGGTGCTGTGACTCAGCTTGGAAAGGGAGAGCTTCATGGCATAACCCAAGTCTGTTGCCACTCCCAGTTTCTTGCTGGGATGATTCTCGCTGGTGAAGATGAAGTTGCAGCTATCCACCGCATCATGCGAGCTCTTGAAGGGCTCGCAGACTATCTCCCCTATCCGAAACTCATCCCCAGAACGGAAGAATTCGATCCGATCGTGCAGGTCACCCAGCTTGTGAACCGAATAGCTGTAGGTATCACGGGTGATATAGACGGGACGCTTCAGCAGGCGCGATAGAGCGCCAGCGGAGCCGCAATGATCTGAATGCTCGTGAGTGATGAGGATGGCTTGAACCATTTCCTTATCTATCTGAAAGCTCTCCAGGGCAGCAAAGATCCGCTTGGCAGAGATTCCCGCATCCAGTATTATAGCAGTATTATCACTTCGTACCAGCAGGCTGTTGCCTTTGCTCCCGCTGGCCAGAACGCTGACCTGAAACATCAATTGCTGGGTCGATAGATGTGGTAATAACGGTTGTTCAAGCGGTCAAACTCGCTCCAGACGGCATTATCGGGGCTGGCTGAAATCACCTGGGCAACTCCTGTACTCTGAGCATCGAGGTTGTCGCAATGATGCAGGACAACTGCTTCAATAGTCTGGGGCAGCCTTACAGAAGCGTTCTCGTAAGTGCCATGATGAGAGAGAATCAGGTGACGCAGATTGAGCAGCACTTCCTCCGGAAAACCGGGAATGCGGGAAGCTTTTTCACAGACCAACTGGTCTGATAGGCTCAAGTGGCCAATCAACCGTCCGATATCAGTAAATTCTATAGCATTGGAGCTATCATATTCATAGACCTTGGCAACGTCGTGCAGAAGTGCACCGCTGAGTAGCATATCACGATCCACAGGATAGACTCCGGAGGCATATTCACAAAGGCCGGCCACGGACAAGGTGTGCTCGATGAGCCCATGAATATAGTTATGATGCCAGCTCTTGGCAGCAGGTGCTTTCAGGTAGCGGGCAAAGAAATCCTGATCGTCGAAGATGGAGTGTAAAAGCTTATTCAAAAAGGGATTCTGGAAACTATCTATAATCTTGAATAGTTCATCGGCCATCTCATCCGGATTGCGGCTGCTGGTGGCCAAAAACTCGTTGATATCATACTCGGAGTGATCTGCAAAACGGATTTTGGTGACACTTATCTGGATCTGCCCTTTGTAACTAACGACACTACCTTTGATCTTGATAACGTCTCCGGCTTCAAAACCTTCCGCGGCATTTTTGGCATCTTTCCAGACATTGGCGCTCACGCTACCGCTTTTGTCACGCAGTTTTAAGCGCAGGTAATGATCGTTCTTGCCTTCTCTGAGTTCCTTTTCTGCCACCAGATAGAAGCTGGTGATCTCCTGGCCTACGTAAGTCTGCAATTCTGTTGTTCTTATGTTGTTTTCCATATATCCTTCATTTGATTACTGTAATCTTGCGGGTTTCCACTGCCTTGTTCCCATCCCTGTCCCGGCCTGAGATTCTTATAAAGTAGATGCCACTGCTCTGGAACAGGGTTGGTTCCAGGCTTGTCTCTCCCGTTTGGTTCCGGGCTTGGGAGATGATCTGTCCCTTGAGGTTATAGACTTCCAGATCCCAGCTGGAATATCTGCTATCGGGACTCAAGTGCACGGTTCGGTTTGATCTGAGTGGATTGGGGTAGATTCTGCTGAGATAGGGAACCACCTGATTGGGATCGTTTGAGAGATAGCTATTGATCCCAGAGTAAGCAGCATAATGCATCTTGCCACCATCTGCAGCCTGGAGCCAGTAGTAGAGCCGGTAGTTCTCTCCCAAATCTGCCAGGTCCAGATTGCTCAGGGACGTGGTGTAGTTTTTGCTCAGGCTCTGTCCGGGAGCCAGCCCGGCCGATATTGTATCTCCAAAAGCAATCCACCGCTCAAAACGATAGATGCTGTCTTCTGCAGAACCGTCTCTTTTGAAGAAAGCCACAAACAGCCTGGAACCTGTCATCAGGTTTGGATCCACGTTGTTGCGAAACAGATGGGTAGCACCATTGGTCAGATTCAATTCAATCTGCAGGTTCTCTCCCTGGGCGGGGAGTGTGAATGTGCTGGAAGAAGAGCTGATAAAAGTCCACGCACTGTCGAAATAGCTTAGTTTATTGCCAAAGCTGGCAGAATAATCGGGACCCAGGCCAAAGAGTCTTTCTGCTCCGCCCAAGATGGTTACCGGAGTGGAAAACAGCGAATACCATTGGTGTCTGCGAGCTGCTCCCAGGCTGGAAAGGCTGTCTGATAGAATGGGGAAGTAATAGAGCGAGTGCAGGTTTTCAAAGAGGTGCTCCTCTTGGGCCTGAACCATCTGATCCAGCTCGCTTTGCCGGGTGAAATTTTCTACCAGATAAACCGGGGACACTTGGTCGAAAACATCGTAATACAGGGTTCTGGCGTTGTTGAAGAGAGTATCCTGTTCGCTCAATTCACTGCTGAGTATAGCGCGGGCTTTGATCTGCATTGGCTCTTCAGGCAGGGTGTATATGTGTGAAAGATAGGCAGAAGCAAGAGGATTGAAGATATACTCAGTCTGGGGAGGAATTGGCTCTTGAATAATGATGTTGTCTGCCAGAGAATAGCTTGCTGTGGCTGGTGAACTGATCTGAATCTGGACAGCTGCCGCGGAGACAGTTGTATTGCTGTGGTTATAGATGGAGAACTGAGGCCGGAGGTTTGAGCGCGGAGTTTTATCTCCTGTGAGCTCAAAATCTTTCAATTCCAAATCCTGATTTGCGATCAGGAATTCTCCCTTCAGACCAAAGAGGAGTTCACAGTTAAAACCTGCAATTGCCATGTTTTGAAAAAACGGAACGTCATAGTTTTGGTTCAGATAATAGCTTCTGGTTCCCCCACCCCAGGAAGCAGCCACAAACGGCCCCTGATAACTGGTGTTGTAGGACAGGATCACCCAGATCTTCTCCGTCTGAATGGTAGATTCAAAGTCAAACTGCATCAGGTTCTGGGTTACTATCTGCTCTGAAACGCCCACCCGCTGCTGGGGTTGTCCCTGGAAATCTGTGAAGAGCTCCACTTTGGCATTATGTCCGGTGACGGGGAAGTAGATCGAAGCTGAATCAATAGCAAACTGAGATAGAGAAAGGGTCGGATATACCTCATCAAAATTGAAGAGCACTGCCCACTGCGGGCTTCCATACCAGTGCAGATCATCATTGCCATCGTGATAGAAAAAGCTGTAGTCCCGTTCTGCCGGCAGCTCTGCACCAGAACCAGGAAGGAATCCGAGCTCAGACTGAGCAAAAAGAACCCCCGCTGCTATAAGCAGGCTGACAAGTAGGATAGTCCGGATCACTGCATGCATTGTTGACTCCCGATAATGCTTCTGGCTGTAGCCAAATCCTGCTGCATGGCGGTCGTCAGTTCATCCAGTCCGGAGAATTTCTTTTCGTCCCGGATTCTGCGCAGGAGGCTCACAGTCATGTTCTGCTCGTAAATATCTTCATTGAAGTCGAGAATATAGGTTTCTATCTCGGTTTTTCCATCTTGTTTCACAGTCGGGCTCGTGCCAATATTTGTCAATCCAAAAGCTCGGGTGTCTTCCAGAGAGACTTCAGATAGGTAGATTCCAGAGGCCGGAATCAGGATGTGAGAGCTCAGAGGTAGCAGATTTGCCGTGGGAAACCCGAGCTTGGTTCCCAGACCTTTGCTGTGAACCACAACGCCTTCAATGGAGTAGGGACGCCCCAGTAGCCGGGAAGCGATCTCAAGCTCTCCAGCTCTTAGCTTGGCACGAATCAGGCTGCTGCTGATAGGAACTCCTTCGTAAAGCTCCGGTTCCACATAAATCAGCTCATATCCACAGGATTGGGAGTGTGCCTCGAGAAACTCGTAGTTGCCCTGTCGTTGATGGCCAAAATGAGAATCAAACCCCACCACAATCAGGCTGGGACTATGCTTGGGGATTAGGTAGTTTAGCAGGAAATCTTCGGCACTGGTGCGGGAGAAGCTCTCATCAAAACTGATGAGATCCACCTCGTCCACTCCCAGTTCCCTGATGCCCTTTAGCTTTGCTTCAGTAGTACTGAGCAGCATGGGTTGGCTGGGATGAAAGAGAATCTCGGCAGGGTGGTTGTTGTAAGTAATCACCAGGGAAGGTTGCAGGCGTTTCCCTGCCTCTTCTGTGAGTGTCCTCAGGAGCTTCTGGTGTCCCAGATGCAGGCCGTCAAAATTGCCAATTGTGATAACTTTAGACATAGGGGAAGTTCTGTTTGGGCTTGAGAAGCTTATTTTGAAGAGAGCAGATAGAGAGGAGGGCACCTTCTTTGGAATAGACAAAGATGCTCTCGCAAGCTTCACCCGAGAACTCTATGCTCTTGCCGTGATGCAAGTCTGTGGCTTGGCTGGGGGATACTATTATAGACGCTTTGGAGGAAAGTAGATCCTGAGCTCTTTTAAGCCGTGATTCCCAATTTGCGGAATCCAGTTCTGAAAGCTGAGTTGCATGCTCTATGCTGATCTCGCCGATAGCTGTGCGACGCAGCTCAGTAGTATTGCCCAGAGTTCCGCACTGCCTGGCAAGCCATTGGCTGAGGCTGCGAATATAGGTGCCTTTGGAGACTCTGCAGCGATACTTGAGGCTCTCCCGGGAAAGCTCCACAATCTCAAAGCTGCTGATCTCGGTCTCCCGATCAGGAATCTCCGTTTGAATGCCTTCTCTGGCATATTGGTATGCACGTTTCCCGGCAATCTTTACAGCGGAATATGCCGGAACGGCTAAGCTCTGGAGAGAGAGTGCAGCTCGAGTGAGCTGATCTGGATCAGGAAGCTTCGCGGGAAGCTCTGCACTTTGGATTATCTGACCTTCTGTATCTCCGGTATCGGTCTCATGACCAAACACACAAGTGGCTTCATAGACTTTGCTTTCCGCCTCCAGATATTGTGCCAGCCTGGTGCAGGCTCCCAAACAACAGATCAGCAGGCCGGAGGCAAAAGGATCCAGGGTGCCGGTGTGCCCGATAGCTTTCAGTCCGGTGATCTTTCTGAGCTGCCGGACCACCGTGAAGGAACTGATCCCTTCTGGTTTATCGACAAGCAGGAAACCGGAGCTACTGGACATAGTTAGTTGGCGGGAAGCTGTTCCGCCAAGTCTGCGAGGATCAGCCGGCGAATCTCTTCCATCTCACCTTTCAGGGAGCAGCCAGAAGCACTGCGATGGCCTCCACCGCCGTATTTACGGGCTACTTTATTCACGTCAAGATGCACGGAACGCATGCTTACCTTGTATTCTCCGGGAGCATCTTCCCGGAGGTAAACGATACCCTCGATATCCTTCACACCCTGCACATAGCGGGTGATGCTCATAATGGAATCCGGGCTGATGCGGTTTTCTTCCTGCATCTTCAGATCGGAATAAAGAACTAGTATCCTGTCATCCAGATGCAGCTCGATAGTGGCCAGAGACTGGCCTACATATCTCATTTCTGAAGCAGATTGATTGAGGAAGAATGCTTTGTACAGCTCATGTGCTTTGATGCCCAGCTCAGCGATCTCTGAGGCATAACGAAAGACATCCGGATTGGTGTTGGCATTTACAAAGTTATTGGTATCGTTGAGGATGGTCGTGTAAAGGCAATTACCGATTGCAATTTTGTGAGCCTCGTCCAAGGCAAGTATATCATCTCTGAAGGTTTCAAAGAGGATCAGACCAACCGTGGCGAACTTTTTATCTATGAAACTACCGGGTGTCTCAATGAGTTTTCCCTCTGGGATATGATGGTCAAAGAGAAACAGCCTTGATGCCTGGGATACGAGAGCGGCTCTGTCTCCCAGACGGTCATAGCTGTTGCAATCCAGAATCACCAGCATCTCATAGTGTAGCTCAGTGGAGAATTGCACCAGCTCGGCATTTTCCATCAGGAAGGCAAACCTGCTTAAGTTCCCCTCATCCACCACAATCTCACTCCGGTAGCCTCTTGCCCGTAGCAGTTCTTGCAGGGCTATACTGGCAGCAAAACCATCTCCATCGGGCTCGATATGAGACATAATGCCGATTGAGGCAGAACTGCCCGCAGCCTGCCAGAAGCTACTCTTTAGCTCAGATAATCTCATC
This sequence comes from Candidatus Cloacimonadota bacterium, assembly GCA_023421135.1. Lineage (GTDB taxonomy): Bacteria > Cloacimonadota > Cloacimonadia > Cloacimonadales > Cloacimonadaceae > PHBP01. The sequence goes on along the minus strand of JAEZUG010000095.1, from coordinate 8,955 downwards.
ATAAGAAGAAAAATCGCCGTGGATACGACGATTTATTGTTGAACCTTCTAGTAGGATTACTCTTCCTCATCCTCGTCTTCATCTTCGAAGTCGAAGTCATAATCTTCTTCCTCATCATCGAGATCAAAGTAGAATTCATCATCCAGATGCTCGTCTATGTCAATATCCGGATCATAATCGCCATCGTCCCATTCGTCTTTGAGACTGGCCAGAAGCTTATCCACCTTTTCGGCTTTATCTTCTGTTTCATCGTAGAAGAAGGATAACTCGGGTATTGTTCTCATTAGTTTTGCTCCTGCTATTTGTTTTTTAAAGAAACCGGAACTCTTGATCAGCAGTTGCTGGATCGTGTCATGCCGGGCGGGATTGTTAAAATGGGAAAAATAGAGCTTGGCATAGCGAAGATCCTTGGAAAGGATCACTTCTGTGATGCTGACCCAGGCCAGTTTGGGATCATTTATCTGCTGAGTCAGAGCTATATTAAAGATCTTCTTGAGCTCTTCCTGCAACCTGGGTATTCTAAAAGACTTCACCTATCCTCTTGAATTATAGTTTTTTGGCAACCTGCTGAACGGTGTAGCACTCCAGCACGTCACCCTCTTTGATGTCTGTAAATTTGGCCAGGGAGAGTCCACAATCAGTTCCTGCTTTAACTTCCTTCACATCGTCGGAATAGTGTTTCAGAGAGCTGAGATCATCTTCTGCCAATAGCACATCATTACGATAGACCCGGATCTTGGAACCACGTCTGATCACACCTTTGTCCACCTGGCATCCTGCAATGGTGCCCAGTTTCTTGATTTTGAAGACTTGCTTGATCGTGGCACTACCCAGGATCACTTCCTCAAAATCAGGCGCCAGCATACCTTCCAAGGCATCGTGAATATCGTCTATAGCGTCGTATATGATCTGATAAATCTTAATCTCGACGCCTTCATCTTCGGCCATCCTGCGGGCTTGCTGAGAAGCACGAACGTGGAAGCCGATAATAATGGCATCGGAGGCTGAAGCCAGACTCACATCTGCTTCACTGATCCCACCCACGCTCTTGTGGATGATATTGACTGCAACTTCATCATTGGAGAGCTTGGAGAAAGAATCCGCCAAAGCTTCTGCAGAACCATCTGTATCTGCCTTCAGGATAATGTTCAGTTCATTGATCTTATTCTCCTGGATTCTGGCAAAGATGTTCTGGAGCGAAGACTTGTTTTGGAACTTCTCACGTTCCAGACGGATCTGTTGACGCTCCGTGCTGATGCCGCGGGCTGTTTTCTCGGAATCCACCTGGTTGAGCATATCGCCGGCCTTGGGAGTGTCTGAAAGACCGTAGATTCTGGCTACATCTGAGGGACCAAGCTCTTTGATCTCTCCGCCCCGTTCGTTTTCCATCTTACGGATTCTACCGCTGGTTGCACCGCAGACGACAATGTCTCCCCGCTTCAGGCTTCCTTCCCGCATCAAAACAGTAGCAACCGCTCCCATGCGTGCATCCTTCTCGGATTCAATCACGATGGCTTCTGCAGGGACTTCTGTGCGGGCAGTGAGTTCCAGCATCTCGGCATTGAGAAGTATCACTTCTATAAGGTTCAGAATACCCTCTCCAGTGACGACCGAAGTCTTGCACCAGGGCACATCTCCACCATATTGTTCGAGGTAAACACCCATCTCCAGGAGCTGAGCTATCACTCTGTCCACATTGGATTCAGGCAAATCTATCTTGTTTATTGCTACGATGATACTGACGCCAGCGGCTTTGGCATGATCAATGGCTTCTTTGGTTTGAGGCTTCACACCTTCTGCAGCGGAAACCACGATCACTGCAATATCCGTGGCATTAGCACCACGAGCACGCATGGCTGTGAAAGCTTCGTGACCGGGTGTATCCAGGAAGGTGATCTTGTGTCCATTAACATCTATCTGATAAGCACCTATGTGCTGGGTGATGCTGCCGGATTCTCCCGCCACCACGTTCGTGTTGCGGATATAATCCAGAATGGAAGTCTTGCCATGGTCAACGTGACCCATTATGGTCACCACGGGAGGTCTCAGGCTTCCTTCCACTTCATCATATTGTTCTTTATCTTTACCGATGATATCGGTGCCATATTCGTCTTCAAAGCGGAATTCAACCTTGAACTCATCGCAGATCATCTCCAGAGAATCACGATCCAGACGTTGGTTGATCGTAACCAATTGTCCCATGGCAAAGAACTTTGAGATGATCTCAGAAGGTCCAACGCCCATGATCTTGGCAAGCTCGCTCACAGAAGTATATTCACGGATCACAATCTCTGTGCCGGTTCTTTCCTGGCTGGCGGCCTGAGCTTCACGATGATACTTTTTCTTCTTTCCGGATTTCTGCAGCGTCTTCTTGATACTGCGGGCTACCTCAGCTTCATCCACTGTTACGGGAGCGGCAGCTTTGGTCTTGCCCTTTTTGGTGCTGGTGATCAAAGCTTTTTTGTGCTTACTCTTATCTCCGAGCTCCTCATGGCTAACCTTGGCTTTGCCAAATTTCTTCTCTTCGTCTCCGGGTTTTGGAGGCTCAATGGGAACAACCGGGGCAACTCTTGGTCCGCCTGCAGGGGCTGGCTTCCTATTGTCATAAGGTCTCTTACCACCAGGTCCGGACTGCCCGGAAGGCTGTCTGCCCTGGTATCCCGTTCCAGTTCGGGGAGTGTATCCCGTATCGGAAGGTCTGCGGCTATCATCCCGTCGTGTGGAGGGTTGATACGGCCTGGGCGCTTCTTCCCTGCGTTCGGGAGCAGGTCTGGGCTCTGGCTTGGCAGCTTGAGGAGCAACAGGCTCTGGTTTGAGTTCCAGTTTGGGCTCTGGTTTGGGTTCTGGTTTGGAGGCAGGAACTGGTTCCGGCTTTGGTTCCGGCTTTGGTTCTGGCTTGGGAGCAGCAGCTCTTTCCAGATCAGCAGCTTTGATGGATTCCTGGATCTCTTGCGGGATCACGATGTCTGGCACAGGTTCCGGTTTTGGTTCACGAACAGGTTCCGGTTCCGGATGTGCAGCCTGACGAGCTCGTTCTTTCTTCATCTCGATCAGACGTTTGCGCTCTTTCTCGGCATTCTTTTCTGCATTGATCTGTTCGTTGAATTTCGATCTAATCTTCTCGGCTACCTCACCATCGATAAAGCTCATGTGACTCTTGGTTACCACACCCAGATCAAGCAGGTGCTTCTTGAGAGCCATAGCACTGATCTTGAGCTCTTTGGCTAGTTCATGTACTCGTATTTGCAAGGTTCCTCCATTAATCCTCTGCCTGCCAATATTCCACTATTTTGCCGGCAAAATTCTTGTCCAATACGCCAAATACCGCAGTATCCGGCAAACCCAGGGCTTGAGCCAATTCTGTCTGGCTGCCAAAGCTCAGGTGTTTAACCCTTGCTTTGAGCGGTTCCAGTGCATGCTCAAGATTCCTAAGCGTACGCTCAGAACTGTCTTCAGCACTCACAACCAAAAAGACCAGATCGCGGTTTAAGGCCCTGATTGTGGCATCATAGCCACTCACCAGCTTTCCAGCCTTGCGGGCAAATTGCAGCAGGTTGATCATCTTGGCCTTATTCACTACTTGGTTACTCCATTGGGTTTGGCTTTTTGTACCTTGAGTTTCTTTTTATATCTCAGCTTCCATTTATCCAGGTTCCCGAGGCAATCTCCCCGGTCGCAGACATAGTTCTTTCTGGTTTGCAGCTTTCCGGTCAGATCCATCACCAATCCCCCCTCGAGAAGAAAGAATCCTAAAAGCTCATCTTTCGTCCGTTTAGCCCTGCAGACAATGCAGGTTCGGGTGGGTGTGTGATCTGCCTTACTAGCTTGATTTGGCATCAGAAATACCGGGAAGCTTCCTTGAGGCGTTCAGCAGTTTTCTGGCCCAATCCTTCCAGATTGGTCAGTTCTTCCAAAGACGCGGCAAAGACATCCTGGACAGATGTGTAACCCGCATGTCGCAGAATCTCTGCAATCTTGGGTGTGACACCATCCAGCTCCGTCACATGGCTCACGGTGCGGCGTTCTTTGGCTTTCTTTTCATCAAATTCTGCCTGGGTAAAGATATCTATCTTCAGGCCTGTGAGCTTGGCAGCCAGCTTCACATTCTTGCCTTGTTTGCCGATGGCGGTGATCTTATCGGCTTCACTCACAATCACACTCACGGTGCGATTGCGCTCCAGGATCACATTCTTGATGCTTTCCACACCCAGAGCGTTGACTATCATCTGCTCCTGATCGTCGTTGAAGACCACGATGTCAATCTGCTCTCCATGGAGTTCCTTGCGGATGGAATCTATCCTGGTACCCTTGACTCCGATGCAGGCACTAATGGGATCCACCTTGGGATCATTAGTGAGAATCTGAATCTTGGTGCGAATCCCGGGCTCACGAACTATCTTCATCACGCTGATCTGTCCGTTGAATATCTCCGGGATCTCGGCTTCAAAGAGCTTCTTCACAAATTCCGGATTGGTACGGGAGAGAATCACGATCACACCAGTCTCTCGGCTGCGGATATTAATCACATAGGCCTTGATGTTATCGCCCACGCGGTAAAACTCGTTTTCGATCTGCTCGTCCACCGGCAGTAGTGCATCGGAGAAACCGATATCGATGCGGTAGCCACCATTATCGTCTATAGACTTGACCTTTCCGGTCACAATGGTATGCTTCTGTTTGCTAAAGTCGTTTTGAATGCGTTCGTCTTCCAGCTTGCGGATGCGGTCCATGATGTTCTTCTGGGCCACTTTCACAAGTTTGGGCTCAAACTCATTGAGAAACATCTCTTTACGGATATACTCGCCCAGAGTGGCACTGCGGTCAAAATCCGCCCTGGCATCTGCCAGAGAAATCTGACCCAAGTTTTCTTCAATCTCCACAACCTGGCAGAGAAAGCGCACCTTGATTGAACCGCTTTCGGCATCGGTGAAGACTTCCAGTTCATTTTCCGGAAGCAGCTTTTTGCTCAGGGTGCCGGTGATGGATTCCAGGATGATTTCCTGAATCAATTCCTTGTCCAATTGCTTGATAGCTGCCAGTTTGACTACTGCATCAAGTATATTGCTGCTCATTCTCTCTCACCTCTCTGTTGTGGGTTATCCAAAAATATGGTCTTTGCACGGTTAATGCTTTTGAAGGGAATCTCCAGCCTGGTGCCCCGATCATCCAACAGGATGTGATCCTGATCGACTTCCAATAGAGTTCCCATGGTGGAACGCTTCTCGGTATCGGTCCATTGCACCAGAATCTTCTCGTTGATAGCGCTCACATAATGGCTTTTCAGCTTGAGTGGACGCTCCAATCCGGGAGAAGATACCTCCATAAAATACCTATCCGGAATGATGTCCAATTCATCCAGAACTTCACTCAGCTTACGGCTGAAACGGGCGCACTCGTCCAGAGTAACCCCACCAATCCTGGTCAGATAGATTGTGAAGATCCTACCCTTGTTGCTCATCTTTTCATCGATGTCATAGAGGGCAAGGTGCATCTCTGCACATATCTTCTTGGCGAGTTCTTCCATCTGTGTTCGGTAATATTCCATCTTCCGGCCTCATTAATCTTACAAAATTTGTATCAAAAAAAATAGCTATCGATGTAGCTATCCATTCTCGCAATGCGATCTATATCAACTCTAAAACCATGGTTTTTCAACCACTTTATCTACTTCTGCCATAAAAGAAGAAGGCAGGTATATGTCAAGCAAAAGATTCTACCACAGAGAACGGTGATCAGTGATCAGTGAACAGTGAGTAACGAGTGACGAGTGACAAGACCGGCAGATTTGTGGCGGGGAGAAATACGTTTCTTTTCACAAGGATTTCAGGATTATCGGATTGATAGGAAAGATATCTGTGTAAACCATAATCATCTGCCCAATCCGCGATCTATTCTATCAGTCAAATCTGGTAGATCAGGTAGTAAGAGTTCTATTGATCCTGCCCCCCCCTTTATCCTGTCATCTGCGTTCTATTCGGCAGCTTGTTCACGAGCGACAGCAGCGCAGCTCACCTCTCCACGTCTCCACGTCATCACTTCACCAGCATCATCTTGTGAACCTGGCTTCTGCTGCCTTGCTGGACTCGGGCAAAGTAGATGCCAGAACCGACAGTCCTGCCGGCTTCGTCTCTGCCATCCCAGAGGAGCTTGTGATGCCCGGCTTGTTTGTCTGTATCCAGCAGCCTGCGCACAAGCTGGCCTCGGAGGTTATAGATATCCAGTTGCACTCTGCCGGATTGAGGCAGGATGAAGCTCAGCCGGGTCTCGGGATTAAAGGGATTGGGGGAGTTACCCAGCCCAAAACTTGCCACCGGGCTCTGGGTCTCATCTTCGCTTTGCACATTGGTTCTTGTAAGCGGAATGCTGAGCAGGGTCTCTTCTCCCAGATTGACCTGAACATTGGGAATGATGAGATCATGGTAATCCCACCGGCTGGCCTTCACAGTATAGAGTCCAGCTCCGCTGGGATAGCTGAAAGCCCCCAGACTATCACTGAATTCCGGCAGCTTGCCCTGAATCTTGATCTTCACGCAGTCAACAGCTACTCCTGATACTGAATCATAAACATAGCCATTAATCCCGCCGATATAGACAGAATTGTACTCATAAGCTCCGATATCCACCTGATTGGGTACTCCCGGTGCTCCCGGCATGATGCGCTTATGATAACGCAAATCAAAATCCGGCAGATCTGGTCGGTTAACTCCCGCATCTATGCAGGGAGAGCCCTCTCCCAGGCTGTAATCTCCAGCCAGGGTATCTGCGAAGACAGGATCGGCTACAATGTTGTTTTCTCCAAAGATCGGGGATTGGGGAGGGATGGGAATACTTAAGCAGTTATTCAGTAGTATAGGATAGTCACCCGTGCCGAAGTATCCATAATTGAATGAAATATCAATAATGTTATTGGTAAAGGTAGTATGGAAATCGCCATTCGAGGATAACAGGGTATCATAGTTCAAGATAGTGTTATTATACAAATCGGGATTATTACTGCGTACAGTCACCACATAGGTGGGTATATCTCCAAGGTATCCTACCAGATTATTATAGAACCTCACTTGGCCACCCACATCATTTGGACTGCCGTCATCGAATAGAAGAGCGGAATAGGGGTCGATTTTTTCGATGATGTTATTATAGAAGTGACTCTGTGTTGCATTAGACATGCCGGTTTTTACTTGAACACTACCGCTCAGGTAGTTGTCTGAGATATAGTTTGTGCCATAACCGCTGGCACTAAGTAACAAGGGTATGCCCAACTCAGGCTTGATTAGCCTGTTTCTCCGGTTAAAGACAGTGTCGGATGGAGTGGCAGAATAGCTACCCCACCCTTTAGTGCCACTCAATCCGGTATTTCCATAACTGCTGGTGGATCCATAATCATTTCTATCTTGATGATTATCCGCATCCCGGGCCTGGAAGTTTACGGCTGTGTTGTGCAAATACAGTACATCCATATGGTAACCTACGGGTCCTAATGAAGCACTGCCAGTAAAGGAGCACTTGGCGACTGTAACTTTGTAGTTTCGCTCCGGAACCGGAGTGGGAGCTGCGCTAAAGCCAAAGAACCCTGTGGAAGCAAAGGGAACAGGATAATCATCGTTGATTGAGATAAAAATGCAATTATAAAACAGAATGTCAGTTCGAAGATACCCTGAGCGAACAGCTATCAAGTTATTCTCAAATGTACAGCTACGGACATTGAGAATTCCATTCGAGAATTCAATTGCTCCCAATGACCACTCTCCCGGCTCATACTCTCCAAAGAAGGAGTTTCGAAATACGCAGTGTTCAAAAGACGATTCTGCAGCGCTCGGAGACATATAGATGCCGCCCCATCTGTAGTTCTCCCCCTCTTGGTACTTATCAAAGCTGATCGGCTGCTCTTCGGTTCCATGGGCAATGATTTTCCCATGCACAATTATCTTTTTGGCCAAGGGTGGGTTAACTCCAGTGCCACTCCACATGAAGTTGTAGATATTGCTTTTGTCTGCACCCATGCAGCGTATTCGTGTTCCCGGAAGAATTGTCAGAGTAACATCAGAATCGATATAGAGGTAGGAGGTGATGACGTATGGTCCATTCTCCGGCGACCACGTGGTACTCTGGGTAATGTGACCGCCCACTTCGATCCCGAAAAGCGAGATCGTAAGCAGTGCCAATAGCAGGACCAGGAGACAGCTCCTCATGAATCATCCCTCGACCGCAGATTAACTGATAACCGCAGTCTTTCAGATATTTCTCTCTTGGGTAGAGCTTTGGATAAGTGAGATGAATCGTCAAGTGTTATTTGGGACTTGCCCCAAACCCCGCCTTGCGGGGTGTCATCTGCGCAGCCCATAGTGAAGGCGTAGCCTGAACTATGGGTAATGGGAGCATCCGGAGATGTCTGAAGAGAAATCCCCTCCCCGCCCGGCGCGCACTGCGCACCGGGCGGGGAGGGGATTGATAAGAAAAAGAGTGTTTCGGCTCTGCTGACCCACGGTTCGCTACCCTCACCGTGGGCTCCGCAGATGTCACCCCACTAAAGCAGGGTTCCGGGTTGTGGCGCTTCGGAGCCAATACACTTCACCACGACACTAACAACATGGCGCTTCACTGCTAACTTCTAACTTCTAACTAAGACGACACCCATGAGACACCCATGTGACACCCATGTGACACCCATGTAAAATCATGCGTGTCATATGGGTATGAGATGGGTTTCTTATGCGTGCTATTTTAGTGAACAGTGAACAGATAGATACGAGTGACGAGTGACCAGTGCTTCTCTCTGCTTTACTCTGTGTCCTCTGTGGTTCTAAGAACCTGCGCAAATCCGTTCAATCTGCGTCATCTGGTGCGCCACGAAGCGTTGTTTGGGAAGCTGGTGAGAATCCAGCACATTTAATTGTCCGTTCGAATGTAAGCGAAGAAGATGGCAGCAGCCGTAAGGCGAGAGTCAAAGCTCTT
>JAEZUG010000001.1 GCA_023421135.1 Candidatus Cloacimonadota bacterium | reverse complement strand
ACTTGTCGCTCATTATACCCCAAATCCATAACTTACCACAGAACAAGCCATTCCTTAGCGTTCGCTAAAGAATCGCTAAAGAATCGCTAAGGGATCGCTAAAGCAGCGAATGAGGAAGCAAGGGGAGAGCAAGCCAAGCAGCGACAGCAGTGTCTCTTGTCACTCGTCACTCCCAGAAGGTACTCCAAAACTTCATCACTACACCACAAATGAGGTGGTACAGCGACCGCCTGTACCCCAGCTCAGCGAGCGCCTCTACCAGAGTATCCTTGCCAAGTCAACAGGATCAAGCCTGAAGGGAGAGCCAATACCTTCAAAGAAGTGGTGCTCACGGATCAGGTGCAGGTTCAGGGAAGACCATCTGAGGCTCTCCCCCGTATCCTTTCTGGTAAGGATGGTGAAGGCTTTACGATAGATGCCTGCGTGACCAAAGGGACAGGGCAGTTTACCCCGCACCACCTCGGTCTCCACTATGAACTTGCCTTCCAGCTCCAGTTCCTGGTCATAGAGTTCCCAGCTTTGATCCGTGAAATACTGCATCCGCTCTGCCAGAGCTTCTGCGGTGATGCCCAGCTCTTCCAGCCTGGCTTCGTCTGAGGCCACAATCTCTTGCCAGCCTCTTGTGTCCGTGCCCATAAAGCCGCTGAGAGTAAGCACTCCAGGCTGCAATCTGTGTTCAATTCTTTTCTCTTTAGTTGTCTGTTTCATAGCATCATCCAAAACTATCGTAGTAAATCTTGTCTTTGGGCACGCCCATCTCGATCAAGCCCTTGGTCACGGCATTGATCATGCCGGGACTTCCGCAGAGATAAGCTTCTGTGTTCTTTGGGTTTTCAATGCGTTCCTTAAAGTAAGGCATCACAAAGCCAGTGCGTCCCTTCCAGTTCTCCGCAGGCTCAGCGTGGGAGAGCACAGGCATATATTGGAAGTCTGGGAAGACTGCTTCAAAGTGCTGCATGTATTCTGTGAGATAAAGGTCTTTGGTGGTTCTGGCACCGAAGTAATAGGTCATCTTGCGGTTGCAGCCCACGATCTCCAAATCCTCCAGCATGGCTTTGATGGGTGCTTTACCGCTACCTCCCGCCACAAAGATGATATCTGCATCCGTATCCCTGATAAAGAAATCGCCATAGGGGCCTGTGAGATAGACCTCATCGCCTTCTTTTAGATAGTTGTGTACCCAGGTGGTACAAATGCCTTCCGGCACTAGCCTGATGATAAGCTGGAAGCTGGTCTCGTCCTGAGGCTTAGAAGAAATGGAATAAGCTCTCACCACCTTTTGCTTCATTTTGGCATAGGGCTGGCTTTCAAGCTGCATATACTGCCCCGCTTTGAAGCTGATCATATCAGGATCAAGCAGTGTGAAGGTGATGCCTTTGGTGTCGTATGTATAGTCTTCAATCTTGGTAACCTTGGTGCGGAATCTCCGGATATTGAAGATGTTTTCTGGAATCTCGATCTGCACTTCGCTCTTGACCTTCACCTGGCACGCCAGACGCACGTTTCCGGCGATCTCTTCCTTGGAGAGCAGTGGCTTTTCCGTGGGAAGTAGGGGGCCGCCACCTTCGGTCACGACGCATTTGCAAGCTCCACAGCTTCCTCTGCCGCCGCAGGCGGAGGGAATGAATATCTGTTTGTCTGCCAGACTGCTGAGCAGAGTGTTTCCGCCCTGCACTTCCAGGTCTCTCTTTTTATTGATCCGTATCTTCAGGATGCCATAGTTATTGAGGACCTTCTGGGCAATCACAAGGATAATGGCAAAAAAGACAGTAACTACTGCCAGGATGCCGATATCACGTAGAATAAGCTCTGTCATCATTACCTCATTGCACAGCTACGATGCCGGAAAAGCCCACGAAACCCAGAGCCATGATCCCAGTGATGATCAGGCTGATGCCTGCTCCTCTGAGACCTGCGGGAATGAGCTTCTCTTTGAGTTTGGAGCGTATCCCAGCAAGCATCAATATCGCCAGTAGCCAGCCTATTCCGCTTCCTGCTCCAAAGGCTATGGATTGAAGGAAGCTATAGTCACGTATCACCAAGAAGAGACTCACACCAAAGATGGCACAATTCACAGTGATCAGGGGTAAAAAGATGCCCAGACTGTAATAGAGAGCCGGTGCGTAGCGTTCGATGATGAGCTCCAGAAGCTGCACAAAGGCTGCAATCACGATGATGAAGACGATGTATTGCAGATACTCAATCTGGAAGGGCACCAGTAGATAGTGATAGGCAAGCCAGTTCAAACCGGCTGTTACCGTGAGCACGAAGATCACTGCCACGCCCAATCCAAAAGAGGATTCCACTTCTCTGGATACAGAGAGGAAGGAACACATACCCAGGAAATTGGTTAGCAGTATATTGGAGGTAAAGATCGCTGCCCAGAATAATACAAATGCTGATATATCCATAACTTATGCCTTCACCTTGTAATAACGGTTGTTGATGATCCAAATAAAGAGAGCCAATATAAAGAAAGCACTGGGAGCCATCACCATGATGGACCAGCGTATCCACCAATCGCCCAGGATTTGGATGCCAAAGAGCGAACCAAAACCAAAGAGTTCACGAATGGCAGCAATAGCGAGCAGCACCAGAGTGTAGCCCAGACCGCTCCCGATACCATCGATAAAGGAATCTATGGGATTGTTCTGAGCCGCAAAAGCCTCTGCCCTACCCATGAGGATGCAATTTGTAATGATCAAGCCCACATAGGGTCCGAGCTGCTTGGAGATATCTGGCAGGTTGGCCTGAAGGAAGACGTCCACTATGATCACATAGGCTGCGATAATCAGCGTTTGCACCATCATTCTCACGCTGCGGGGAGTGTGAGCCCTGAGAGCTGAGATGGTGAAGTTTGCCAGAGCCAAAGAGAAGGTGACGCCCAAGCCCATAATCAGGCTGTTGAGCATCAGATTGGTGACTGCAAGGGAGGAACAGATTCCCAGGATCTGCTTCCAGACAGAGTTTTCCCTGAATGCCGAATTGATAAAGATATCTTTCTTGGTCATGCTTTACTCCTTGCTCTCAGAGTAGAGTAGTTTCAATTCATCTGCCAGCATCTTGAGCACGCTGGTGCTGGTGATGGTGGCACCCGTGACCTGGCGAATCTGCTCCGGAGCCAGCTCCTCCTGTCCTTCGGGAACCAGAGTGTAGCTTTGAGGCTCGCCTGAGACGACGGCAGCCTTGCCTTTGAATTGCTCTTTGAAGAAAGGTTCTGTGATGCGTGAGCCCAGTCCTGGAGTTTCCATCTGAGCATAAACAGCATACTCGATGATGGACTGGAACTCTGTGTCTGTGGCTACCATTGCAGCCATCGAGCCCCAGAGTCCTTTGCCTTTGATATCAAAGAGATAGGCAATGGGCTTGTCTTGATAGACCAATTGAAATGCCTTGCGTGAGTAACCTTCCAAAGGTTTGATATATTGTTCGATGGTCTCGTCCCGCTGCTTAATGAGCTTGGCTTTGTCTATCCCTGAAGAATCTGCCAGAGTCCCACTGAGCAGTTCGACCAGCAATTGGTTGTACTCATTGGTCTGGTTCGCTTCGATCTTTGCCATAGAGTTTCGGTAGAAAACAGCCAGCACGCCCACAAAGATGATAGTGATGACCAGCATAAAGATCACAGGATAAGCAGCAGTCTCGGAGAAGGGCTTCTTCATGCTTTCTTCTCCTTTGGCAGGTATTTATCCAAGCCATACTCGATGATGGGCATCAAGGCATTGGTGAGCAGCAGGGCAAACATGAAGCCTTCCGCAAAGAGAGAGAACTTCCTGATGAAGACCGTGAGGAATCCTATCAGGAGGCTGTAGATCCAGATGCCATACTTGCCTTTGGCTTGGGAGACAGGATCTGTAGTCATATAAACTATACCAAAGATGGCTCCGCCAGTGAGCAAAAGGAATAGAGGGTTCTCTTTGGGATAAAAGATTAAGTTGAATGCCAGGATGGAGAGAGTGGTGCCCAGGATGGGTTGCCACTTAGCTGTCTTTGTGATGATCAGATAGATGGCTGCCAGGATGATCAGCAGTGCCGAGCTTTCTCCCAGAGAGCCGGGAACAAAGCCCAGAAAGGCATCCATCAGATTGTAGCTGATGGGTTGATTCAGCCTGTATTGCCCCAAGATCGTGGCAGATGTGAGCATCCCTTCAGGAGCAGCCCAGTGCAGGAAACCTCCGGGGAACTGGCTCAAAGCAAAGGGTTTCACCCAGCTCACTGTCATCTGCTGCGGAAAGGATACATAGACGAAGGTGCGTCCCAGAATAGCAGGATTGAAGGGATTGGTGCCAAAGCCCCCAAAGACCATCTTACCAAAGGCTATGGAGATAATGGCTGCCACGGCTGAGATCCAAAGGGGAAGCGTGGGTGGCAGAGTCATTGCTACCAGCGTGCCCGTCACAAAGCATGCCATGGAGACCTTTCCGCCCTTCTTTTTGTAAACAAACAAATACTCGGTGAAGTATGCCGCGATGTTGGCAACCAGGACAATAGCCAATGCCTTCCAGCCAAAGAGGTAAACAGCAAAGATCAGGCTGGGAACCAGGGCATAGAGCACCCGGTTCATCATGGGTTGCTTTAGCACTTTCTCAAACATTAAACAATTCTCTCCTTGAACGAATCAGGGTTTATATAAAAGATAACTCAATTCTTGGGGACAAACATCCCTTTCTTCAGTTCTCAAAGCCTTTGTAGCAATCCACAAAGCCTAACCATTCTGCTTTGAGATCATGAGGCAGGAATACTTGCATCTCGTCTTCCACGCCTGTGCTGCTGTGAGTTCCCAGGTTATCGATGGAATCAAGCAAGTAGGCAAAGAACTGGAAGTCCTTTTTGGGAAGTCTGAGCATGTAGCACAGGCTTGTGGAGTTGATGGCTTCTTCGCTCAGCAGTTCCAGATGCATTATTCGGGAAACTCCTCAAAGGGCAGAGGCTCGTCGTAGGTGATCTGAGGCTCGGGACCACGGCTGAGAAAGAGGCGAACACTGCTTTCCTTGAGCACTTTAGAGCCAGAAGCGGGTGAAGTCCGCAGCACGGAGTTCACAGGATAACTGGCTGAATACAGAGAGTCTGCAATCACAGCTTTGAGGGATTTATTCCTCAGTTGCACAAAAGCTTGTTGATATAGCTGTCCCACGACGTTCGGCACGCTGACTTGTCTGGAGCCCCGGCTGATCACCAGATTCACTGCGTGATCGTGTTTGAGCATATCTCCAGGAGAGGGTTGCTGTTCCAGCACTATCTCAACTTTAGCTTCTTCCGACCACACGGAGTCCCGTACCACGACGTGCAGGCGTTTCTCATGCAGGACACGCTTGGCCTGAGCGAGATTCATCCCTGTTACGTTTGGCACTTCCACTTTACCTGGTCTGCCCAGCAGAATCGGGTAGATAATCTGGGAAGAGATAAAGGCAACAATGATGATGATCCCGAGCCCAATGCCCAGGGTGTAGAGGACTCTTTTGTTCTTTTCGCTTTTCATAACAACTCTCTTAGGCCTTGATCAGCTTGGCTGCAAAGGCTCCGTCCATATGATGCTTAAAGGGTATTGTCTTCATAAAGCCGGAGTGCGTAAACTGCTCTGGAATATGTTTGGAAGCTGGTTCAAGCTTGTAATTGGGATTTCGTTTGAGGAAGCGTTCGACCTGCTGTTCGTTTTCCAGAGGGTTCATCGTGCAGGTGGAATAGACCAGCACTCCCCCACTCTTCACAAAGTTGGCAGCGTGATCCAGAGCTTTCTCTTGGAGCTTAACCAGTTCTGCGATGTCCTGATGAACTTGCCAGCGGAGATCTGCCTTTCTGCCCAGGACTCCCCATCCTGAACAGGGTGCATCAACTAATACTCTGTGGTATGCGGGAGCCACAGGACCATAAGTAAAGGCATCTGCTACCACTTGAGTGATGTTGGTCAGTTGCAATCTGGCAGCGGCTTGCTTGAGCAGTTTCATCTTATTTGGTATCTTATCCACAGCCACTACTTCGCCAGTGTTTGCCATCTTCTCTGCAATGAAGGTACACTTGCCACCCGGGGCGGCAAAGAGATCCAGAATATTCTCTTCAGGCTTGGGATCGAGCAGTTCGATGATCATTGCAGCAGAGCTATCTTGCACAGAGAAGTAACCTTCCGAGAAAGCAACGTCGTTGAGGATGCGTTCTGCCTGCTTGCTCATGAAGAGGAGCTTGCTGGCCTGGGATTGTTGTAGTTGCACATCCCTCTTGGCAAAGTATTGCAACAACTTTTCCGGACTGGTGGCAGTGGTGTTCACCCGTATGTGAAGTTGGGGGTTCTCATTGAAGAAGATCGCCATATACTCGGTGTCCTCTTCGCCCCAATACTCAATCCACTTCTCAATCAGTTCCGGGGGATAGGAGTGCTCATAGGCAATCTTCTCGGGGTTGGTCTCGGGGTACTTGATCTCTGGGTTTCTCTGGTAACTGCGAAGGACTGCATTTACAAAATCTCCCACAGAATCTCCCAGCATGCTCTTGGCCAGGCTCACAGTCTCATTGAGGGCTGCATGGTCAGGAATACTATCCAGATAGATCAGTTGATAGAGACCCAAGTAAAGCATAGTCTTGATCTTTATATCTGTGGCAGCCCACTTCCTGGCATCAGTATAGTTTGTGAGGATATAATCCAGCTTGCGGTGCAGCTTGACCACTCCCTTCACAGTAGTGTAAAAGAGAGCCAGAGATTCCTCGGAATTCTTCAGCTTCTTGGCTTTCTGTTGCAGCAGAGTATCTGAGAAATCATAGTCTTTGAGCACCTTGAGGATGGTGGAATAGGCTTCCTGGCGAAAGTTCATTTTGACCTCTGATACAGTCTTTTGATGGTTTCCTTGATAGTTTGTTCTATCGATAGATCCCTTTCTTCCGCTTTCAAGAGGCTTAGTTCCCTGCGGATGTCTTTGGGGTTGAAGCCCAGGGCAATCAGGGCAGATTCCACTTCCAGGCTATCTTTGTCCATAGTTCTCTTGTCTGCTTCATCCATACTGTCAACAAGGTCTGTCACCTTGTCCTTTAGCTCCACAATGAGCCTCTGAGCACTTTTCTTACCCAGCCCCGGGACTTTGGTAAGTATGTGTTCCTCTCCATTGCGGATGGAGCGTACAAAGCTGGAAAGGCTGAGGGTGGAGATCACCGAGATGGCTATCTTGGGGCCAATCCCTGAAACAGAGGTGAGCTTCACAAAGAGTTCCTTCTCTGCCAGGCTACTGAAGCCATAGAGCTTCACCTGATCCTGAGAAAACTGCAGAAGGCTGTAGAGCAGACACTTTTCCCCCAAAAGAGGTAGCTTCTCATAGGTGGAAAGAGCGATATTGAGTTCCCAGGCAATGCCGAAGGATTCTACAACTGCTATAATGGGGGACTTAGCAACCAAGGTGCCGTTTATATAGTGTATCATCTATCCAAATCTCAAACGGTTAAAGTGACAGTAAGCCACCGCCAAAGCATCGTAAGCATCGTCTTTGAGCTTATTATTACTAAGTTTGAAGAGGGAGCTGACCATAAACCTCACCTGTTGTTTATTGGCATTGCCATTGCCCACCACAGCTTTCTTGATCTCTCTGGGGCTGTATTCCGCAATTGGAATGCCACTCTGCGCCATTGTGAGCAGCAAGACGCCCCTGGCATGGCCGAGCGTGAAGATACTCTGGACATGCTTGTTGAAGAACATTGTCTCCATCGCTGCCAGATCTGGCTTATGCTCTTGGATCACTGCTGAGAGCTTCTCGTGAAGAAGACAAAGCCTGTCCGAAAGACTGCTGATCTTGCTCACATCGATCAGATCGCAGCCTGCGGCGACTACCTTGCGACCTTCAAACTGCAGCAAACCGTAGCCACAATAGCGGCTACCAGGATCGATCCCAAGAATCAGCACTATTCTTTGTTAAGCTGTTCCAACACTTCGTCTGAGAATTCAAAATTGGCATAGACCTTCTGGACATCGTCCAGGTCTTCCAACATTTCGATCAGCCTTAAGAGCTTGGGAGCCACTTCGTCTGCATTGACTGTGGTCTTGGGGATTCGGGTGAGTTCCGCACCTTCTGTGGGGAAACCCAGAGCTTCCACTGCACTGAGAACAACATGGAAATCTGCAGCTTCAGTGTAAATCTCAAAGAAGTCTTCATCCAGTTCCACATCAGAAGCACCAGCCTCCAAAGCTTGCATCATAAATTCATCTTCTTCCAGGCCAGCAGCAGGAACACGGAAATATCCCTTCTGTTCAAAGTTCCAGGAGACTGCTCCGTTTTCGGCCATATTGCCGCCATACTTGGAAAGCATGTGGCGCAGCTCTGCCACGGTGCGATTGCGGTTGTCCGTCATCACGTCTATAACGATGCCGACTCCGTTGTGTCCATAGCCTTCATAGGTGAGTTCTTCATAGGTTGCACCTTCGATCTCGCCAGTGCCACGCTTGATCGCCCGTTCGATGTTATCTTTGGGCATATTCTCGGCCTTGGCGCTGTTGATAGCAGTTCTGAGCCTGGGATTGGTCTCTGTATCTCCACCACCATTCTTGGCTGCCAGGATGATCTCTTTCACCAGGCGGGTATATATGCGACCACGCTTGGCATCAGTCGCAGCTTTTTTGTGCTTAATCGTACTCCACTTATTATGTCCGGACATACACTACCTCTTAAATCCTTATTTTATTATTATATAGCATATTTCTTTCATGATCTCTTCTTAGTAGACTTGCTTCTATGTGTCAAGTACTAAAAAAAGCAGGAGACGATCAGTACTTAACCGCTCCTGCTTACTTATAGCTCAGTGTTTGATTTATCTATTAAGCTTCAGTATCCTGCCAGGCGGCAACTACCTTTTGGGTAATGTCTTCCGGCACCTTCTCGTAATGTGAGAAGCCTTGTGTGAATCTTCCGCGTCCCTGAGTAAAGGACTTCAGAGCAGGGAAATAGAAATACATCTCAGCCACGGGCATTTGGGCAGTCAGATACTGCTTCTTACCGCGTTGTTCCATACCCATGATTCTGCCACGACGAGTGGAGATATCTCCCATCACGTCTCCCATATACTCGCTGGGCACAATGATCACCAGCTCATGAATGGGCTCGAGCAGGATGGGTTTGCAATTCTTAAAGCCTTCTTTGAGAGCCATAGAGGAGGCAATCTTGAAAGCCATTTCAGAGGAGTCCACATCGTGGTAGCTGCCGTAATAAACATCCACGCAGACGTCCACCACCTGGTAACCAGCAATGATACCCTTCTCCATGGTCTCCACCAAACCTTTCTCGATGGCGGGAACAAAGTTTGAAGGAATCACACCGCCAACGATAGAATTGACAAACTGGAAGCCTTCGCCCCTCTCGGTGGGTTTGATTCTGAAATAGACATCACCATATTGGCCACGTCCGCCAGATTGCTTCTTGTGTTTGTAATGTGACTCTGTGGAACCCATGATGGTCTCTTTATAGGGAATCCTGGGTTCTTTCATCATCGCATCGACCTTATAGCGATTCTTCATCTTCTTGAGCACGAGGTTGAGCTGCTGCTCACCCATACCTGAAATCACGTTTTCGTGAGTCTCGGAATTGATTTCGTACTTTATAGTGGGATCTTCGGCGATCACTCTCTGCAGGGCAGCACCAATCTTGTCTTCATCAGATTGATTGGCGGCACGGATGCACTGCCAGTAAGTAGGAGAGGGAAGCTCAGGTGTATCAATAGCGAGCTTGCCATTGGGAGGGCAAATGCTATTCATCATCTTAGCATTCTTCAGCTTCACCAGGGCACCAATCTCACCAGCTCTGATCTCATTGGTATCGATACGGTTCTTGCCCAGCATATAGTACATATTGCCGGCTTTATCTTTGGCGTCCTTTTCAGGAATGTAGAATTCCATACCTGTCTTCAAACAGCCAGAGAACATGCGAACATAGGCAAATTCGCCCATGTTAGGATCTGCATAAAGCTTGAAGATGTAGCCCAGGATGTCTCCATCAGGGCTGGTCTTGATCAGGGTCTTCTCTTCGCCGGTAAGAACTTCCATCTCTTTGATATCTGCAGGAGAAGGAAGGTAATCTATCACTGCATCGATAAAGGCTTGCACGCCCACGCCTGTGCCGGCAGAGCAGGCAAAAGCAGGGATGATCTCGCCTGTGGAGATACCTTGCTTGAGGCCGGGGATCAGCTTATCCATGGGAAGTTCCATATTCTCAAGGAACTCGTTGAGCAAGTCTTCATCTGTCTCTGCCACTGCTTCCATCAAATGGAGCCTGGCTTCTTCGACTGCATCGGTCATATTGGCTGGAACCTCAGAGATTCCCGAGGGACGGATGGCTTTCTGGCTGATGATATCCACCACGCCTTCAAATCCACCTTCCTTACCGATGGGGATAAGAATGCCAACAGGCTTGATGCCCATGTTATCATGAATGGATTCCAAAGTTTTCTCAAAATCAGCATGCTCGTTGTCCATGCGATTCACGACCAAGACCTTGCCTACCTTCTTGCCTTCGAGCTGTTCCAAAGCCAGTTCCAAACCAACTTCGAAGCCAGCTGCTGCATTAGCGACGATCACAGTGTTTTCCGTGGCGGGGATGGCAACAATGGCATCTCCGATAAAGTCCGGATTGCCAGGAGCATCCATGATATTGATCTTATGATCGTTGTGGTTCAGGAAGCCGATTGAGAGCCCAAGGCTCATCTTCTTGGTAATCTCTTCTGCATCAAAGTCCAAAGTAGTATTACCTTCGTCTATCTTTCCAAGTCTGTTGGTTGCTTTGTTCAGGAAGAACATCTGTTCTGCCAGGCTGGTCTTACCAGCGCCACTGGCACCCAGGAAAAGAAGATTTCTAAGCTTCTTCATGTCATAGTCTTTCATTTCTATCCTCATTCATGTTGATACTTTTAATTGCTTGTACAATGTTTTTTAAGGCTTGTCTTGTGTCAATTGCTATTTTTCATCCTCAAGCTTCAACTGATACGACACCCATGAGACACCCATGTGACACCCATGTGACACCCATGTAAACTCATGCGTGTCACATGGGTATGAGATGGGTTTT
>JAEZUG010000097.1 GCA_023421135.1 Candidatus Cloacimonadota bacterium | reverse complement strand
AGAACGCTGATGACGCAGATGATTATGATTAACACAGATTACAATCCTCCTAATCCTCTAATCCTGGAATCCTTGTGAAAGAATAGAACTCAAGATGACTGGATCGACAGGATAGATAGAACGCTGAAAACCTGATCAACCTGATAAAATAGAACGCTGATAACGCAGATGATTATGATTAACACAGATTACAATCCTTCTAATCCTCTAATCCTGGAATCCTTGTGAAAGAATAGAACTCAAGATGACTGGATCAACAGGATAGATAGAACGCTGATAACCTGATCGACCTGATCAAATAGAACGCTGATGACGCAGATGATTATGATTAACACAGATTACAATCCTCCTAATCCTCTAATCCTGGAATCCTTGTGAAAGAATAGAACTCAAGATGACTGGATCGACAGGATAGAATTGCGAGATGAAAACCCTGAAAGCCCTGAAGGGGCGATTATCTGATAGCGATGGGTGGCAACCCATCGACCTGGGCAGCTTACGTTTATAATAAAACAAATATCCCTCACCCCCCTGTCATGAAAACCGAGGTTTTCATGACAGGGGAGTGAGGGATTAGGCCAAAATCATCGTGTTTCTGGGGCATGACCCGGGGTTCCGCTCCTCCACCCCAGAAAACCGCAAGCGGTTTTCTGTTCCGGTCGCTTCACCCCGGGCTATGGAATATCGCTCCTCCGGAGCTGGCGGGGATTTTGTCAGGACTGCGGACACTACCAAAAATGCTGTTCCTAACTCATCCTGTTAATATATTCTGTAACATCACCAAGATTTGTCCACAATCGGAAACCCCGGTAGGGGTGATATTCCATAGCCAGGGGTGTAAACCCCTGGTATAATAGGGAATAGATAGTGTTTATGTTTAATCCACTACCCCCAACCATGATAACCACGGTTATCATGGTTGGGGGTAGTGGATAATTGTTTATAATGGTCGTATGCTGACCTGGTCGATGGGCTGCCGCCCATCGCTATCAGATAATCGCCCCTTCAGGGCTCTATTTCGGCTGTGTGTGGTTTTGCTGGCTACCTGAAATGCCGTTCTTACGGAACTCTGGGGAGGGACTGCGCTCCTCCCGAGCTGGCGGGCAGACACACAGGTCTGCCCCTACAAGTTAATAGTGAAAAGTAAATGGTGAGTAGAGGTGAGCCGCAGTCTCCCAGCTATACGCTTACTTATCTGCTCACTGTTCACTGTTCACTGTTCACTAAAAGAGTACCCGTAAAATACGCATCTCATACCCATATGACACGCATGAATTTACATGGGTGTCACATGGGTGTCACATGGGTGTCTCATGGGTGTCGCCTCAGTTAGGAGTAAGGAGTGAGAAGTCGGTTAGGAGTTAGAAGTATATTGGTGCTCTCCGAAGCGCCATGGGGTGGGGTGAGTCCACGTCACCACAAAGGCCGGAAGCCTTTCCAGATGTTTTACAAAAAAACTCCATTCACTTACGGAGCGTTTCTGCCAATTCGGAGATTTCGGGGTCCCCGAAGCGGAACGAAGTGAGGCTTTGGGGTGAATTGGCAGACCAAAATACCCCCCACTCTCATGTCCCAGCTTCGGTAGCGAAGCAGCGCAGCGCTCACTCCTAACTTCTAACTCCTAACTCCTCACTGAGAATCAGGGATTGAACTTCGTCCAGACTCGCATAAAGACCTGACGCAGTGGCACAGCACGTTTTTCCACCACCAGCATCAAGGGG
This sequence comes from Candidatus Cloacimonadota bacterium, assembly GCA_023421135.1. Lineage (GTDB taxonomy): Bacteria > Cloacimonadota > Cloacimonadia > Cloacimonadales > Cloacimonadaceae > PHBP01. The sequence continues at coordinate 61,698 of JAEZUG010000097.1, read as the reverse complement.
ATGATGGTGAACCAGCGCAGCACTCCGCCCACGCCAAAGATCACCTGTTCCGGCTCCAGATGCAGGCTACCCAACTGCATAGCCTGGGGGAAGAAAGCGCCGGTCAGGAGGGTGGAGGCCATCATGCTGAGCCCGGTGATGGCGTTGTAGATGCCGGAATAGGCCTGTTCACTACCTTTTCTGGCAATGGAGAGCACAAAGTTGGTGGTCACCACTCCCGCTCCGGCCCACATGCTACCCGAAGAAAGGGCTTCAAACCAGAGCATAATGTGATTGTCCGCCGTCATGAAGAGCCATAAGAGCGGATTCAAACCACCCAGGAAGACACAGATCTTCATGGCGGTTTTATTGCCAAAGCGATCTACAAACTTACCCCAGAGATTGAGTGAGAGCAGCGAGGCTGCAACATGCAGGGAGCTATAGAGTTGCACCTCAAAGAGTCCCATCTGCAGCTTCTTCAGCATAAAGGGTCCCCAAAAGGCCGAGCCCACTCCGATGGCCAGCATCCACCAGATGCCAAAGATCAGGAGCAGACGGAAGTTCTTGTCCCGGAAGGGTTCGGCAAAGATTTCCCGCAGTTTGCGGGATGCCTGCTGCTGCATTTTGCGTTCCGGCTGGCGGGACAGGATCACCAAGCCTCCCAGCGAGAGCAGGGTGACACCAGCAAAGACTATGGCCAGGAACCAGGATTGATTTTGCACTGTGAGCAAATCCTGCAATCCCAGAGCTGCGGCATAGGCTGCCCGAAAGCCGCTTCCTGCCTTCTCAAAGAGGTCAACGTGGAAGCTGAGGATATAGCTGAAGATCAGGCTGGCAAACATCATTATCTGGTTGCGCCTGGAGAAGAAGCGTCCTCTGATCCTTAGCGGAACCAGGTCGCTGAGCCAGGCGATCCAGATATTGGCACCGGCAGATTGCAACCCTGCACTCACAAAGAGTAGTGCCAGGATGAACCAGATTCCCGTGCTGCTCTCCCGGAAAAACAGGGAGAAGCCCAGAAAGAGGGTCAGAAACCTCCCTGCTGCAGTGATCCAGACGCAAGCCCATTTGCGGCGTTTGAGGCCATTGGTGAGGGCTAGTCCGAGAGGTTGAAAGACGGCAGAGACCTGTCCTAAGGCGCTGAGGAGGCTGTAGTGGATGGGGCTGGCACCCAGGATCACCAGTATCTTGGTGATGTAGCTGCTGCCGATCTGGCAGACGGAGCCATAGATCTGGGCAAAGATTCCTTCCAAAATGGAGATGCGGTAGGTGCGGCGCAGCAGCCCGTTCATCGGTAGCCTCCGGATGATTTAGCTGTAGTAGATAGCCTGAATGGGATCAATGCGGGCAGCTTTGGCAGCTGGGTAGATGCCGCTCAGGAAGCCGATCAGGAGGGAAAAACCAAAGCCCAGTGCCACACCCTGGATGGGCAGGTAGAGGGGGATTTTGATGGCGTGTTCAATCCCGGAGATCAGGAGTCCCGCCAGCATAACGCCCAGGAGGGCACCCAGGAAAGCCAGGCTCAGAGCTTCAAAGATGAAATAGAAAAAGATATCCGCTTCTGTGGCACCGATGCTTTTGCGGATGCCGATCTCCATCATGCGTTCCTGAATTGAGATCAAAAGAGTGCTGAAGAGTCCGATTCCGCCCACGATCAGCGAAATGGAAGCGATGGCGGATAGAGCTATATTCCACTTCTTCATGTTCTTATCGATCTCTTCGTTGATCTGCAGCATCATCTGGCCGATATTGAGGAAGCCGAAATTGGGATACATGTTGTGCCGGGATAAGAGGAGCTGCCGGGCTTGTTGCTTGAGGTTATCGATATCCTTTTTGCTCTTGGCCTGGAGGTAGATCATGTGCACGCCGCCTCCGGTTCCCAGATACTTTGCGCCATAGCTGAGAGGAACATAGACGGCCTTGAGGTCTTCCTTGCGCTCCCAGTTATTGAAGTTCATGCCACTGCCCTGATTCAGCTTGTCCTTACTTAGCACGCCCACCACCGTGAAACGGGTGTCTCCCAGCTTGACGCTCTTGCCGATGGGATCTTTGTCGCCAAAGTAATCCTGGGCAAAGTAGGAGCCTAACACGGCGACCGGGATGCGGTTCTCTTCTTCGTAGGGGTTGAACAGGCGTCCGGCGGAAAGGGAATAGGACTTGGTGGTGAAGAAGCTGCGGTTGGTGGCCCGGAGGCGCACGAACTGCGTCTTGTTTTTCAGACGGTAGAGGCTGTTGCTTTCAATGTTGCCGTAGATGGTCTTGTATTCCAGCTCGTCCCGCAGGGCTTCATAGTCTTCATAGCTGATGGATTCGACGTTTTGCCGGGTTCGGCGGAAAGTGCCGCGAAAGCTATTCCGGATGCTGGAAGTCTCCGGAACGATGATGAGGGAATAATCCCAGCCCATGCCTTCCATGTTGGATTTCACCAGGTCTTTGAGGGCATAAATGGAAGAAAACATGGCAACTACGGCCAGCACGCCGATCACGATCCCTGTGAGGGTCAGAAGAGATCTCAGCTTGTGGCTGGAGATACTTTGAAAAGCGCTGAGCAGGCCGTCTTTAACGTGCATTATTCTAACTCTTTAGCTTGGTCTTGCATTTGGGACAGAATAGGTGCAGACCGTCTGTCTTGTTGGTCTTCTCATACATAAAGGGGTTTTGACAGGAGGGACAGGGGGTGGGAACCGGCTTGTCGTTTGTGATCCACTTGCATTCCGGGTAGGTGCTGCAGGAGTAGAACTGCTTACCGGCTTTGCTCTTGCGCGCCACCACATCGCCCTTGCCACAATCCGGACACTTAACGCCTATGGTATTGGGTTTTACATATTTACACTTTGGGTAAGTGCTGCAGGCGGTGAATTCTCCATAGCGGCCGTTGCGACGGAGCAGGTTGGAACCGCAGAGCGGGCACTTTTCTTCCAAGAGGGTAGGCTCGAGGATAACGATATTGTCGTCCTTATCCCGCTTGAAGCTCTTGCTGTTCTTGCATTCAGGATAGCGGGAACAGGCCAGGAATTCTCCGCCCCGGGAACGCTTGATCATCATCTTGCCCTCTTTGCAGACGTTGCAGACGATATCCGTTTCCTGGGTGAAGGAACTCTTTTCTTTCTTGATATCGACGTCGCCAATCAAGCCTTTTAGCTGGTCGTAATAGCCTTTCACCAGGTTTGGCCAGGTGACCCGGGCTTCTTCCACGCCGTCCAGCTCGGTCTCCATCTCGGCAGTGAAGCGCACGTTGAAGAGGCTGTCAAACTTGCCCACCAGGAAGCCGTTGACATCGTCTCCCAGAGAGGTGGGCAGGAAGGATTTCTTCTCCATTTGCACGTATTTACGCTTCTTGATGGTATCGATGATGGAAGCGTAGGTGGAGGGACGTCCGATGCCTTTGGCCTCCAGCTCTTTGATCAGAGAAGCTTCTGTGAAGCGGGAAGGAGGCTTGGTAAAATACTGCAATTGCTCCAGCTTTTCATATTCCAGGAGGTCTTCCTGCTGGTAATCGGGGTGAATCTTCTCACCCTGCACGACCACTACGTGAGGATAGGCTTTGATGAAGCCTTCTTCCACAATCTCGGTGCCGGAAGCAGAGAAGAGAGCCGGTCCCAGGCTCACCTTGGCGGTGTTTACCTGTAGCTGGGCAGGCTTCATCTGAGTGGCGATAAAGCGTTGCCAGATCAGGGTGTAAAGCTTGAGCTGTTCTTTGGAAAGATAGGCTTCCACGGCCTCGGGAGTGCGGAAAGCATCTGTGGGACGGATGGCTTCGTGAGCATCCTGAGCAGTGGATTTGTTCTGATATTTGCGCACACTGCTATTCAGCAGGTCTTTGCCAAAGCGATCTTTGATCAGGCTGCGGCAGTTATCCACCGCTTCATCGGCGATGCGCAGGGAGTCCGTTCTCATATAGGTGATGAGACCTGTGTGTTCTCCGCCCAGGCTGATGCCTTCATAGAGCTGCTGAGCGATGCTCATGGTGCGAGAGCTCTGGAAATTCAGGATCTTGGAGGCTTCCTGCTGCAGGGTACTGGTGATAAAGGGAGGATAGGGCTCCATCTTGCGGGGAGCACGTTTGAGCTCTTGCAGCACGGCTTTCTGGTCTTTCAGCTCACCGATCAGCATACTGGCTTTGGCTTCGTCTCCGATCTCCAGCTTCTCACCGTTCCATCTCTCCATCACAGCATGGAACTTGGGCAGTTTACCACGCCAGAAATCTGCTTCCAACTGCCAGTATTCACGGGGAACAAAGACGCGTATCTCCTGCTCCCGCTCGCAGATCAGACGTAGTGCTACGGATTGTACCCGCCCGGCGGAGAGACCTTTTTCGATCACTTTCCAGAGCAGGGGACTCACGGTGTAGCCCACCAGCCGGTCCAGCACGCGGCGGGCCTGCTGAGCATCCACCTTGGCAATGTCTATACTGCCGGGCTCTTCAATGGCTTTCACAATAGCCTTGGAGGTGATCTCGTTGAAGACTATGCGTTGCACCTTCTTGCCTTTCAGTTCCTTGGCAAAAGCTTGAGAGACGTGCCAGGCGATGGCTTCTCCTTCGCGGTCGTTATCAGAGGCCAGGAAGACGGCATCAACCTTGCTGATGGCTTCTTTGAGCTCCGAGAGCACCTTGGTCTTGCTTTTATCCAAGACGTATTTGGGCTGGAAGTCTTTGTCCACGTCTATTCCGAGGCTGCTCTTGGGCAGGTCCCGGATGTGTCCGTAAGAAGCCTTCACCACGTATTGGTTGTGCAGGAACTTACTGATGGTATTGGCTTTGGCGGGTGATTCTACTATGATCAAACCTTTGGGCATAACTATTCCTTTAATCTTCAAACTCGTTCTGTCCGCAGCACTTCTTATACTTCTTGCCGCTTCCGCAGGGACAGGGATCGTTGCGTCCCACCTTGGGGGCAACGGTTACGGGACGTTGCTTGGAGCCTTCTTCAGGCGGGGGAGCAGGATGAGAGCGGCTTTGAGGCTCTCCTTGCTGAGCGGCAGCCTGGGCAAAGGTATCCACTTCATCATGAGAGGCTTGAGCGTTGCGCAGGAGGGATTCCCGCTGCTCCTGAGTGAGGAAGTAATAGGTGAAAACCTTCTTGGTCACATCTTCCTGAATCCTGGTGATCAGGCCCTGGAAGAGATCAAAGCTCTCTTTTTTATACTCGATGAGCGGGTCTTTATTGGCATAGGCACGCAGGTGCACGCCCTCTTTGAGGAGATCCATTTCGTGCAGGTGATCCCGCCATTCATCATCCACAACTTCCAGCAGGGCATAGCGTTCTATCTTGCGCATCATCTCATCGCCCACCCGGCTTTCTTTGGCCAGATAGGCATCCATGACCAGCTCCTTGAGGCTGTTTTTGAGCAGATCTTCATTGAGATGATCACTGTCCAAATCCTCTGCCGTGATGCGGATATGGAGCCCGCTTGAGAACCAGGTAGCTAGACGCTCCAGGTTCCAATCCTCGGGATAGCTGCCTTCGGGGATATTGTCTGCCACGACGTTTTCGACTGTCTCGGCGATCATTTCCATGATCTCGTTGCGCAGATTATAGCCTCTCAGCACACTGCGACGGTAGGAATAGATCACTTCCCGCTGCTGATTCATCACCTCGTCGTATTTGATGAGGTTCTTGCGGATCTCAAAGTTATGCTCTTCCACGCGTTTCTGAGCGTTTTCCACGGTCTTGGTCATCATGGAGTGACGGATGGCATCACCGGGTTTGAGCCCCAGCTTCATCATCATGGGCGCCAAACGGTCTGTGCCAAAGAGCCGCATCAGATCATCCTCGAGCGAGAGATAGAAGCGGCTGGTGCCCGGATCGCCCTGACGTCCAGCCCGGCCGCGTAACTGCCTGTCGATACGGCGGCTCTCGTGGCGTTCACTGCCAATGATATGCAGTCCGTCCAGAGGAATGCCATAGGGGAATTCTTCCGTGATCTTGGTGCTGCCATCGCGATAGGCTTCAATGGCTTGGCTCACGACACCCTTGGCCAGCTTGATATCCGTGCCACGGCCAGCCATGTTGGTGGCAATAGTTACGGCTCCGGGCTGTCCGGCACCGGTCACGATCTCGGCTTCACGTTGATGCTGCCGTGCATTGAGCACGTTGTGCGGGATGTTCCGGCGGCGTAGGAGGCGGCTGAGCGTCTCGGAAACTTCCACGCTCACGGTACCCACCAGCACGGGTTTTTGCTGTTCGTGCCAATAGACAATTTCGTTTATAATAGCTTGATACTTATCGTTTTTGGTGAGATAGATCACATCGTCGTGATCGATTCTGGTGATCGGCACATTGGTGGGGATGGACATCACGGGGAGCTTATAGATCTCCATGAATTCTCCCTCTTCCGTGATGGCAGTACCGGTCATGCCGCCCAGCTTTTCAAACATGCGGAAGTAGTTCTGCAGAGTGATGGTGGCAAAGGTCTGAGTTCCGGCTTCGATGGTGACGTTTTCCTTGGCTTCCAGGGCCTGATGCAGACCTTCGGAGAAGCGGCGTCCCGGCATCTGACGTCCGGTAAATTGATCCACGATCACCACTTTGTTATCGATCACTACATAGTCCACATCGTTTTCAAAGAGCGTGTATGCCTTCAGTAACTGGCTGATATTGTGGAGTTTCTCGCTCTTATCCATGAATTTGGCAGTGCTCTGCTCCCGTTTCTGAGCCTTCTGTATATCGCTCAAAGATTCATCCGCCTCGATCTGGCGATAGATCTCGTCCAGAGAATCCATGGTAAAGAGATCGCGCTCCTTGCGGGAAAGCAGATCCCTGCCCTTTTCGCAGAGATCCACGCTGTTCTGACGTTCTTCCACCACGAAAAAGAGTTCATCGTCCAGCTCGTGCAAATTCTTATCCCGCAGATAGTAACCTTCGGTGTCGTTGACCAGCTTCTTGAGCGAGCCTTCCTGCATGAGCTTGGCAAAAGCTTTGTTGCGCGGAGCACCCCGCTTGACCAGGAGCAATTTGCTGCCGAGCTTGGAATTATCCGGATGAGGGTTATCCTCGCGCATCTCCTCTCTGATCTCGGAGAGAAAGCGTTGAATAAGCTGATTTTGAGACGCCACCAGGGAGTGAATCACCGGCCTCAGCTCGGGGTAAAAATTCTTGTCCTGCCCGATCGGACCGCTGATAATGAGCGGGGTACGTGCTTCATCGATGAGAATGCTATCCACTTCATCCACAATGGAATAGTAGAAGTCACGCTGCACCAGTTGCTCCGGTGCCGTAGCCATATTATCACGCAGATAGTCAAAGCCAAATTCGCTGTTCATGCCATAGGTAACGTCGCAGAGATAGGCCTGGCGGCGTTCTTCAAAGCTCATTCCGGTGGTGATGCAGCCCACTTTCATATTGTGAAAATGGAATATAGGGCTCATCCATTCGGAGTCACGCGCAGCCAGATAGTCGTTCACCGTCACCAGATGTACGCCGCGTCCCACCAAAGCATTCAGGAAGAGCGGCAAAGTGGCAACCAGGGTCTTTCCCTCACCGGTGGCCATCTCGGCGATCTTGCCATCGTGCAGCGCCATACCGCCGATGAGCTGAACGTCAAAGGGCACCATGTTCCAGGCTTGGAGATGTCCCCGAACTTCAAATTCCTGTCCCACCAGACGGCGACAGGTATCTTTTACCAGAGCAAAGACTTCCGGAAGAAAGTTGTCCAAGGTTTTCTTGGTGAGGCTCTTGAGTTCTTTCTTGCAGCTATCTATATCGTTATCGATGTAGTTACGCTCTTTATCGTCGTTAGTTTCACGGTATTTTGTTTCCAGCTCATCCAGTTCCTGACGTTTGGGTGCCAGAGCCTGGTTGATCTCCTGCCGGATTTCTGCCACACGGTCACGGATTTGATCGTCTTCATATTGGTGCAAACCGGAAAAGATCTTGTTAATATCCTCAACCAGAGGCAGGTAGAACTGCAAGTCTTTGCTGGATTTATCTCCGAACAGCTTACGCAGAATTTTCTCTAACATATATATATCCTTTTCTATTGCAGAAGTCCAAGAGCCCGGTGTCCGGGCATATAAATTCACTAATCCCACCCTAAAAATACGGCTGGGGGATTATGTCAATAAAAACTCGGGGAGGCGGGGCTGGTAAATAGGAGTGAAGTCCCTTTTGAACCACAGAGGACACATTATAATATGGATTCCTGCCTTCGCAGGAATGACGGAGAGAAGCAGAGGGGGGAGTACTTACAATGTACGATGTACGATTTACAATGTACGATGGCGACGCTTCGCGGGCTTGGGCTGGGGATTAGAGAATTTTTCAAAACAGAGGAAAAGAGCAAAAGAGATTTACTTTACAAAGAGTTAAGGAGAGAAGGAGAGCCCTGAAGGGGCGTTATCTGATAGGGATGAGCGGCAATCCATCGACCAGGTCTGCCCCTACAAGTTAATAGTGAAAAGTTAATGGTGAATAGAGGTGAGCCGTTGTTCTCCCAGCTCCACACTTACGGTCTAGTCCCTAGTCCCTAGTCCCTAATCCCTTGGCGCAGCCCCAGTCTCCCAGCTCTACGCTTACCGGACTGGTCACTCGTCACTCGTCACTCGTTACTATCTGATCACGCTCAGCTTCAGCATACGCTGGATCAGGCTCTTCTTATCCGAGCCGGCACCCAGTTCCATGGTGCTGACCACCGTGCCTTTGATGCTATAGATATACTGGCTGCGCTCATCGATGGGCACGCGGTAACCGGAGGTATTGTGGATAATGTAGTGTGTGCCATCAACTGCTCCCAGATAGAGCACTATGTGTCCGCGGAGATGCAGTAAACTGATGCCGGGCACGGCATGGCGGGCGATATTGGCATAACGCAGGGAGTCACTTTCAGCGGGTGCAAACTCGTGTTCCACGCGGGTTGCCGCCACTTGGGAAGCGCCGTTGCGGGGCAGACGGAGGCCAAAACAGGCAAAGATGTGCACCATCATGCTGGAGCAATCCCAATCGCCATTCATATCTGCCCAACCGTAGCGGTGATTGAGTAGCTTGAAAGCCTGATTGTAAACGTTTCTTGGGGTGTAGGACAGATATCCTATCCGGGCATCGCTCTTCAGGATAAAGCCTTCCTGCAGGGCTCCTCTGCCGTTTTCCTGCCGCACTGCCAGGCGAATCATGTAATAATCTCCACTTTCGCCCAAGTACTCAAAGCGGGTGCCCATGCGGACTGCTCCGAGATAGCTAAGCGCAGCAGCATCCTTCCAGAGATCAGCCTTGTCGGCCAGAACAACGATAAAGCTCTCTGCGCGCTGATGATTTACCCATTCCTGCCGGCTCACGATGGCCATATCCTGCAGACGGAACCAGCCGCTGCTCACCGAGGTGGCACCAAAAGCCCAGGCGCCGTCACTTGAGTTGTGATAGAGCACGATGGGCGTGCCAATGTCGTAACCGGAGTTCTGGATCTCGTCAAAATTGATGTCCCCGGGTTCTTTGTTCAGATTATCCATAGTGGGAACCAGGCGTTGATGCGCAAAGCTGGAGGCAAGGGCAAAACGAACAGGGAGGTTACCTCTGATAGCGCTGCTATTTTCCAGACGGGCAAGTTCTGCCCAATAGGCGGTGGAAAGCTGGTTCTCTGCCGCATCATGAAGCCTCATACCTTTGACCAAATTGTGGAGGCTATTGATCTGGTTGCGAATGGTACGTCCGGGAATGGCTGTGGAGTGTTGATCGATAGCAGTGACGGTGCCGAAGCTGCGGCGAATGCGGGAATTGAAAGCCTCTATCGCAGAAGGGCTCATCAGGAGGCTATCGGGGTAGGGATGGCGGCTGATCCAATAGCCCGGCTGCCGCATCTCTGCTCTCACACCATCCAGGATCACCGGAGGTGCCAGAGCGGGCAGGATGTCTTCCCTACTCTGAGCCCAGGTCAGGCTGAAATACAGGCTGAGGATCAATAGCAGGAAGCGTTTCACTAGTCCACAATCCTATCCAGCACAGGCAGATACTCTGCCAAAAAGTCCTCGAATCTATCTTCCAGAATGGCGCGTCTGGCCATCTGCATCAGTTCCTGATAGAACCACAAACTGTGAATGGTGGTGAGCCGCATGCCCAGGATCTCGTTCATAGTGATCAGGTGGCGTATGTAGGCACGGCTGAAATGGGTGCAGGTGTAGCAGCCGCATTCCTCGTCGATGGGGCGGAAGTCTTCCTTGTAACGTGCAGCTTTGATGATCATCTTGCCGTAGCGGGTGAAGATGCTGCCTTTACGGGCGTTGCGGGTGGGCATCACGCAATCAAACATATCCACGCCGCGGGCGATGTTATTGAGCAGATCGCTGGGAGTGCCCACGCCCATCAGGTAGCGGGGTTTGTCCTGAGGAAGAACATCGTTCAGAAAAGCTGTGATGCGGAACATATCTTCCTTGGATTCTCCCACCGCCAGGCCTCCGATGGAATAGCCGGGGAAGTCCATCTGCATCAGTTCTTCCGCGCATTTCTGCCGCAGGTCTTCATGGGTGCCGCCCTGCACGATGCCAAAGAGAGCTTGTTTCTCGTGGTTCTTAAAGGCTATCTTGCCACGTTCCGCCCAGTTCAGAGTGAGCTTGAGGGATTTCTCCAGATACTGGCGGCTGGAAGGCAGGGGAGGACATTCGTCAAAGCTCATGATGATATCTGCGCCAATGGCTTCCTGAATCTCCATAACCTTCTCAGGACTAAAGAAATGCAGGCTGCCGTCGATATGGCTGCGGAATTGCACTCCCTCCGGCGTGATCTTACGCAGAGCCGAGAGACTCATCACCTGGAAACCACCGCTATCGGTGAGCATGGGACGGTTCCAACTGATGAATTTGTGCAGGCCTCCGGCGGAGCGGATCAGTTCGTGCCCGGGGCGCATGTATAGATGGTAGGTATTGCCCAGAATGATCTGAGCCTGCACTATCTCCAGTTCGTGAGGCGACATGGCTTTGACAGAACCGACCGTTCCCACCGGCATAAAGACCGGGGTGAGGATCTCTCCATGAGGAGTTTGAATCCTGCCGGCGCGGGCTTTGCCGCTTTGAGCTTCCAATTTGTAACTAAACATATATCCTTATTGTTGTAAGTAACTTAGCTGCTGATCAGCCGGAGCACCAGCTTCTGAATATCGGAGTAAAAAGCGAAGGCCATCAGCATGATCAGAAGGCTGAAACCTATCCTCTGGGCTATCTCCTGCACCCGCAATGGCAGTGGCCGGCGGAAGATGCCTTCGATCAGGCAAAACATGATCTGTCCGCCATCCAGAATAGGGATAGGCAGTAGGTTCATGATCATCAGAATCAGGCTGATCCCGCCAAAGAAGAGCAAGAGGGATCCAAAGCCCTTGGCTCCCACGCTTTGAGACATCGAGACCATCATCACAGGCCCGCCCAGATTGCTCTTGATAGATTCCGGCTTCTGGAAGAGACGGTAGAGGCCGTAGTAGTTCATCAGAATCATGTTGTAGCTAGTGACAAAGCCATTACCGATCGCCACATCAACCGGGTAGTGATGGGTGTAGCGCACCGGCTGATACTGCGTGATGCCGATCATCCTGGTGTTCTGATTGTCCAGGATATTGGCTTCCAGGGTGATGCGCCTCGAGAGCAGGCTGTCTCCCCGGCTGATCTGCAGCAGCACGGAGCGATTCTTGCTGCCAATGATCAGCTCCCGCATCTGATACCAATCTGTCACTTGCACGCTATCCACGCTTGTGATGCGGTCTCCGCCCTTGAGTCCCGCTCTCCAGGCCGGATAACCGGGGCTCACATCTCCCACGATCGCCTCAGCCACGGGTTGCAGGCTGGAGATCAGAGAATCCTTTTCTGCTCCCGGGACTTTGAGGGAATAGAGCTTGCCTTGACGCACGATCCGCAGATCGTTTTTCCTCACCGGGTTCAAAAGATACATAGCTTCGCCAAAGCCTCTCACAGCTTTGCCGTTGACCAGCGCCAGAGAATCTCCGGGCAAAAGCTTACTTGCCCAGATGCCTTCGACTTGGGAGATCACGGGACGGCTGTCTTCCAAGCGCTGAGGCAAGAGGAAAGACACGATAAAGATCAGAATGGCCAGGATCAGATTGGCAAAGGGACCTGCCAGAGCGATCAGGGCACGCTGCCACCAGGTCTTGCTCTTAAAGCTGTCCTGCAGATCGTCTGCTTCCTCATCGGGATTCTCGCCCTTCATCTTCACATAACCACCCAGAGGCAGCCAACTGAGGCGGTAGTTTGTGCCACCGCGCTCGATATTGAAGATAGGCTTGCCAAAACCCAGCGAGAAGGTCTCGATCCGCACTCCAAAGGCTCTGGCGACCAGGAAGTGACCCAGCTCGTGGATCGTGATCATGATGCCAAAGGCCAGGATGGTGAGAACGAGGCTCAACGCTTGGCTTTCCGTTCTGCCATGGTAATGGCAATGAAGCTGGCAACGTCTGTGGAATAGCTTCCGGTACCAAAACCAGCGTCATAGCCCAGCTCGATGGCCAGTTCATGAGAGATTCTGGGACCTCCGCAGATAAAGAGCATGCTGCTGCGCAGGCCTTCGGCTTCCGCCAGTTCTATAAGCTTGGTGAGGTTCTTGATGTGGATATTCTTCTGCGTCACCACCTGTGAGACCAATACGGCATCGGCTTTTTCTTCCCGGGCTCGGCGCAGAAGTTCCTCAGAAGGCACCTGCGCTCCCAGATTGATGGCATTGATGTATTGATAGCGTTCCAGGCCGTAACGGTGGTTGTAACCCTTCATATTCATGATGGCATCGATTCCCACGGTATGAGCGTCGCTTTCGATACAAGCGCCCACCACGGTGATCTCTCGGCCGATATGCTCGGAGATATACTCGTCCGTGGTGTCCATATCCATCACTTCGGTCTCGACGATCTTCACCTTGATCTGCTTGGGATCAACCGCAGCAGGGGATGTGGCATAGACGATGAACTGAGCAAAACCTTCGTTCAGATCCCGCACTCCGCAGACTTCGATATCATCAAAGCCCATCTGCTTCAGCAGCAAGCGGGCGGCTTCCTTGCCATATTCATCGGCAGAGACGGGCAGACTGAAGGAAAGCTGCATTCTGCCGTCGTTATGTGTATCCCCATAGGGACGGATCAGTTCTTTTTTCATGATAACTCCAGCTCCGCCTTCATCTTTTCGAGGAAGGGGTTGTAATAATCCGGGGATTTGCGGAAGACGCCATCCAAGCCCTTACCGCCGTTCTCCGGGCGCTTGATATCGGCAAATTCACCCTTGGCCATGGCGGCAAAGAGACCTTCCCGTTCCACTCTCTCGAGGAATTCTGCAGCTTCCTGCAGCACCGTATTGGCGCGGGCATTGATAAAGCTGTCTTCAGCCAGACAAAGCTCGTCGCCCAGGTTTTTCACGGCATTAAAGAGATACATGGCATTCTCGATGGCCAGAGAGCGATCGGCGATGTGCGGAGTGTGAATCGCTTCGGTCATCATGCCCAGAAGCTGCACACCCTGTCCGGTGAGCTGGCCGATGAAATTGAACATCGCATCCATCAGATGAGTCTTGAAGATATTACCGCTGGCAAACTTGGTGGGCGGCATGTATTTGATGGGCGCATCCGGGAAAAGAGTGCGCGTGAGCAGCGCATGCGCCAGCTCGTAGCTAAAGCTGTTTTCGATCTCGGGATTGATCTCATAGGCATGCCCCAGCCCCATCTTTTCGGGCTTCACCCCGGAGAGCAGGGCAAATTGCTCGTTCAAAAGCTGCGAGGCAGTTACTGTATAAGCCTTTTCGATGGCATCGCTGGTGGTGAGATAGTTATCTTCCCCGGTCTGAATCTCGATCCCGGCATAGGCATTGATCATGCGGGAGAAATACTGATCCAAAAGCGTGCGTTTGGGGTTGATGTCGCGGAAGAGAATGCCATACATGGCATCGTTGAGCATCAGATCCAGCCGCTCCAGTGCACCCATGGCAGCGATCTCCGGCATGCAGAGTCCGCTGGCATAGTTCGTGAGGCTGATATAGCGTTTTTCCTGCTCGGAGACTTCATCCAGAGCCGCCCGCATAATGCGGAAATTTTCCTGCGTGGCATAAGTGCCGCCAAAGCCAACCGTTGTGGCGCCATAGGGCACATAATCCAGCAGGCTCTGAGCCGTGGAACGGATCACAGCGATGATATCCGCACCTTCAATAGCAGCCGCCCGGGCTTGTTTGACGTCCTCATAGATATTGCCAGTGGCCACGATCACATAGATGGCAGGCTTGCGGCGGGGACCGAACTTGGCAAACTGAGAGGCACGATGCTGTCTCTGAGCCCTGATATGCGCCAGAGTCTGATCCGAGACCACACTAAGGATCTGAAAGACTTTATCCGGTGCCTGAGCCGGAATTTGCCCGGGATCGAGCTCGCCTGCGGCGATGAGCTCCGCCACATCCTGAGCGCTCTTGCCGGTTTGCGCCATAGCATTGGCGATCCAATAGGCGGCTCCGCGTTCTATCAGCTTATCTTCCCGGAGCTTATCCACGATCAGATTGGGCAGGGGTTTGCCATCTTCTGTGGCACCGTCTATGCTCATCAGCCGCAGAACGGTGCGTTCTATGGCCAGTGAGCTGTAGTCGTTAAAGAGCCAATCGAAGCTTCTGCAGATCTGGGTAGCGGCTTCTCGGGCACGCTCCACAGTCTTGGGATGGAGGTTTAGCTTCAGCATTTTTACTCCTCTATGCTTTTTTCAAATATTGTAAAGCAGGTGATTTTACCCTGTTTATGATCAGTTTGGTGGCTCAGATACTCCGGCGGGATAGCTTCCCCGGGGGAGTGCTCTGCGATTATGATGCCATCGGTTTGGAGCAGATTGCCGGAGAAGATCAGCTCCAGGCACTTACCCACCAGCCCTTTGTTGTAAGGCGGATCCAGAAAGATCAGATCATAGGGCTCGTGCTGCAGCTTGAGATAGGCTTCCACTCTGCGGCGATGCACGTGGCAATCCGCTCCACACTTCATCTTCTGGATGTTTTCCAAAAGTGTGGCAATGGCGGGCGTGGCAAACTCCACAAAGTCCACCCACTCCGCTCCGCGGGACAGGCATTCCAGTCCAAAAGCCCCGGTGCCGGCAAAGAGATCCAGCACTCTGTAGCCCTCGTAATAGGGATACATGGAAAAGATCGTCTCGCGGTTGAAGGCGGTGGTGGGACGGGTGCTGATCCCGGGGACTCCCAGAATCTTCTGTCCTTTGTATTTACCTGTGATGATGCGCATCGACAGGTCCTGCTTACGCTTTGGGTTTTTTTGGCGTCTTGGGAAAGACGAATTTGATCTCCATCTGGATAGGCCTGGGATTGTAGCGGGGACAACTGAGCAAATGCACCTCTTTGCGCTGTTTGCATTTACGCAGGCAGCGCTCGCAGATACGGTTATACTCGTGAACGATCTTTCGTTTCACATCAGTCCTTACGTTTCAGGCTTTGCAGATCCAAAAAGAGGGAAAGGAAATCCGAGAGCTTGATCTCGCTGAGAGCCTGATTTTTATCGTAACGTCCCAGAAGTGCGGTCATCAGATCCTTCAGAGTGTAGCCTTCGATTTCAGGAAGGTCTTCAATAAAGGTCTGTTGGGCGTTTTGCTCGATTTCATTGAGGAGATCCTGAATGTCGTCTCCACCCTCGGGGTCGAGCAGATCCAGATCATCCAGTTCCAGATAGAGGTCATTGCCGGAAACGCCTTCGCTCAGCTTTTCCACAGCGCGGGACATATTATCAAAACCTTGATGGTTCAATATCTTCAGGTATGCCAGCTCTTCGGGAGTGAAAAGCTTCTCGATCCGGGGATCGTAGGAATTGTTGGGATCACTAAGGATGCGCAATTGCAGAGCTTCGATCTTTTCCCGGATAGCCTGGGAATTATCGTGCTGGCTGATCAGTTCATAGGCTGCAAGCGCATCGAAAAACTGGTTTTGCTCTTCAAAGAGCTTGGCCAGAGTGAGTGTCGGCTGCCAACTGCGTCCACCATGGCTGGTTTTCATAGCGTCTCCCTTTTATTAGTTATTTTTCAGAACAAGACTAAAAGACCCGCTGTTTATGTCAATACAAAAGGGGGCGATGAGTTAGAAGTTAGGGGTTAGAAGTTAGGAGTGACCAGAGCTGCGCTGCTGCCGCAACCTGGGCAAACTACCGAATAGAACACGGATGACACAGATAGAACGGATTTACACGGATTTTCTAAACCACAGAGGACACATTATAATATGGATTCCTGCCTTCCCACCCCACCAAACCGCAAGCGGTTTGGCGAGGACCCCGGTCGCAGGAATGACGGAGAGAAGCAGAGATAGTGGAAGCGACATCTTGTCGCTAGTCACTTCTGATACGACACCCATGAGACACCCATGTGACACCCATGTGACACCCATGATTCTTCATGCGTGTCACATGGGTATGAGATGCGTTTCCAAGGGGTGACAAGTGAGAGAGGTTCAGCAGAGGAAAAAGAAGGGATCGCAGCAAGGTGCGATCCCTATAGACAAGTCTATCAGACGTCATGCGCCCGGCTTAGTTCAATTCCTGTAAGCAATTACCCGGTAGAAGGCTTTGCTCGTGGAGGCGGGAATCGTGATGGATGTCTCTGTGGCTGGTCTGGTCTCCACCAGTTCTGTATCCTCTGGCAGGAAATCCACGCCGCTGCTGCGATAAATCCGGTATCCGGTGGGATTTCCGGTCGAAGCGCTCCAGCTCAAAGTCACATTTCCCTCCAGATAACTGATGGTCAGATCCTGGGGTATGGAAGGTGGTGCGGGGTTGATCAGCGCAAACAAGTTGCTGATTGCCATGCTGTTGTGATCCATGGCATCCCAGATTCTGATCTTGGCTTGAGAGGAAGGAGTGGCAGGGCAGAGCCAGGAGTAGGAGAGATCTGCGGCGGGAACCGTGGCGATGGGGCTCCAGCTTGAGCCGTTGTCCAGGCTGTAAAAGAGCTCCACTTCCGGGTGCAAGAGCAAATGAGTCCAGGTGATGTTGTAGCTTTCTTCAATCTCCCAGCTTACTCCGCTGGTGGGAGCTGTGATCGTGATCAAAGGCTGGGCCGGAGCGGAGATTGTGAAGACGTTGGAGATCCTTTCGGCATTGGGCGCCACGCTATCGACCAGCTTGATTTTACAGGTCGTGGAGGGGTTGTTGGGCACGATCCAGCCATAGGTGTTTGTGCCGCTTACCACGTTGATCACAGTGCCGGAGCTCCAGGTGTTGCCGTTGTCAAAGGAATGGAAGAGCTCCACGGAACTGCCGGTGCCGGAGTAGCCAAAGCTGATGTTTCTCAAGGCTCCACCCGGCCAAGTGAATCCGGTGTTGGGAGCAGTGATGGCAATCGGGATTCTCACGGTCAGAGCCACGGAGATATTCTGGCTGAGAGTGGCGGGATCGTTTGAACTGCAGACGATTGTGGCGTTGTAGTTTCCGGGAGCCAGGCCGGTAGCGTTGTAGCTGAGGGTGATATCCTGGGCAGAGGCTCCTGCGGCGATGCTGCCGGCGAGGGTGGTGTTTCCGCCCATGTTTAACCAAGTGGGGAATCCGGAGATGGCCAGAGAGTAATTCAGAGCAAGGTTGCCGCTGTTGGAGAGGGTCAAGACTTGAGAATCCGTCTGTCCGGGAGCCAGATTCTTGCTGAAACTGGTGGCAGAGAAGCCGATAGTGGGCTTGCCGCCTTGTCCGCTCAGGGCGATGGTTTTGCTGTTCCCGGCAGCATTATGGGTGATGGTCACGTTACCGTTGTAGGCTTGCACCGCGGTGGGCGTGAAAGTGAGCGTGAAGGTCTTGGTGGCTCCTGTTCCCACGGTGTATGCCAGGGTGTTTCTGTCCTGAGGCAGGGAGCGTTCTGGCTTCTGAGCATCTGTTTTGGCGGGACTCTCCGGGCTGGCAGCCAAGGCAACCGTGTAACCTGCAGGAGTGCTGATGTTTCCGCTCAGGGTACCATTTCCGGTGTTGCTGATCTGGAAGCTTTGGTTTTGGCTGGTGTTGATCATCTGAGTGCCAAATGCCAGGCTATTCACACTCACGTTGATCTCTGGAGTGGGAGCCAGAACCGTCAGGGCTACGGGGATAGTGAAGGAGGAATTGGTAGCGCTGTTGCTGGTGACAGTGATGGTGGAGTTGTAGGTGTCTGGGTTAAGACCGGTGCTGTTGAGGCTAATGGTGATAGTCTGATTGGCTCCGCCATCAGCGATGCTTCCGCTGGCAGAGAGTCCCCCGTTCAGAGTGATCCAGGGGGTGGTTGCGCCCATTTGAGCTGTCACCACCACTTTGTCCAGGCAAACTCCCCAGCCGTATTTGGCCGTTCCTTCAAAGCCGATCTGGTAAGTGCCAGTGAGATTTGGTAGGCTGATGGTTTCTTCTGTCCAGGTGGTGATACTATTTGTATAGCTGGCCAGAAGAGTCCAGCTTCCGCTGCTGGAGGTGCGGTAATAGACTCTTAATTCATCCTGATCACTTACCCATAATGCTTGAGTGTGCCAGAAACTCAGGCTGGCGGATGCTGCTCCGTTTAGGTTCATTGCCGGAGTCATGAGCCGGGTGACGGAGGCAGTTGAGCTGGCCTTGTACAATCTGGCGTTATAGGTGCCATCGTAGGCAGCGGATGGGTTGCTGTTGTATCCACCAGTGGCAAAGATCCAGGGGGCAATATCTCCCGAGACGTTTTCCTGCGCCCATCCTGTGGGGATGCTGCCTGCGTTTTCAAAGCTTTCGTTCAATACAACTGAAGAGCCAGTGGGCAGGCTGCAGGTGTAATTCAGAGTTTGATCTCCGCTGTTGCCGATCTGCAGGGTTTGGCTGGCAGTGGCATTGGGGAGTAATTCCTGAGTGATGGAGGAGGGATTCCAGGTGATAGTGGGTGGGTTTAACACTGCATGAGGCGGGAAGATGATGTGATCCAGCCAGGCACAATCGCTTCCGCTGGATACGCTTCCATCCTTGGAATAGATCCAGGTGAAAGTTTTAAGACCGGCAGTCACAGGGAAGCTCACCAGAGTCCAGCTAACTTCTCCGGACCAGGAGCCTTGCTCCACTCCATCAATATAGAATCTCAGGAAGTCATAGCTGGATTCGGAGGATGTCTTGAAGTAGAAGCTGATGTTTCCAGCGGTGTTGATATTCAGGTTTAGAGACAGGGTGGTCTGCCCGCCGTCTATGATGGTTCCGCTCTTGGCGGCATAGCTGCCGGAGAGTTTCTCTGCTGTCTGCACTGTCCAGGGACTTGAGCTGATGTTTGACCAAAGGTAAGTGCTGAAATTGCCAGATTCAAAGCCTTCATGGGCAGGAGCTAGCAGAGAGATGGAGATCTGATCTGTGGCAAAGAGATTCTGGTTGTCGATCACTTTGGCCATGATGGAGTGAACTCCGCCTGTGGAACTGGAAGTGTTCCATACCCAGGAATAGGGGGACGATGAGTCTGTATAAGTAGGACTGGCAGAGCCATCCAGGTAGAACTCCACGCGGCTCACGCTGCGAGAGTCTGTGGCGGTAACGTTCACCGTGATGCTCTCTCCCAGATTAAAGACAGCTTCATCTGCCGGAGAGGTGATCTCACAGGTGGGAGTTCCAGCGTTAATTCCGCCGTTATTGGTGAAGCTGATGGTTGTGCCTGCAGCGCCAATACCCGATAGATCAAGGCCTCCAGCAGCTCCACTGGTGAGGAAGGGAGTGGGATTTGTGGTAGCATTGATGGCAGTGCGGCCAACGCTAGAGCTGTAGTTGGCTGAACTGACTGTTCCATCGGCTGAGGTGGTGCCTCCTGGACGGTAGAGATAGACTTCATCCGGAGGGCCTTCGGCATTGCCTTCACCTACTGTGGTATTGATCCTGTAGATCAGCAGTCCGGAGCCTGGCAGAGAGTTCTCATAGGTGCCAGTCTTCCTGCGGTATTCCACCACGAAGTATTCTGTGCTGGAACTGGGAGAGTTTATCCTGTAGCAGTTGTTGGTTGGGGAGGTCAGGGGATTCAAGGTGTAGGTGCCGTTGTTGGTGATAACCGGGATGGAGTCAATCCAATCTCCATATTTCCACTTCATAAAAGCACCCATGTGCTGGGGCGGATTGGTGTTGTTTTCCATCAAGTCCCAGCTTCCCACTGGAGTGAAGACGCTTTCGTTGTAATGATACAGATCGGGAGCACCGAGAGTGTGGAAGAACTCGTGGCAGATCACACCAACGTTGCTACCGGCCAGGAAGTCCTTAAGTTGGAAGTTGAAGTCATAGACTCTCTTGCCTCTCAAGGTTACTGTGCGATCGTATATCGACCAGCGATGAGGCCAGAGGAGACTGCTCCAGGCTCCGGCTGAACCACTAACGATGAAGACCACGTTATCCACCTGGCCATCATTATCGGAATCTATCACCAGGTCGGCAGGAACGGCTGAGCCAACTCCGGCTATGGCGGCTTCCAAGAGATCAAACTCACGATCTGTCCTTTGATCATCGTTTTGATATCCAATGGTGTTTGTCGAAGCATTGTAGGGTTGGAAATAGCCTCTGGCATGGCTGTCCTGCCAGGAGACTACATAGCCTCCTGTGGGAGCAGGATAGAAAGTAGTGTTGACCGTCAGTTGACCGTATGAAGCTTCTTGAAAATAGCCCTTCTGAGAACTGGCGCCTGTGTTGAACCAGCCGTCATAGGTGGAGATATTCTGTCCAAATTCTGCTTCACCACTGAAGCGGATGAAGACCACGAGGTTGTTGATGGTTCCCGTGGTGGGAGCGTCCCGTGTATCCGGCATCTGGAATCTGGTGTTGCGCAGTTCCCGATAGGCCTCACGGCTGATGTTGATATTGGGTGCTAGTCCACGCATGGCAGGGTTGTCCCGCCCGGCGATCAGCTCACTTGCCACAATCTCTTCTCCACTTCGCTGGGCATAGCTGTAGTAGCCGGTGGATTGGTCTTGGATAATAGTGTAGCCGTCCTTATCGTGCAGCCAGTTGTGATATTCATCACCGGAGGCAAAGCACTCCAGCCTGGTGCCATCCGGTTGGGTAACTGTGGTAGGCATAAAAGTTAAGTAAGCGCCTGAGAGGGGCAAGATCGATAGCAACAACGCCATGATCAGCATTGCCCCGGTTGAGCAGAGAAAACTTCGCATATAGTCTCCTTATTACAATTTACTAGTAGCACAACCTGCTTCCAGGATTTGCTCTATATGGGGAAAAAATAGTTAATTTCTCAATGTTGTGCAGTCTTTTTGACAGATAGGGTTTGGGCAAGAAAAAAATCGTGAAGAGAGTGAAACAGGGCACAAGATCCTCCTTAAAGTAAGTATTTCAGCAACATGCATTGACGGTTTTGCCATTCCAAGGATTATGACACCTCAAACCTAAAGAAAAGGGATAAGAATGTACAAAATCAAGAACATAGCCATCATTGCCCACGTTGATCACGGGAAGACCACTCTGGTGGACGCCATGCTGCGTCAAGCCGGAGTCTTCCGTGCCAATGAGGCAGTAGTAGAAAGAATTATGGATTCCAACGACATAGAAAAAGAGCGGGGCATTACCATCTTTTCCAAGTGCGCTTCTCTCACCTACAACGGCTACAAAATCAACCTGGTGGACACCCCCGGCCACTCCGATTTTGGCGGGGAAGTGCAGCGCATCATGAAGATGGTGGATTCGGTGCTCCTGCTGGTGGATGCCTTTGAAGGTCCCATGCCGCAGACCAAATATGTGCTCAAAAATGCCCTCGAGATGGGACTTAAACCCCTCGTGGTGATCAACAAGATAGATAGACCCAACGCCCGGCCGCATGATGTGCTGGATATGATCTTCGAGCTTTTCCTGGAACTGAATGCTCAGCACGAACAGCTCGATTTCCCCGTGATTTATGCCTCCGGCAAGGACGGCTATGCCATCTCTGAAATCGGTGACGAGCCCAAAAATATCTTCCCCCTGCTGGACTTGGTGATTGCCAAGGTTCCGGATACCAAGGGAGATAGAAAAAAGCCTTTCCAGATGCTGACTTCTGCCATTGAATACGATAACTATCTGGGCAAGCTGGGCACCGGCAAGATTCACAACGGCAACCTGCACGTAGGCGATGAAGTGGCACTGCTCAAACGTGACGGCAGCAAGGTGATCGGCAAGGTCTCCAATCTCTTCACCTACAGCGGTCTGGCCAAGAAAGAAGTGAAGATTGCGCACGCCGGGGACATCGTCTGCGTGGGCGGTTTGGAACAGGTCGACATCGGCGAAACCATTGCCAACAAAGACAATCCCATCCCGCTTCCCAGCTTTAGTATCGATGAACCCACCATTGCCGTGGAATTTGTGATAAACAACTCCCCCTTCATGGGACGAAGTGGCAAGTGGCTCACATCCAACAAGATATGGGAACGGCTGCAGAAAGAACTGCAGACCAACGTCTCCATCGTGGTGGAGCGCACCGGCTCGGTAGATACCTTCACCGTCAAAGGCAGAGGGGAGCTTCAACTCTCCATTCTGATGGAGAACATGCGCCGGGAAGGTTACGAATTTCAGATTTCCAAGCCTCGGGTTCTCTTCAAAGAAATAGACGGCAAACTCATGGAACCCATCGAACTGGCAGTTGTGGAAGTGGCACAGGAATTTGTGGGCACCGTGATCGATATGATGGGTTCGCGCCGGGGTGAACTGGTTACCATGACTCCCGCAGTGGATGGCTATTCCCGCCTCGATTTCAAGATTCCTGCCAGGGGTTTGATCGGCTGCAGAAATGAATTTCTCACCGAGACCCGCGGTACCGGCATTATGACCCAGTGTTTTTCCGGTTATGAAGAATACCGGGGAGAGATCACCGGCTCCAGTCACGGCTCTTTGGTCGCTCTGGAAAGCGGAGTTGCACTGGGTTATTCGCTCAATGCCTTCCAGCCGCGCGGAACCTTCTTTATCTCTCCCAATACAGAGGTTTATGCCGGCATGGTGGTGGGTCAGCATGCCAAAGACAAAGACCTCGTGATCAACGTCTGCCGTGGCAAGAAGCTCACCAACAATCGCGCTGCCGGCAAGGACGACGCCATCAAACTGATCCCGCCCCGCATCTTCAATCTGGAACAAGCCATGGAATATGTGGGCGAGGATGAACTGCTGGAGATCACTCCGGATGCCATCCGCATTCGCAAGAAGATCCTGGAGCACACTGCCAGAAAACGTGCAGAGAATTCCGCGACGGAGCCTTCCGCCTAAGCAGAGGATTCGCAGTTCTTTCCGTCTGCTCTCTAATTCAGTACTTATTTATAACGCTTATTATACCCATCTAACACGCATGAAGAAACATGGGTGTCACATGGGTGTCTCATGGGTGTCTCATGCGTGTCGGATTAGCGAGAGACAAGTGACAAGTGACCAGAGTGGAAGCGACATCTTGTCGCTTAACAGTGATTAGGGATTAGGGACTAGGGATTAGAGCTGCGCTGCTTCGCTTGGGTAGAGGCGGTCGCCGTACCGCCTTCAATAGTAACGAGTGATCAGAGAGTGGTGACGTGGTGACGAAATCGGCAGGTGCATAGCTGGGAGACAACGGCTGCACCTCTTTTCACCATTAACTCTTCACTATTAACTTGTGCCAGGGGTGTAGACCCCTGGAACAATAGGGTATAGATAATGATTATGGTTTAATCCCTCACCCCCTGTCATGAAAACCTCGGTTTTCATGACAGGGGGTGAGGGATGTTTATTTGTGATAAACGCTGGTCGATGGGTTGCCACCCATCGCTTACAGAGGACGCCCCTTCAGGGCTTACTGACTTTAGTAAACCCATGTGAGGCTACTGAGCTCGGAGAGCTTTCCTGCCCAAGCCCAACCCGCGACAGCAGCGTAGCATTAACAGCCCATTAACTTGTTAACCATATGCAAAGGGCGATCCGAAGATCGCCGTTTGCTTATGAGTTGTAACGCTATTTACTTGAGCAGCAGCATCCTTCGTTGGAAGCGCTGTCCGTCGCTGGTCATGCGGTAATAATAGACTCCGCTGGAGAGTTCGCGACCCCCCTCATCACGTCCATCAAAATACCAAGTGTAATACCCGGCGTTATGATGTGAAGCTCTGTGGCTGCGGACCAATTGTCCCCGGCTGTTATAGACTTCCAGCTCCACAAAAGCAGCTGCATCCACACTGTAGCGGATGGCGGTCTCAGGATTGAAGGGATTGGGAACGTTATCGATCAGGGCTGTGTTTAGAGGAATCTCCGGAGTGCCGGGGCCATTACTGTCGTCTGTAACAATGCTGATCGGGCCGTAGTAGGCCACCCAGCCATCGAGATCCACGCCCTGAAGCCAATAATAATACTGAGTGGAGGGCAGGACTTCCTGATCCTGATAGGTGTAATGCTGTTCCGTGGAGGTGTTGCTGCCAGGAATCAGTTCCGTGATCAGGGCTGCATTGTCCAGACTCTCCGTTTCGGAGCGGAAGAGATAATAGCCCAGAAGTCCGGTCTCGGTGGCGCTGATCCAATTCAATTGCACTCCGCCGCTATAGGCGATGCTGGCTTGAAAAGCGCTCAGAGTGAGAGGCAAGGTGCCGTCCGAGCTATTTGTGAAAGCAATATAGAGGTCGCCCTCGGCTTTGGCGGCAGGAATGGAGAAATAAGCAGTGGTTGTGCCCCAATCTCCGGGGTTACCCACCACGTTCCAGGCACCTTCGCCGAGCCGGTAGGCCAATTGCTGAGGGATGAAGCCCAGGTTGTGGGTGATATTCAGGGTAGTGCCGGTAAACTCTGCTCCGCTGAGCACCAAGTCCAGTCCGGCATTCTCATAAGGAGAATCGATGGAATCGTAGCCGGTGGTGACGATCACGGTTTCCGTGCCTTCTGTCAAACCGGTGATCACCAGGCTGAGATTCACAGCACCCTCGCCCGGAATTGTCACGGGGGGAGGTGTGATATTTACAGTATCGTCGATCACGACAGCAGCATCGCTCTGGTTGCCCAGCACAATCCGGATATTATCCACAGCAGCAGGAGGCTGGCTTCCGAGGCTGGCATTATTGCGCCAGCTAAAGACCAGACGTCTGGTAAGACCGTTTAAGCCAGCTGGCAAGTCCAGCGTCACTTCATTCCAAGTGTCAGTAAGGTTGTAAGAGTTGCCTAGCTGACCGCTGCTCAGCTCCGTTCCGGCACTGAGTGGATCACCCGGATTGATCAGAAAGACTCGCAGACAGTCATAGAAAGTGGAGGCGCCTTCGCCCTGGCCTTTCCAGACAAAGCGCAGCTTGAAGCTATCAGTCCCGGAGGGGAACCTGACATCTCTGAAGAGGTGTGTCACAGAGCTTGCGTTTGTTGTATAAGCATTGTTTGAGCCATTGTTTGTGATGTAGACTGCCCTGGTTCCGGTATGATTTGTAGCTGTACCGTTCATCCAGTAGTTTGTCTGGCCTGTGTTCCGTGCTTCCCAGTTATTCAGTCCATTCTCAAAGCCTTCTGCGAAGGGGATATCCACTGATGCAAGCTCTGAGACCAAAATGCGGATATTGGGTCTGTATGTGCTTGTGTAGCCTCCGGTGAAGATTGATGTTTGTGATGCGGTGTCACTTCGGACATATCTATAGCCATTGGTTAAGGTGTTATATCTGATTGTCCCGGAGCTTGTGTCTGTGGCCACCATGGTAAAGGCTGTATCTACCAGTATGTTATCGATGCCATTCCAGATGAAAGGCGTACTGAAAGTTAGCATATCATAGCCCCCGGCGGTGGGTAGGTAGGAACTACTACTGTAAACCGTGGTTAGGTTTGCAGAAGTCTGCCAATTTGCCACGTTGCTATCATTGGTGTGCTTCATTCTGATCAAAAAGTTCGGTAAAGCCAGATTTGGGCGGCTTACCACATAAAATCCCAGGGCAGTAATATTTATTGGGCCAAAGACACCTGCTGCGTTGAGCTCGGCTTTGGTGTAGATGGATTGACCATGCAAGCTTTTGTAGTAGATATTGATGGGTGAAGCTGTACTACCTGTGGTAGTTGCAGTACCGCTGCCAATCTCAGCATAGGAAACAGGATTGGGGGTTGCGGTTACAGTGGCTGTCGACTCGGATTGTCCTCCAGTATATGCGGCGATCAGATAGTATTGGTAGCTTTGTCCGTTTGTAACGGCATTGTCTGTATAGCTAAGATTGGTTGTTGTGGTGAGATAGGAACCGTTTTTGTAGATCATGTAGCCAGTAGGCGAGCCCGAGGCTGGTGCCGACCAGCTTAGGTTTACAACATTGTTCCCTCCCAAGGCAGCGAGGTTTTGGGGAGGAGCGTAGTACATTGCATAGGGCGGGAATGCTATATCATCCAACCAGGCACAATCGCTTCCTGCTGTATCGGCACTGTCTTTGGAATAAGTCCAAGAAAAGGTTCTGAGGCCTGCTGTCACCGGATAAAACTGCGGTGTCCAAACTCCTGTGCCAGACCATTCTCCCTGCTGTACTCCATCGATAAAGAATCTCAGGAAGTCGTAACCTGACTCTGATGAGACTTTCTGATAGAAAGATATGGCATCGTTTTGGGTTACGTTGAGGGCAATACTTAGGGTTGTTGTGCCAGAATGTGTAATACCACCGCTCTTGGCGGCATAGGTTCCCGCATACTTCTCTGAACTCTGCACAGTCCAGGGAATAGTGCTATTATTAGTCCAAGGATAGGCAGTGAAGTTTGCTGATTCAAAACCTTCATTAGGCTGGTTGATTAGCAGCACAGACACTTCTGCGAAGGTCTGATTGCTGACATTATCGAAGGCGATTGCCTTTAGAATGTGCTGCCCCACAGCTTCACTGCTGGTTGCCCATGCCCAGGAATACGGTGCTGCATAGTCCGTGTGTTTGAGAACGTTATCCACATAGAAATCCACCCGGTTGATGCTTCCATCGCTGTCTGTGGCGGTAACGTTGAAGGATACTGTTGTTCCCTTTAGAATGGTGGAGAGACTGGCTGGAGAGGTGATAGTGCAAACTGGCAAACCGGGGGTGAGTGTATTCAGGGCAGCATTGGCATTGACCATGCCATAACCCGTGTATCTGTCCCAACCAGCTCCGCCGTCAATTGTCATGTCTGTGGCACTACTTTTCATAGCAGTCCAGACCTGAGCTGGTGTAAGAGACGGATCTTTGGAAAGCAGCAAGGCAGCAACTCCAGCTACATAGGGAGTGGAACAGGAAGTACCGTTAAAATACAGGTCATAGTTACCTGCTTCATATCCTGCAGCTCCTGTGATATCGGTCGCTGGGAGAATTGTTGGCCCCATGATGTCGACAGCATTGGGTGAGTCCTGAGTATTTACCCCGTAGTTGGAACCCCACCAGGTTTCACCATCGGATGAGGTAGCGCTTTTTCTCTGGCCGGTGGGGCTTGCAGCGCCTACGCTGATAACTTTATTATGATTGGAGGGATAAGCAATAGCAGAGGTGTTGGCATTAGCTGTGGCAGCAAAGATTACCACTCCCTGGCCATAAGCATATTCCAGGGCAGTGTCCGTGCTGGGAAAGGAACCCTCTGCGCTTCCTCCCTCAATTCCTAAACTCATGCTGATCACATGCGCTCCATTATCGGCTGCGTGAGTGATGGCGTTGTTGATTGCTGTGAAGTACATGTCGCCGGCGGTATTTGCTACCTTCAGCGGCATCACGCTGCAGCCTCCTGCCACTCCGGCGATTCCGAGGCTGTTATTTGCCCTGCCGGCCGCAATGCCAGCACAACAGGTGCCATGTCCCGGATCATTACTGTCGTCCATTGGATTGGCGTCATTATCGCCATAATCGTATCCAGTTACCAGGCGTAGATCTTCATGAGCCGTATCCACTCCGGAATCTATGATGGCGATGATAATGCTGCTGGAGCCATAGCCTTGAGATTGATCCCAGGCAAGCTGCATATCTGAGTCAAAGCCCACAGTGCCTACTCCCGGGCCTGTGTGTCCACTGGCTGTATAACCTGGCAACTGGGCAGTGTTGTTGTGTCCCCAGTTATTGGGATAATAAGTATCGTTGGGAACTGCTGTGGCATAGGCATAGAATTCTGGTACGGCAGTTTCCACGTAGCGATTTTGACGGAAGGCAGCTATTGCTTCTTCAACTGGGCTGCGACCATCCAACTCGACCAGGAACCAGCGGTCAAAGCCTGTTCTGGCTTCCCATTCCCGGTTGTTTAGTCTGCGGTGAGCTCTTATCAGTTTCTGCCCACCCTGACGTGTCATTACCTGATCCAACTCATTAATGCCAAAACTGCTTGCTTCAGCATACAAGCTCTGGGGCAATTGAGCTCTTTGAATTGCTTCCGGTGAAAGTTTGATCTTGATCAGGCGGTTGGAATAGAGCGGACGCTCTCCAGTACCCTCTCTTGGTGCAGCAGCAAAGGCGGGCAGTAACATGGCCAGTGTAAAAACAAGAGTCCAGATCTTCAGTTTCACAATAACTCCTTTTGTATCAGGTAGCCGAGCCCCAGTAGTAGAATGTTTGAAAGCAGCCCCCGTTACAGGGGCTGCTCCCCTAATAATGACGTTTAGGTGATTAAATCTGCAGTTTGCAGTATATCTTCATTTCATTTCAATGGCTTTCTTGGGGCATTTCTGGAAGCAGATCTCGCAACCTACGCACTTGTCCTTGTCCACCACGTGTTTTTCCTTGAGCTCTCCGGCAATGGCATCGACCGGGCAATTCTTGGCACAGATGTGGCAGCCCACGCATTTATCGGGATTGATCTCGGCTTTCCTGCGTTTTCCTGCCAGGAGATCCTGAATGGCATGAGTGGGACATTTGGTGGCACAGATGCCGCAATTGATGCAGACATCGTAGTCTATGCGTGCCAGATTGTCCGTGATGGTGATGGCATTGACGGGGCAGTTCCTGCTGCAGATTCCACAGCCGATACAAGGCTGGTTATTGCCGCAGACACTCTTGGCGATATTGCCTTTGTCTTTTGAAGAGCACTTGATATAGACAGAGTGATCGATGGGGATCAGCATAATGAGCTGACGCGGGCAAGCCACGGCGCAGGCTCCGCAACCGGTGCACTTGTCATAGTTGATCTGGCGTATTCCATTCTCATCCAGACTGATGGCATCGAACATACAGGCATTCATGCAGTCGTTTTGCGCCATGCAGCCGAAGTTGCACTTGTTGGGTCCACCGGCGATATTGACGGCAGCTTTGCAGGAGCTCACTCCCTCGTAGGAATAGCGCCACTTGGTGTTTTCGTAGCCACCGGAGCTGCAATGAATCACAGCCACTTTGCGCACACTGGTGCTGGCTTCCACGCCCATGATCTTGGCAATGGCAAAGACGGCGTCACTGCCACCCGGGGCACACTTGTTGATCAGCTCGCCGTTATGGACGATAGCATCGGCATAGCCGGCACAACCGGGCATCCCACAGGCACCGCAATTGGCTCCCGGAAGAGCTGCAGTGATCTGTTCCACTCTGGGGTCGATCTCCACATGAAAGACCTTGGAGGCAAAGGCGAGAACCAAGCCAAAGATGGCTCCCAGTCCGCCCACAATCAGGATGGGAAGCGTGAGAGTGGAGGCCAGGCTGGTTTCTAATATTACTAAATACATCATCCTCTCCCCTTAAATCTTGAAGCCCATAAAGCCGTAGAAGGCCAGAGCCATGGTTCCTGCCAGGATCAAGCCGATGGGCATGCCCTTCATGCTCTTGGGCAGAGGCACCAATTCCAGACGCATCCGCATCCCTGCCATGACCAGCAGCACAAAGGTGAAGCCCACTCCGCTGAAGAAGCCGTTCAGGACTGCATCCTGGAAGTTATAGGCCGTCACACCATCGGCGCGGAAGCTCTTGGTATTCAGGATTGCCACACCCAACACTGCGCAGTTGGTAGTGATGAGAGGAAGATAAACACCCAGAGATTTGTAGAGAGCAGGAGCATTCTTCTGGATCACCATCTCTACAAACTGCACCAGGGCAGCGATTGTGAGGATGAAGGCTATGGTCTGCAGATATTCCAGATGGAAAGCGATCAGCAGGTACTTATTGATCAGGAAGGTGAAGGCAGAGGCCAGCGTCATCACAAAGATCACCGCCAGGCCCATACCCATTGCAGAATCGAGCTTCTTGGAGACGCCCAGGTAGGGGCAAAGTCCCAAGAAACGGGAGAGCACGAAGTTCTGGATAAAGATGGCGGTCATCGCCATTACAAATATTTCGCCGAGGTATCCCATCTTTATTTCTTCTCCTTCAGCATATTCATCAGCGCCATCAGGAAGCCCAGAGTGATAAAGGCTCCGGGAGCCAGAATGGCCACCAGCATGGGTGAATAGGTAGTAGGCAAGACCCGGATATTGAGCCAGGTGCCGTTACCCAGAATCTCCCTGATTGTGGCAACCACGGTGAGCGAGAGTGTAAAGCCCAAGCCCATCCCGATGCCATCGGCGATGGAATTGATCATATTGTTCTTGTTGGCAAAAGCCTCAGCTCTGCCCAGTATGATGCAATTCACCACGATGAGCGGGATAAAGATGCCCAGGCTCTTGTGCAGAGCCGGCACATAGGCTGCCATCGCCATATCAACGATAGTCACAAAGGCAGCGATCACAACCACATAAACCGGAATGCGAATCTTATCGGGGGTGACGTTTTTGATCAGGGAGATGAACATATTGGAGCAGATCAACACAAAGGTCGCTGCCAGGCCCATGCCCAGAGCGTTGGATACCGAAGTGGAGACAGCCAGAGTGGGGCACATTCCCAGCACGATCACAAAGATCGGGTTCTCTTTGATCAGCCCCTTGGTAAGTTCTTTCATGAAGTTCATAAGGCACCTCCTTCCGGCTGCAGGTCTGTCTTTAGAATCTTGATGCAGTCCCGGATGGAATTGGCTATGGCACGGGTAGTGATCGTGGCACCGGTGAGAGATTTGATCTGTCCGCCGTCCTTATCCACCAGCATTTCCTCTTCGGCTTTGCCGGCGAATCTGGCAGGGAAATCTTCCTTGGCACAATTTGCTCCCAAGCCGGGAGTTTCACCCTGATCAACCACTTGGATGGCCAGGACTTTCATATCCTTATCAAGGCCGACCATGGTCTTCACAGGCCCGGCATATCCCGCCCCTATGGCAATAAAGGTGTAGCCTGCCACCAGACTGTCCTTGGTGGCAACATAATACACGAAGCTGCTATCGGCTGCGGCTTTGTGCTCGGTGAACTGAGCTCCGGGAATGAGAGTCTCCCGGGTCTTCACTTCTTCTGCCTGTTTGCGTTCTGAGATGATGGGTGCAGTGAGGGAATTCACATAGGCCAGGATTCCACTGGCAACCACGCAGAAGAGCAGGAGAGTGATGGTCAAACGCAGGTAATCTTTCATTTCTTCACCTCACCAAAAGCTTTGGGCATGGTCATACGGTCGATCAGCGGGCTCATCACATTCATGAAGAGAATACTGTAGGACACGCCTTCGGGATATCCTCCCACCAGGCGGATGACCATGGTTAAAAGGCCGCAGCCCACACCGAAGATAATCCTTCCCTTCTTGGTGAGCGGTGTCGTTGTATAGTCTGTCGCCATAAAGAAGGCTCCCAGCATCAAACCGCCGGAGAAGAGATGGAAGAAGGGCAAGCCCAGACTGAGTGAGGAACCGGGGATGCCGCCAAAGAAGAAGGCTATCACAAAGACGGTTCCCAGATAGGCAGAGGGAATGCGCCAATCGATGATATTTTTATAAAGCAACCAGAGTGCACCCAAGAGCAGAGCAAAGACGGAGACTTCGCCAATACATCCGCCTATATTGCCCACAAAGAGGCTGCGCAGGGTGCCAAAATCAAAGAGATTCTCAAAGATGGAAAGGCTCAGAGCCTTGTTTGCCACCTGATCCGGGCTTAAGGAACTGATCCAGGTGCTGTCCCGAAGGGTTTGAGCTACCTTCAGAGGTGTAGCACCGGTGACCAGATTGTAAGCCTTGGGGAAGCCAACCTGCAGGCTATCTGCTGCTATCAGGCTCAGATCGTTCAAGCCACTCATGGCAGCATTCTTGGCCGCTACCCATTTGTCTGTCATCAGCGTGGGCCAGGAAGCCAAGAGGAAGGCACGTCCCAAGAGAGCGGGATTGACCGGGTTATTACCCAAGCCGCCAAAGACTTGTTTGCCGACTATGATGGCAAAGACTGCACCCACCACGGGAAGCCAATAGGGCGCTCCCACGGAGATATTGAAGGAGAGCAGCATACCGGTGAGGAAGGCAGAACCATCCGCTACACAGACGGGTACCTTGCGAAACTTTTGCACCAGAGCTTCCGTGACCACTGCCGCAACGGCTCCCAGAAGGGTGAGGATCAAGCTCTTGATGCCCCAAAACCAGACTGCGGCAATCAGAGCAGGGACAAGGGCGATCACCACATTCCACATCACCATTGGGATATTGGTGCGGTCATGCAGATGGGGAGCAGGAGTAACTACTAATCTTTCTCTCATTATGCTTTCCTCGCTTTTTCCTTGCTGCGTTGCATATCTGCCCAGCGCATTTTACCGGTGTCTATCCATTGCACCAGCCGGATATGAGCAGGGCAAACATAGGCACAGCTGCCGCATTTCATACAGTCGTTCAAGCCGGCCTTAACCGCCATATCCAGATCTTTATATTTCACAGCATTGGCTATCATGCTGGGCATCAGATTCAAGGGACAGACGTCCACGCAGCGGGCACAGCGCAGACAATCGTGCTCCGCCAGGTCGTGAGCTTGTTTTTCGCCAAAGAGCAAGAGACCGGAAGAGCCTTTACTCATGGGAGCTTCAAGCGTGGGAATGGCAAAACCCATCATCGGCCCGCCGGAGATGATCTTGGAGATCATTTCATTGGCACCGCCGGAAAGAGCCACCAGTTCGGAGAAGATGGTGCCGATCCGGGCACGGTAATTGGCAGGCTTCTTCACGATAGGACCGCTGATGGTGATCACACGTTCCACCAAGGGTTTCTTGTAACGGCAGGCTTCATAGACCGCAAAGGCTGTGGCGACGTTTTGCACCACCACACCAACTGCCAAAGGCAAGCCGCCCTTATTGGGAACTTTCTTGCGAGTGGCGGCATAAATTAGCTGTTTCTCAGCTCCCTGAGGATACTGCAGCTTGAGGGGAACAACACTGATAGAGGGCTCTTTGGCCAGGAGCTGCTGAAAGGCCTTGATGGCATCGGGCTTATTGGCTTCAATGCCGATCATACCTTGTTTTGCTCCGGTGACCTTGAGCAAGACCTTCAGGCCCTGCAAAATCTCCGTGCTGTGCTCCAGCATCAGGCGATGATCCGAGGTGAGGAAAGGTTCGCACTCCACGCCATTCAGGATCACAGTATCGATCTTCTTGTCTGGAGGAGGTGAAAGCTTCACGTGGGTGGGGAAACCGGCTCCGCCCATGCCGCAAACACCGGCATCGGCAATGCGTTTCTTCAGTTCATCAGCACTGAGCTCCAGAAAACCCGGTTCATCCACCAATTCAATCCAGCGGTCAGACCCATCTCCGGTGATCTCGATGGCAAGCTGGTCGTTACCGGTGGGATGGGGAAAACGCTCGATCTTGGTGATCTTACCGCTGATCGTGGCATGCTGGGCGATGGAAACAAAGCCCGAGGCATCAGCAATCTTTTGCCCGGTTAGAACCTCGTCTCCAACCTTGACAATAGGCGTGGAAGGTGAGCCTATGTGTTGCGAAACGGGGATTAGAACTCTGGTGGGCAAGGGTGCTGAGGTGATTGGGACTGAATTGGAATAATGCTTTGAATCATGAGGGTGAACCCCTCCGGGAAAAGTCTTCAAGCGCATTTGCTGCTCCCTTGTATTCTTTTTTGCTATTCAAGCACTGATAGTTTGTTTGAGATAGGTGCAAGAATCCTGTATGCACATAAATAGGCAAGTTTTTTTTCTTGAGATCAGGACATGAATATCGATGGAGCCGGCGAGTGACAAGTGCTGCGCTGCTTCGCATAGTGGAAGCGACATCTTGTCGCTTTGGGGAAGTGACGAGTGACGAGTGCTGCGCTGCTTCGCATAGTGGAAGCGACATCTTGTCGCTTTAGGGAAGTGACGAGTGACGAGTGACGAGTGACAAGTGACAAGAGAGTGAATAGTGAATAGTGATTAGACCGTGGGAAGGAGACTGTGTGAAAACTCATTCTGAGTCCCATCGGGACTCTGGCTCTTGACAAAGCCCCTTGTGGGCGAAAGAACATAGCGAGGGAGCGTAAGCCCCTCGTTGTGTAAACATAGGTATGATTGTTATTTCTAATCAATACCCCCAGCCTTGAAAACCATGGTTTTCAAGGCTGGGGGTATTGATATCTGTTTATGATGAACGTATGCTGACCTGGTCGATGGGCTGCCGCCCATCGCTATCAGATAATGGCCCCTTCAGGGCTGCAGGCAGCTCCGCTGCCTCTGCCAAAGCGGAGATTTCGGGGTCCCCGAAGTTGAACGAAGTGAGGCTTCAGGGTGAATTGGCAGACCAAATATTGGGCAGACCAGTTAAGCACGCAGCTCTAATCCCTAGTCCCTAATCCCTTGGCGAAGCCATAACTTAATACAGGATAAGCCTTTCCTTAGCCAGGGTTAAGGATACGCTAAAGATAGGCTAAAGAAACGTTAAAGAAGCGAAGGAGAGAGAAGGCGTGGTGGCGCGGTCTGCCCCTACAGGTTAATAGTGAATAGTTAATGGTGAATAGAGCTAAACCGCAGTCTCCCAGCTTCACACATACCTCTCTGTTCACTGTTCACTGACAGGCGAAGCCGCAGTCTCCCAGCTATGCGCTTACCTATCTGTTCACTGTTCACTGTTCACTGTTCACTGACAGGCGCAGCCGCCATCACCTTGATGAAATCGTACAAAGCCTGATTGGTAAAGCCTTTTTCAAAGAACTGCACCACACCCATAGAGCGTAGGGCAGAGACTCTTTGCTGATCCACCAGGCCAGATAGCAGCACCACCGGTACCAGATATCCTTCTTCACGGATCTTGGCCAGAGCTTGCTCCCCGGAGATTATCCCCAGGTTCATATCTAGTAGCAGGAGGTCAACCTTATGGTTTTTTAGCACTTCCAAAGCTTCTTCCACCGTGGCAGCGGCTTGATAGAGGTAGCCTTTGCGCTCGAAACTGCGCTTATACAAATTCCGGATTCCCTCGTCATCATCCAGCAGGAGGATGTGGAAATTGGACTTTGCATCAGTATCGGAGCCCTGCTTCAGCATTTCGGCAATCTTGATGGATATATCATTCTTGGAAAAAGGCTTCTGAATATAGGTGAGATCGGCTTTGATGATGCCCTGATTCACCAACACATCGTCGTTGAACCCGGATACAAAGAGCACTTTCTGCCCTGGAACAATCTCTCTGGCCTGTTCTGCCATCTCCCGGCCATTGATTCCCGGCATCACTATGTCTGTAACGATGAGATCCGGACGCAGACCGTGACGGATGGTCTCCAGAGCTTCCATACCGCTGGAGCAGGAACTGACCTTGTAGCCCAGGCTAGTGATCATACGTGTCACATAGCGGCGCAGGGCATCTTCATCTTCCACGATCAGGATGGATTCACCTTTCCCCTGCACCAGTTGTTTGGGGCCTCTGTCTTCCAGAGGATCCAGCTCGCCTCTCACAGCCGGCAGCAAGATCTTAAAGGTGGTGCCTTCGCCTTCTTCGCTATAGAGCAGGATATGTCCCTTGGATTGCTGAACTATACCATAAACGATGGAAAGCCCCAGGCCGGAGCCGCGTCCCACGCCTTTGGTGGTGAAGAAGGGTTCATAAACCTTGTTCTGAATCTCCTTGCTCATGCCGCAGCCGTTATCCGAGATACTGATGATCACATAGTCACCGGGATCAATCTCTGTATGCATGTCCTGATAAGCCTCGTCAATAGTGAGATTGGCGGTGTTGATCTTGATCAGGCCTCCCAAAGGCATGGCATCACGGGCGTTGACCACAATGTTCATGATCAATTGCTCCATCTGCCCGGGATCGGCAAAGACGACATCCAATTGGTCGAATAGATTGGTCTGGAACTTGATGTTTTCGCCCAGAATCCGGACGAACATGCTTCCCATATTGTTGATAATAGTATTGAGATCGAGATTACGGGGCTGAGCCACCTGCTTGCGGCTGAAGGCCAGAAGCTGCTGAGTGAGCTGAGCGGCTCTGCGTCCTGCTTTGACCATTTCGTCCACACTGATCATCTGGGGATCATCCGGCTCCAGGCTGCTTAGGAGCTCTTCGCCATAGCCCAGGATAACAGTCAGAAGGTTGTTAAAATCGTGGGCAATTCCTCCCGCAAGCTGTCCTACCGCCTCCATCTTCTGGCTGGCAATAAGCTGATCTTTGAGGGATTTGCTATTGGTGATGTCATTGATCATTGCCACCATCAGCTTCTCACCGGGATATTCCTGATACTGCAGATCAATCTCCACAGGATAGATGCTGCCGTCTTTGCGGCGCTGTCTGGTTTCAAAGATCAGGGATTTCAACTCTCCGGATAGGAGGGGAACCAAAAGGGTTCGGATATCCTGTTCGGTCATATCCGGGCAGATATCCATGGGAGTGAGCTTGAGCAGCTCTTCCCGGCTGTAGCCCAGGTTCCGTACTGCACCTCTGTTTGCATAAGTGATATTTAGATTTGCCGGATCGAGGATATATATCTCGCTCATGTTTCCATCAATGATGGAGAAGAGCTTCTGACGTTCCATGTCTGCCTGTTTTCGGCTGGTGATATCCACGCAGGTGGCTTCCACGATCTGCTCACCTTTGGAATTTATCCTCAGCCTGGCATTGATCAGTACCCAGAGAAGCTCTCCGTTTCTATTGTGCAGAGTAGCTTCAAAATTTTCCACAAAGCCATCCTGGATCAAGAGTTCTTTAAGCTGATCTCTCTGAGCCGGATCCTGATAGATATGGTGAATATCCCCCACAGAGGTGATGGCCTCTTCCGGACTATCATAGCCCAGCATGCGGGCATAGGCGGAGTTTATCATGATATAGCGGTCATCCAGAGTGGATTGCAGGATGCCCACCACGGCGTTCTCAAAGAGAGAACGGTATTTTTCTTCGCTATAATTCAGCGCTTCACGTACCTTACTGGATTCTGTGACATCTCCCAAAACGCCCACGGAGCCGATAACCTTGCCGCTTTCATCTCGCAAGGGAGCTCCACTGACGTGCATCAGCATCACATCACCATTCTTCTTTATCCCACGCACCTCATATTGATCCTTAACTCCCGCTTCCCGCTCCTGGTTTTTCTTGCGGATAAGATCGTGATCTTCCTCCACGATCAGCATCTCAAAGCCTTTCTTGCCCAAAAGCTCTTCTCTGCTGTAGCCGAAGGTATCGCACAGGCTTTGGTTTACATATTGCATAACGTCGTTGTTATCTACATAGAGCACGGATTCCTGCATGGTTTCAAGCAGAGCACGAAAACGGGCTTCATCCTCCCAGATTTGGATATCGCGCAGCTTGTGAGCATGATTATCACGGGCAACAGCCAAAGCTGCTATCACCTTGCCATTATCATCCTTGAGGGGAGAAAGATTCACCACATGCCAAAACCACTCGCCCTGGGTGTTTTGGATCCGATATTCCACTCCGGAGCGACGCTCACCGGTTTCGAAGACTTCTTTCAGGGCTTGTTGACAGCTAGCATTATCCTCGGGGTGAAACTTGCCATCGAAGATACAGGTACCGAGGAGATTGCTGGTATCATGACCCAGCACTTTGGGCCAATTTGGCGAGACGTAGAGAAATCTGCCTTCGCTATCGAAGGTTGCAATCGTGTCGCTGGAAGCTTCCACCATGGCCTTGTAATCCGGCTCCAGGCCCAAAAGCTGTTCCAGTTGCCTCAAACGCTGCAGGCATTTAACCCGGTTGAGAGCCTCCATTTCTTGCTCTGAGGCAATCTCTTGCAGTATCGTTTCCAGTTCCTGAACGAGTATCTCTCTATCTTGACTCGTGAGTATATCTTTCACTCGGGCTCCTTCCTGTAAATTAAGTGTTGATACCTGTTTTGCTCCCAAAGAAGCAGATTTATCGCTTATCGTTTATTGGATATATTTGTCAATGATATTTTGAGGAGATGATATAGAGAGTGCGGAGGAAGTACTTAGTGTATTGGCTCTGGCAGATCAAATGGGGAAGGTGTTTTTTTTGACTGATTATCCCTTAAAAAGGGTGTTCTCAGTGCCTCGAACCATATCCGCGGACACGATACTACAGTCCCTGATAACTTGGTCAAGATCAACCGGTACGCACCAGGGAATAGCTTCAAATTGCACAGTGCTTAACTCCGAAAAGTATCTCGCCAAATCAATTGGATTAACCCAAGTATCCTTCTGCAAAGCGTCTTCGATTATGATTCTCCAATTGAATTGATAAGTTCTGGAAATGAAAACTACATCGGCAAAATCCTTGATCTCGAGCCTTGGAATAGCTGAGATTTTATTCGATAGGATGTTTAAGATATTATCAATTCTTCCCAGTTTCTCCGAGTATTCATAAGTCCCGATATGGCAGACTAGATCATTCACGAGATCTATCTTTAAGCTCACTTCTTCTTCGCCAGTTAGTTGCAAACGAACAAAATCAGGACTACGTGTGAGGACTTTGTACGAGAAACAGTTTTCTATCAGAGCTGATTCTATCGATCCGATCAAGTCTTTAAAGCTGGGGTCACTATTGACAAACAGGTCTAGATCGTCTGAATACCGGTGATTAAGATAATGCCTTGATAATGCAGTCCCACCAGTGAGATAGAAAGGGAGGTCCAAACTGGAAAACAGGGAGAGAACTTTCTCTTGTAATGGGTACAACTTATTCTGGTAGTAGCTTACCATAATCTAGTCCGGAAAAAGTATGGTTCTGGCAAAGCGAAAACGCTCCCTGAGGGAAGGTGAATAGATCGTTTTGATCACTCGTTCCGACAAAGCGATTCTTAGCTGTTCTGCACTGAGCATCTCAATCACATCATACCAGTTGGGAGTGGAAAGCAGTATTCTATTGTAAAGCGAAATCGTTAAAGGATCTTTGGGATCATTCTTCAAGAGGCAGGTCTTTAGCCTTTCCTCGGTATGGTTGTAATCCCAAAAGAGATCAGTTAGCTTGCGCTGTACTACGTTAGTCTTATCCATGCTTTTCCACCTCCAGTGCATGATAAAAGCGTATTGCTTTTCCTGTCAAGCGCTTTGTGGACGTCTGATTACGGTTGTCAGAGCCATCTTGATGGAGACTTTAGCAGATTAGTGCAAAACAGCTAAGCTACCCTGCCGGAAAAATTTATCTTGCCAGAATAGCCTCTCCCAAGAAGATGACCCAAAAAATAATAGGGAGACTCCGATGACTGATATAGAGAAAAACGACTGCAACTGCGATCACGAAGATTGCGATTGTGGGGATGACTGCGAAAGCAACATCATCACTCTCGATACCGAAAACGGTCCGCAACAATTTGAAATTCAGGGATATCTGGAACACGAAGGCGTGAAATATCTTGCCCTCTCTGAGCTGGAATCCAGCGAATATGATATCCTCGAGATGAGAGAAGACGGCGATATGTTTGAGCTCAAAGACGTCGAAGACGACGATCTGTTCAATACCCTTGCCGATCTCTTCGACGAGCTTTTTGCCAGCGAAATGGACGAAATGGCTCAACCCGAATAAAACCCTTTAACTTCACAAGGGAACAGGCTTCGGTCTGTTCCCTTTTTTTTAGTGACAAGTGACGAGTAACAAGTAACAAGCGGAGCTTCGGCCTCACTTCTAACTTCTAACTACTCACTTCTAACTTTAAAGCCACAATCTCATTGACAAATCATTTAAGCTCTCTGGACTGGAAAAAAAGTAAAAAATGACCAGAAGGAGACCCTATGACCTACCGTGTACTCGCCATTAATCCCGGCTCTACTTCCACGAAGATAGCCGTTTTTGACGATATCGATCCCGTCTTTGAGCTCACTCTGCGGCACGATCCGGCAGAATTGGAGCCCTATGGCGGCATCATCGAGCAATATGATTTTCGGAAAACTTTGGTGCTGGAAGCCATGGAAGCACACAATGTTCCCGCCTCCAGCCTGCATGCCGTGATCGGTCGCGGCGGCCTGGTGCGCTCTGTTTCCGGCGGCACTTGGGAGATCAGCGAAAACATGCTTCGTGATCTGAAAGATCCAGCGCTTTGGGGCAGAATCCACGCCTCCAATCTGGGTGCCTTTATAGCCCAAGCCATTGCTGGAGAGCTCGGTATTCCCTCCTACATCGTGGATCCTGTGGTGGTGGATGAGTTTGACGATATCGCCCGCATTTCCGGCATCAAGGAGATCGAGCGCAAGAGCCTCTTTCACGCTCTAAATATCCGCTACATTCACCGTTTGGTTGCCAAAGAACTGGGCAAATCCTACGACGAGATCAGTTGCATAGGCGTGCACATGGGCGGCGGCATCTCTATCTGCGCCATCAAAGCCGGACGCTGCGTGGATGTGAATAATGCCCTTCTGGGAATGGGTGCCTTCTCACCCCAAAGAGCCGGAGCTCTGCCTATCGGAGACCTGCTGGATATGGCCTATTCCGGAGAATGGGACAAGAAAAAGCTCACCACCTATCTCACCAAAACTGCCGGTCTGATGTCCTATCTGGGAACCGATAGCGGCATAGAGGTCAACAAACGCATTCAGGAAGGGGATCAATATGCAGCGCATATCCTGGACGCCATGTGCTATCAGGTCTCCAAAGAGATCGG
This sequence comes from Candidatus Cloacimonadota bacterium, assembly GCA_023421135.1. Lineage (GTDB taxonomy): Bacteria > Cloacimonadota > Cloacimonadia > Cloacimonadales > Cloacimonadaceae > PHBP01. The sequence continues at coordinate 21,113 of JAEZUG010000097.1, read as the reverse complement.
TGCCTGCGCCGCAGTCCTGGAAGGCAAAGTTGATGCCATCTTCCTTTCCGGCGGCCTGGCTTACAATCAGGTGATCGTGGATGGAATCGCCAAGCGCGTCTCCTTCATTGCCCCCTTGCGTCTCTATCCCGGGGAAAAGGAGATGGAAGCACTGTCCCAAGGTGGTATCCGAGTGCTCAAAGGCGAAGAACAAGCTCAGGTCTATCCTTACTAAACACCAAAAGAGGTTCATAAACCATAAAGATAATGATCAAGTTCAAAGTCCTGCACCTCATAGCTCTGCTGCTCCTGCCATTGGGGATCAAAGCCGAAAGCTGGAATATCCTGATCTACATGGCTGCCGATAATGGCCTGGCGAGCGCTGCGGTGCAGGACTTTAATTCTATGGAACTGGCCTCTGTGCCCCCGGACACCAAGGTCTGGCTGCAGACGGATTTTGCCCCGGATCACAGCCTGGGCGGCACCCGGCGCTGGGAGCTGCGTCATGACTCCTCCGAGCAGATAGCTTCCCGGCAAATCTCACACCTGGGAAACCTCAGCAGCGGCTCGGTGCAGACCCTGAGGGATTTCATCTCTTGGGGCCATGATCGCTATCAGGCAGATCGCACTATGCTGATCCTCTGGTCGCATGGGGGCGGCTGGGGAAAAGCCGATGATGCCAAGTGGATCTGTCCGGATTTCACCACAGAAGAGGCTTTGAACGTTGCCACCGGAGATCTGAAGGCAGCGCTTTCCGGGCATCCGAGCTTTGATATTTTGCTCATGGATGCCTGTAGCATGCAGACCATTGAGGTGGCAGACGAGGTGAAAGGCTTTGCGGATTATGTGATCGGTTCGGTGGAACTGGTTCCCGTAACCGGCTTTCCCTATCCAGAAATCCTTCCGCTCTTTAGCCAGAGTCTTCCCTCTATCCTGCAACAAATACCCATTCTTTATGCCGCATCCTATGCCGTGGGAGGCAGTCAAAATCCCCACAGCGGGGATCTGGTGAGCACCTGTTCCGTGCTCTCCACTTCCACTTTGAGCAGTTTTGTGGATCACTGGGGAGATTTCTCCCGGGATTACCGTTTACAGGCCAATGAGTTCTTTCCCTGGCGGGAGCAGTGCTACTCCCTCAATAATTACCAGGATATTGATCTGGGGCAGTTTCTCTCCATAGTGGAAGCCAACACTACAGATTTGGAGCTAAGAAGCAGAGTTCAGGAACTGCTTCAGCTCTGGGATACGGTGGTGATCTCGCAAGCCAGCAGCGGGATTGAGGAAGAGGTCGGCTCTGCTGCTATCTGGTTTCCGCTCTACCAATATATTTATACCAATACCTGGGAGTACTATTCCCAATTGGATTTTGCCCGCACCCGCTGGCAGAGTTTTCTGAACTATGCTTGGGAATATCCGGGTATTCCTCCTTCTGGCAATGTGCAGAACCTCAAAGTAGAGCAGTATCCCGGGCATCTGCTACTCAGTTTCGATCCCGTGGCTCATCCTGATTCGGTTTACTATGAGGTGGAGCACTCCGATCCGGGCTTCACAGCGCTCACATACTATCCCATGATGAGCTCCGGTACTATCAGCATTCCAGTGAATGCACCGCTCACCGGGACTTTTTACGTGAGGACAGTGTATCCCGAGGGCCAGATTAGCGAAGGCAGTCTTTACTATAGTTTTATCGAAACAGGAGCCCAGCTCCTGGTCTATCCCAATCCGGGCAGAGCTACCCTGCAGGCAAGCTGGAGTCTGGCAAGAGCACCTGAGAGTCCGGTGACTATGAGACTTTTCAACAATCGGGGACAGGTGGTCTGGGAACGATCTCTTTCCGCAGAGCAGCAAGGTTACCACTTTCTGGGAGCCGAGCCTGCCCTCCAAAATCTCCCGGCAGGGATCTATTTCCTCAGACTTAGCACCCAGGGAGAGACCTTGAGTTCGAGGCTCGTAATCCTCTGATATGAAGCTTCTCACAGAGCCTGTGGATAAGTTGTGGATAAGTCCCGGGGAATTTGTGGATAAGATCATAAGTAACTGTATGGCAAGATCCTGCAATATGTGTATAAGTAGGCAGTGCCTGTGGATAAGTTCATAAGTATATGTATAAATAATAGTTGGAGTTAAGCTATGAATTACCCTTTGCTCAGCCGTGAGAGGCTGAAGTATTTAATGAGTTTAGGACGCAAGAAGGAGAGGTTGGAAACGGGTCAGGTGATCGTCGAAGGCGCGAACATTCTGGAACAATTGGTTGGTAACGCTCTGTTGCCTCTGGAAGTCTATCTGGAAGGGGACTATCCTCTTTTAGATGGCTTGGGTGATCTGCCTGTATTCAGGATGCAAAAAGGAGATATGGAGCGGATCAGCGACACAAATCATCCTCAGGGGATTGCAGCGCTCTATCCTGTGCCCCGGCCCCGGGATGCTTCTTTCAAGGCAGCCTTGTATCTGGATGGCATCAGCGACCCTGGGAATATGGGAACGATCTTCCGGATTGCTGCGGCCTTCGGGATTGGTGCGATACTGCTTTCCGAGAGCTGTGTGGAGATTTCTTCTCCCAAGGTGATCCGGGCGTCGCTTGGTAGCGTCTATTGGCTGCCCTACCGGGTGCTGCCTCCCAACCTGTTGATCAAGCAGCAGCTGCCTCTGGTTTGCCTGGAGATGAAGGCGGATACGGAGCTCAAAGACTATCTTCCTGCCCCGGAGCCCACTGTCTATGTGATAGGTTCGGAAGCCCACGGAATCTCACCGGAGCTGCTGAAGGCTTCAGCCGGCTCCCTCAGGATAGCCATGCAGCCTCAGATGGAATCCCTCAATGCGGCAGTTGCGACGGGGATTTTGGCGCATCACCTCTATGTGAGTGACCAGTGAACAGAGAGTGACAAGTAACAAGTATCTATGCGTATAGCTAGGAGACTAAAGCCGTAAAGTAGTAGGGGCGAACTGCGGTTCGCCCGCAAACCTTCTTAGCCAGATGATCAGAAGACCATGGTTAGCTTGATGAAGGGTAATGCGTACATAGTATCTTCTTTGGGCATATCAAATTCACGAATTCCGCCCAGATCCAGGCTGCCCCTTTTCAATTTTAGTCTTAAGCCCAGGATATACATGCTTGCATAGCTTGTAGGATCTTCAAACACATCCTGTTCTGTCCATATCATGTCCGGCACAATGAAAGCTTCACCCATGATATTGACAAAGCCTACGAGCTTAGCAGTTCCTCCCATTCCCACTCCGAAGCGGGTATCTCCATCTCTTGTCTGACTAAAGACTGTTCCGGCAAGATGCAAACTAGCTTTTTCACCGCTCAGGCTAAACACATTGCCCAGTGTTATCATCGCAGAATAGGGGCTAAAGCTTAGCCAGGCAGCGCTCTTGAGCTTACCATAAGATAAATACCGATACTTAGCCCCAAAGCTGAAGGTATTGAACAGACCCTGCTCTATTGGTAATACCGTCCCTGCGCTTAAATGCAGGCGATCTGTTGCAGAAATGCTACATTGCCAAACCAATAACTCGCAGGAAGTGATGGCAACTTTAGCTTGTGGCATTGTGTTCGCTGTAGGCAGTATAAAAACGGATTGATCGCCGGCATAAAACGGTGTTTCCTGCCCCTGTGCCAGCAGCAGGCTTCCTGCCAGCAGAGCAAGACAGATTGATAAATAGTTCTTCATTATCGCTCCTCTTATCTCATTTGTATAAGATTATCCGGCAGTCTCAGATGTCAAGCTCAATATCAGTGAACAGTGAACAGTGAGTGACGAGTGACGGGTGACAAGTGACAAGTTTGGCAGGTGTGAAGCTGGGAGACTAAAGCCACAGTCCTGTAGGGGCAGACCTGCGTGTCTGCCCGCAAGCCTGGTCTGCAAATTCACCCCAAAGCTTCACCTCGTCCCGTCTTGATGACCCCGAATCTCGGAATAGGCAGAAACATAGACTAAACCTTAGTTAGTTGATCAGAACAGGAAGGTAGCTTTTAGGAAGGGAATAGCGATCAGATCGCCCTGATCCCCCTCCAGGGAACGGGCTCCGCCCAGATCCCAACTGATCCTTTCTCCCTTGAACCTCAGTCCCAGGATAACAATGCCTTCATATCCAGTCACTTCTTCAATATCATCTTCTTCGATCCACTCGGTTTGAGGCAGCATAATCACTTCGCCCATCAGGTTGACCCGGTTTGAGAGACTTGCGATGCCACCCAAACCAAAGAGAACCCGGCTCTCTCCCTCTTCTGTATTAGCATAGAGTGCTGCAGCAAAGTGCAGGCTGGTTTTCGCCATATCCAGACTCACTACATTTCCTGCAGTAAGTAACTGGGGATCAGGACTGTAGCTTACCCAGGCAGCACTGTTGACCCTGCCTTGGGATAGGTAACGGTATTTGGCCCCCAAACTGAGGGTTCTTAACATCTCGGAAGTAACAGGAAATACCATCCCGGTACTGATATGCAGACGGTCAGTCGCAGAAAAGCTGTATTGCAATAGCAACACTTCAAAGGAGGTGAGGGCATGAGTTCCCCGGGGCATGGTATGAGCCGTGGGCAGCAAAAAGACCGATTGATCGGCAGCATAGAACGGAGTCTCTTTCTCCTGAGCCAGCAGCAAAGTTCCCGCCAGCAGGACAATTGTGATCAGTACATAGTTCTTCATTGATTCTCCTTTTTCCTTTCGCAGATATAATTACAGATTAGCAAAGAATGTCAAGCACAATATCAGTGAACTGAGCTGCGCTGTTGACGCTTTGGTAGAGGCGGTCGCCGTACCGCCTTCAGGAGAGCTCTTCGAGCTCTGTGGCGACGAGGACGTCCCCACCCCAACTGCTGGCGCCGCGGGCAAGCAAGCCCTGAAGGGGCGATTATCTCTGATAGCGATGAACGGCAGCCCATCAAACTGGGCGTAGGTCTATCCTAAAGCCATTATCCCTCACCCCCCTGTCATGAAAACATCGGTGTTCATGACAGGGGGTGAGGGATTAAATCATAAATCTTGTCTATCCGTCGTATGACCCGGGGTTCCGCTCCTCCACCCCAAAAAAACCGCAAGCGTTTTTTCGGGGATTCCGGTCGTTCCACCCCGGGCTATAGAATATCGCTCCTCCGGAGCTGGCGGGCAGACACACAGGTCTGCCCCTACAGGTTAATAGTGAAAAGTTAATGGTGAACAGAGGTGAGCCGCAGTCTCCCAGCTACACACTTACCGGACTTGTCACTTGTCACTTGTCACTTGTCACTGAGACGACACGCATGAGACACCCATGTGACACCCATGAGACACCCATGTAAACTCATGCGTGTCACATGGGTATGAGATGCGTTTCCAATGGGTGCCTGGTTAGTGACGAGTGACAAGTTCGGCTGGTGTGGAGCTGGGAGATTACAGCCACAGTCCTGCAGGGGCAGACCTATGCCTGGTGACTATAAAAGATTTGTAGGGTTGGTAAGTTGAGCCACAAAAAAAACCGATCAGTCCCGGTTGGAACTGATCGGTCTGAAAAAGAACTGGTCGGGATGACAGGATTTGAACCTGCGACCACTTGAACCCCATTCAAGTACGCTAGCCGGACTGCGCTACATCCCGAGCCGGTTGAGTGCATTTGTTTTGAAGCGGCTTTTTTTGGCAAGCCTTTTTTTCTCCACCGTGATATTCTGGCTCGAGGCAGACAAGAGGAACCGCACAGCACTTAACTGAACCAGATTCAGAGGTCGTAGAATTAGTCGCGGATTCCACCTATTTCTGACCCGGCGCAAATTTATTTTTGAGCTGGATTGTGGGGAGTGTGGAAAAGTATCAACAGTCCCGAAAGCGTTATCTGGTGAGGCATAGAAATTCATACAATCTCTGTAGAAAAAAACGATCAAGAGTAAGCGGCAAAGGCGAAGAAAACTATTGACAATAATGGTTTGATGGCAAAATTGAGGTCGTGAAAGCCTTTTATGAGCTTATTGTATCTAAGTCTGGTTATCCCGGCAGTCCGGCTGGGTGGTTCGCTGCTTCAAAGCGGGCTCAAAGCGAAACTTGAGTGGATACGCATAAGTATATGGAATGTAGGTTGATTGGGCTTAATGCCCAAATCAGTATTAAGATAAAGAATGTGTTTAGAGTATAAGGAGATTATGTATGAAGAGAACGGTGTTAATGCTATTCCTAATGCTAATTAGCGTTACGTTGTTATTTAGTGCAGGAATCAACTATTATGAACTGCAAGAGTCTGAGATTACATCAGATGTGATCGAAATGATCAGACAGAATAATAGTAGAGTTGAGCGTAGTGCCCCCGTCTGGGATTTTGGCACTACTTCTGTTCCTGTCCCTCTGCCCAGGCCTGGAGACGATCCATTTTTGGAAGATCAGGTCTGGACCAAAGATTTTGCCAGCCACGTCGTGTACAGTGGGTCGGGAGAGCTATTCTTGTTCTACAACTCAGTTACACAAAGATTCAATATCAGCACCGATCCGGTCAACCCCCTGAAGCTGCATTTCAGCATTAAAGCTGGGATGGAGAACTGGTATGGCAGCGAGACCATGATCATCGGTGTTTCGGATAGCCCAATGCGGGAACCCTCCAGGGCATATGCCACTGCTGTGGTTCGCATCACGGTCAGCCCCGTTGATGATCCGATCATTCTAAGCTGTCCCCCTCAGTTCCAAGTGCTGGACGAATTTGGCAATCTGCTGCATTATCAGATTGAGATGCAGGAAGAGACCCCTCTCACCATCAACTTTCTGGATTATGAGGGCATAGCTCTGATTAAAACCGTGGATGATCTGACTAACCCCAGCAACTACGATTTCTTCGTGACCCAAACCCAACAACCTCCCTATAACGTGAGTATCACCCAAACTCCTGCCTATGTGGGAAAGACGGTTACTTTCACGCCCCGTCCGGGTTTCTTTGGTGAGGTGAGGTTTGCCATTACCAATACGGATAACAATATCAACGGATTTCTGGATACAGATCCGGATTTTAACACCTGTTTGAACGTTTTCGTACTCAAGGTTGTAAACGTCAATGATGATCCCGTGATCCGTAGCTGGACTCCTGCCGCACAGACTCTCAATGTAAACCAACACGCCAGCCAGAGCTTCTCTGTGAGAGCCTTTGATGAAGACGATTATTATCTGGGATTGGTTCCACCGTTAACCGAGATGAACTTTGAGTGGAGAATTACCGGAAGTGAATATGGCAGCCCGTTGGATCAGGTCATAGCTCACACCACTTCATCCAGCCTGGGAAATCCCCTGGATGTGCTTTCCTCCATAGACTACACTTTCAACTTCCCCGGTGCTTTCCAAATCAGTGCAGTTGTTTCCGATGGCTCGGTAGCTTTGCCTCCTCTGGTATGGAACGTTAATGTGATGGCAACAGGTCCGGAATTCACTATTCCGGGTGGGGTTTATACCCAGACTATCAATGTGGGGCTTTTCTCCACCGTGAGTCCTGATGCTCCCATCTACTACACTTTGGATGGTAGCCTGCCGGATACCAATTCACTTCTCTTTGATCCCGCCAATCCAATCGTGATCAGTGAAGGAGTGGACGACGTGGTGGTGACGATAACTGCCGTGTATTACGATGCGGTCTATGGTCAATCCGGATATTCTGCTCAGACCTACCGGATCACCGGCACTGTGATGACTCCGGTCTTCAATCTGCAGCCGCTGCCCTTTATCTACACCAGTGCCCAACAATTGGTGATCAGCACCTCCACTCCCAATAGCAGCATTCGCTATACTCTGGATGGAACTGACCCAAGCCCGACAGAGGGCATCCTCTATGCCGGGCCGGTGAATATCCCTGTGGATACTATCCTGAATGTGAAAGCCATTGCCTACAAAGACACTTGGCTCAGCAGTTCGATAGCCTCAGGATCATTCCAGGTTACAGGACAGGTGAGGATTGATGATCTGAGCTTTGATAAAGTCGTTGCTCCGCTGGTGCATGTCTTGCCAGTGGGTGCCGATCTGACCATCAATGTAACCAATCTTCAGCTTTTCCCCGCTGATCCCGGTACCCGGCTGTATTTTACCACAGATAACAGCACGCCTACCGAGGCTTCAACGGAGTATGTGGGACAAAGTATTACTATCACACAAAGCACCATTATCCGTTTTCGGGCTTTCAGAGAGAACTGGGCACCCAGTGCTGTCCAATTCTTTGAATTCCTCATTAACGGTCAGGTAGTGATTGGTACTTATGGCAATGGAACTATCTTCAGCCCTAATCCCGGAGTGGTGTATCAAAACCAGGTTTTGGTTTCGATCAACAATACTATCCCGGCTCAGAACTCACAGATATTCTATACTGTGTCCACCGATCCCAACATTGCTCCTCCGGATCCCACCACTTCCTCAACCCTTTATCTTGGTTCAGGACAGATTGTGGTGCCGGTCTTACAGCCTTACAATATTTCCAGCCTGAGGATCAAAGCCCGGGCTTTCCATAGCTTCCTGGAGCCCAGCCCGGTTTATGAAGCACTATACACAGTAACCGGAAAGGTGCAGCCTCCTATCTTCAACCCTGCCGGTGGTGCTTATGCCTCACCGCAGTTGGTCTCAATTGTCACCTATGCTCCTGGTGGAGAGATTCGCTACACCACGTCCAACGACATCAACGTCATGCCTCCCGATCCTACTCAGACGGATAATCTGTACACAGCTCCCATAGCTGTTCCTCTGGGCACCAAAGTGATCAAGGCCAGAGTGTTCAAAGCAGATTGGACTCCCAGCGATGTGGTGACTTCCATCTACTTCATTGGAGTGTTGGAAGCCCCGACCTTTAGTCCGGTCGAGGAAATGCACTATGCAGCCTTCCCAGTTACAATCAACCACAGTGATCCCAACGCTACAATCCGTTGGGTGGAAGGTACCGGTATCCCCACTCAGACCAGCCCCATCTATTCCTCGCCGATCATGCTCACAGAGAGTAAGACTCTCACAGCCAGAGCTTTCCGGCAGGATTGGAATCCCAGCGAGCCTGTGACCAAGACCTATACAATCACTGGTACTTTGTCTCCCTTGAGTTTCTCGCTGCCCAATCTACCTGGTTCCTATGAGAACTCTGTGATTATCGGCATTCACAGCGATGATCCCGGCGTAACAATCCGGGTGACCCTGGATGGAACCGAGCCCACTTTGACCAACGGGCAGACTTACACAGTTCCCTTCCAGCTCAATACTACCACACTGGTAAGAGCCAGAGCCTTCAAGACCGACTGGTTGCCCACTCCGATTCTGGACGGTCTTTATGAGATAGTCTCGACGGTTGCCAGCCCCAGATTCACTCCTCCTCCCGGAACTTATACAGCTCCTCAGGATGTTTACATTTTGTCCTATACCCCTGGAGCAGATATCCGCTATACGATATCAACGGTTCCCGGAGTGGTTCCGGCTGATCCCAGCTCTGTGAACGGCACGCTTTACGATGCTGATTCACCGATTGTTGTGAATAACTATGCCTATATCAAGGCCATAGCCTACACCGGAAGTGGATTGAATTCCGTGATTCTGAGTGGTGAGTATTTCATCACCGGAACCGTGGCAACTCCCGTCTTTGCTCCTGCACCCGGAGTTTATGCTGCTCAGCAATCTGTTTCGATCAGCACAACACCAGCAGATGCAACAATATACTATACAACCGATGGAACAGCTCCTGGACTCACCAGTGCTGTGTTTGACCCCGCTTTCCCGATTTTGGTAACAGAATCCACTGTTATTAAAGCAATAGCCGTGAAAGCTGGCTGGATAAACAGTGCAGTGGCTACCGGATCCTATGTGATTAACGGCAAGGTTTCCACGCCGCTCTTCATCCCTGCGGGGGGATCCTATGTGCAGGAACAGAACGTTGCTATCAGCGTCTATCCCAGCGATGCCAATATCTATTTCACCACAGATGGCAGCCTGCCTGTGGCAAACCCTGCTCTTCTCTATAGCGGCCCCATTCCTGTGACGCAGACAACCACCATTCGTGCTTTTGCGACGATGCCCGGTTGGCAGGATTCTGATCCTGCTATTGCCACATATACTCTGAATGTCTTGCCTCCTTTGGTGAGCCATGCCAGTGGCCTCTATCCCAATCCCATCTCTGTGAGCTTCACAAACCAGAACTCCGGAGCTACCATATACTATACCACCGATGGTTCTGATCCTCTGGATATTCCTGCAAACCTGTATGGTGGTCCTTTTGCTGTGAACACAAATACCAGAGTGAGAGCGATTGCTTATCGTGCGGGTTGGACTCCTTCTCCGGAGCTTGATCTGAACTATGTGATCAATCCTGCCATCACAGCTCCTGTGTTCTCTGTGGCTCACAACAGTATCCTGAGTAGTGAATTCAACCTGTCCATCAGCACAACACCTGCTGATGCCACAATCTACTACACATTGGATGGCACAGATCCCACCGAGGCTTCGCTTATCTATGGCGGACCCATTCTGATCAATAAAAATACCCTGGTGAAGGCCAGAGCTTACAAGGCTTTCCACAATCCTTCCTCGATTGCTGCAGCTCAGTATTATCTGCAAGTGACGGATCCGATTGTGAACTTTGCCAGCGGTAACTACTTCAACTATATTCAAGTCTCACTCACCAAGCCAACCCCTGGCTCTGAGATCCGCTATACCCTGGATGGAACGAATCCCAGCTCTACGGTTGGAACCCTCTATACAAACGTTGCTATCCCCATGAATGCGAATCAAACCCTAAAAGCCATTGCTTATCGCACAGATTGGTTGGATAGCTCTGTGGTGAGCAGAGATTACACCTTCAGCACTGCTCCGATTGTCTTCACGCCTCCTGCCGGAAGTTACGAGGGAGACATCCCGGTGCAGCTTACCACCACAACTCAGGGTGCCGCAATCCATTACACTCTGGATGGATCAATTCCTACTACAACTACCGGAATGGTTTATGGTGCTCCCATAATTCTGAATGAGCCCACAACCATAAAAGCCATTGCCTTCAAAGATGCCATGCCTCCAAGCACTGGGGAAGCCAGCTACACATTCAAGCTTCCTCTGCCCACTTTCACTTTCGCAGAAGGTATCTACAACGAAGGTTTTGATCTGGGAATGAATTCCAGTGTTGTTGGATCCAGCATCTATTACACAACTGATGGTAACGATCCTTTAACTTTGGGGCTTCTCTATAGTCCTACCGTTAGAATAGAGAATCCTGCCACAGTCAAGGCTGTGACCGTGATGCCGGGATGGAATCCTTCCGAAGTGGCTCAGGCTACCTACCAATTCAAGGTTGCCACTCCTTCCTTCACGCCCAACCCGGGACTCTATGCTCTTCCTCAGAATATCGGTATCAGCACCCTTACTACTGGAGATGATATCTATTATACCACCGATGAAAGCACACCCGATGGAACATCAACTCAATACACTGCACCAGTTCTGGTCGAATCTGGCCTGATTGTTTTCAAGGCAATAGGCAAGAAAGCCGGCTGGCTGGATAGTGATATCGGTGAAGCAGGATATATCATCGGTTCTGGCGGGCCTGCTCCCAGTATAGTGGAAACACCTGTCCTGAACCCTGCTCCCGGACTATATACTACCGCTCAGTTCGTTAGTATCAGCACGTCCACTCCCTTGGCAACCATCCGCTATACTCTGGATGGCACAGATCCTTCACCTACCAATGGTATGGATTACACGGCAGCCTTCCCGCTTGGATTGGAAACCACCACCACTGTTAAAGCTATAGCTTACAAGGATGGCTGGACCAATTCCCAGATGGCAGCCGGAACCTATATCATTACCGGAACTGTGGCAGATGTCAGCTTTAACCCTGCTGGTGGGCTTTATACTGCTGCACAGACTATTATACTCAGTACAATAACTGAAGGTGCAACTATCCGTTACACCACCGATGGTACTGATCCTGTGGCCAATTCCCCGATCTACAATGCCGGTATCGTTCTGAGCAATAACAGCCTGACTATTGTGAAAGCCAGAGCTTTCAAGTCCGGCTGGACTCCCAGCGCAATAGGCACTGAGACCTATAACATCACTGGCCAGGTTACTCTGATCTCTCCGATAGTAGATGTTGCTCCCGGTACATATAGCAATCCCATCACAGTGAGCGTGGTTGCCACAAGCTTCCCCTCCGATGCAGTGATTCGTTATACTACCGATGGCAGTGATCCTACAGAAGCATCACCTGCTTACTCTGCAGCTTTCTCAGTAGGGGAAAACAGCAGCCTGACCCTGAAATTGAAGGGCTTTAAGACCAATTGGATATCCAGTGAGACCTTCACAGCGGTTTACAATGTAACCGGAACAGCTCAATTGCCGGTTCTCACCTTCGATCCTCTGCCCGGTACTTATCAGACAGCCCAGATGGTGACAGTCTATCCTGCGGCTCAGCCTAGCGATGCTATTCTGAGATATACCCTGGATGGCAGTGAGCCCAGTGAATTCTCTCCTGCCTATTCCAGCCCGATCAGCCTGGGCTTGAACAGCACCACAACCATCAAAGTAAAGGCCTTCAAGGCTGGATGGTTGCCCAGTCCCACGATCTCCGGGATTTATGTGATTACGGGACAGGTGGTCTATAACAGCCCTGTCTTCAGTCCTGCACCCGGGATCTATCAGACAGCCCAGAACATTAGTATCAACACTGCTGTTCCTGCCGGAGCAGTGGTTCATTACACCCTAGACGGCTCAGAGCCGGATCAGACTTCTCCAGTCTATAGCGGATCCCTTCCCTTGGCTCTTGGTACAACTATGACAGTGAAGACCAAGGCTTATCTCGCGGATTGGACTCCCAGCCTCACTCACGAAGCTACTTATACAACGACCGGTCAGGTCACGATCCAGACTCCTGTCTTTGATCCTCTGCCGGGTCTTTATACAAGCCCGCAGATGATTTCTGTGACAGATCAGACCATTCCTGCGGGAGCAGTGATGCGTTATACTACAGATGGCAGTGATCCCACTGAGGCTTCACCTATCTATAGTGGAAGCTTCCCTGTAAATCGTGGTGAAACCCTGAACCTGAAAGTCCGTGCCTTTGCAGCTAACTGGTTAGCTTCTGTGATCTACAGCGGAAGCTATACGGTTACTGGACAGGTCACTCTTGCTTCGCCTGTGTTCACTCCTGCAGCCGGTGTTTATACCAGCATTCAGTATGTGACGCTCAATACCAATTCCGATCCTGTGGGTGCAACCCTGCGTTACACGACAGACGGTAGCGAGCCCAGCGAGACTTCTCCTGTCTATACAGCGGCTATCCCTGTGACCAGCCAGACTATCAAGGTGAAAGCCTTCAAGACAGATTGGCTGCCCAGTATCACCTACGAAGCCAGCTACACAATCACCGGTCAGGTTACTATCAGCGCTCCTGTCTTCTCTCCTGCAGCAGGAACATATCAGACTGCTCAGAATGTGATAGTGAGTGGCGTGCTTAGTCCCGCCGATGCTGTGATACGCTACACAACAGATGGCACAGATCCCACTCTGGCTTCCCCGGTTTATGCCGGTCCCATCGCAGTAGCACTGAATAGCAACCTTAATCTCAAGCTGAGAGCCTTCAGGACAGATTGGATACCCAGCGTCGTGTACAGCGCAAGTTACGTTGTAACCGGCCAGGTGCAGCTTCCTGCCATGGTCTTCAGTCCCATCCCCGGCACTTATCAGACAGCCCAAAGCGTTAGTCTGATGCCTGCTAGCCTGCCTGCAACGGCTACTCTCAGATATACTCTGGATGGAAGCGAGCCCACTCTGCTTTCTCCTGCCTATTCTGCTCCGCTCAATCTGCCCATGAATAGCACCACCACTATTAGAGTGAAGGCTTTCGAGACAGATTGGACCCCGAGTGAAACAGTGAGCGGAACTTATCTGATCACCGGACAGGTGACCTATAACAGCCCTGTCTTCAGTCCTGCTCCCGGAATCTACCAAACGGCGCAGAACATCAGTATAAACAGCACTTATCCTGCAGATGCAGTTATCCGTTTCACCACGGATGGTAGTGAGCCGGATGAAAGCTCTGCTATTTATAGCGGAACAATCAGCCTGCCTTTGAATACCAGCCTCACAATCAAGACCAAGGCGTATCTTGCGGATTGGACACCCAGTGACACTCACACCGGTTTCTACACCACTACCGGTGCCGTGAGTATGGAGCTGCCGATCTTCAGTCCAGCTCCTGGCCTTTACACCAGTCCTCAGAATGTGAGCATCAATACCAACACGGCTCCTGCAGGTGCCACACTGCGCTATACCATCGATGGCAGTGATCCCAGCGAAGCTTCACCCATCTACAGCGGAGCAATCCCTGTGAACACGGGTGAGATCGTAACAATCAGAGTGAGAGCCTACGCAGCCAACTGGTTGCCTTCAGCTATTCACACCGGCACTTACACAGTAACCGGTCAGGTTAGCCTGAATAGCCCAGTCTTCACGCCCGCTGCCGGCATCTACACCACTGCACAGATGGTGACGCTCAATACCAGCTCAAATCCCGCCGGTGCAACCCTGCGTTTCACCACAGACGGTAGCGAGCCCAGCGAGACTTCTCCTGTCTATACTTCAGCAATAGCAGTGAACAACACTCAGACCATTAAGGTGAAAGCCTTCAAGACAGATTGGGTTCCCAGTATCACCTACGAAGCTGCCTACAGCATCACAGGCCAGGTAACTCTTTCCACGCCTCTGTTCAACCCTCTGCCGGGAGTCTATCAGACTGCCCAGATCGTGAACGTCGTGGGAAGCCCCAATCCCGTCGATGCAGTGATCCGCTTCACCACGGATGGAACAGATCCGACTGCCAGTTCTCCGATCTATGCCAGTCCCTTCAGTATCGGACTGAACAGCAATCTCACCATCAAGCTGAGAGCCTTCCGCAACGATTGGCTTCCCAGCCCTGTTTATACAGGTACATACACAGTGACGGGTCAGGTTCAGCTTCCTGCTGTGGTCTTCACACCTGCTGCCGGAATTTACCAGACAGCACAGAGCATCACGCTCAATACCGGAACAACTCCTGCCGGAGCTACTCTCAGATATACTCTGGATGGAAGCGAACCCAATGAGATGACTTCTCCGGCCTACACTGTACCGATTCAATTACCGCTCAATAGCAACACAACAATAAAGGTCAAAGCCTTCCTGGCGAATTGGACTCCCAGTGCGACAGTGACTGCTCAGTATCTGATCACCGGAACCCTGGCGATCAATGCGCCGGTCTTCGATCCTCCCGCAGGATTGTATTACCAAGCTCAGACTGTAACTGTGAACAGTGCTTCTCAAGCAGGAGCAGTGATCCGTTACACTCTGGATGGCACCGATCCCACAGCAAACTCACCTGTCTATAGTGCAGCCCTCAATATACCTCAGGGCACTACTGTACTCAAAGTGAGAGCCTTCCTGGCAAACTGGACATCCAGTCCTGTTTACAATGCTGCTTATCAGGTGACAGGTCAGGTTGCTTTGCCGACTCCGTTCTTCAGCCCTGCTCCCGGCACCTACACTACTGCTCAGCAGGTTACTCTGAACCAGGCAACCGTTCCCACCGGTGCTCAGATCCGTTATACAACAGACGGCAGTATCCCAACCAGCACGTCTCCCTTGTACACCGGACCTATCACTGTGAATCTGAACACTATCAGAACCATCAGAGCGATAGCCTACCTCACCGACTGGTTGCCTTCTGAAGTAGCCAGTGCGACCTACACAATCACAGGTCAGGCTCAGATCAATGGCACAGTCTTCACTCCTGGAGCTGGTCTCTACACGACTCCGATCTCGGTATCGATCAATACTGCAACCACACCAGCCGGAGCTACTCTGAGATACTCCATAGATGGCTCAGAACCCACTGTCACCTCGCCTGAATACTCAGCAGCAATTCCGCTGATGGGAGACAACACGACGACCGTGAAGGTGAAGGTCTTTGCCACCGGTTGGATACCATCGGAAACCTACTCTGCTACCTACGTTATCACAGGCAGAGTATCCATCGTCGGAGATCTGTTTGATCCTCCTGCCGGAACTTATACTACTGCACAGAGTGTGAGTATCATTGCCCAGATCTATCCCACTCCGGATGAGATTCGCTATACCATAGATGGAACGGAACCCAATGCCACCTCCCCGATATACAGCGCTCCGATTGATGTCCCGCTTAATACCCAGGGATTCGAAATCAGGGCCAAAGCATACTTGGCCAACTGGATTCCCAGCCCCACGATCTCTGCGATCTACAATATCACTGGCCAAGTGGCATTGAACACTCCTGCCATCAGTCCTGCTCCCGGAACCTATACCACTGCTCAGACCATTGTCATTGCAGCACCGGTTCTTCCGCAGGCAGCAGATATTCGCTACACCCTGGATGGCACCGAGCCCACGCTCACCTCTCCTGCTTACCAGAGTCCCTTCCAACTCACCGGAAACACGGTTACCACAGTGAAGCTGAAAGGATTCATGACAGATTGGATTCCCAGCCCCACAGTGACTGCTGTTTACAACATCACCGGCACCGTGGCAGAACCCGTCTTTATGCAAGCTGGCGGGCTCTATGCAGAAACCTTTGATCTGGAACTGACCAGCGCCACAGAGGGAGCCGAGATTCGCTATACCCTGGATGGAACGGATCCGATAGCTAGTTCCGCGCTCTACACTACTCCGATCAACATTCCTTATCAGAGCCAGAGCCTGGAGATCAAAGCCAAAGCCTTCAAGACAGATTGGGTTTCCAGCGCCATCACCAGCCAGACCTATTCTGTGCTCAGAGTGCCAATCAGCGTCCGTGCCTATTCCTACAGCGGATACATCCGGGTGCTGTGGAATTCACCTCTGCCTTCCAGAAACCTCGATGGCTTCAAGCTCTATCGTCAGGCAACCGGAGATGCAGGGTTCACACCGCTTAATAATGGTAACCTGATCAATACCTTCGATGGTGGTTTCTACTACTACGATGACTACGTGATCCAGGTCAATACCACCTATACCTACCGCGTTACAGCAGTTTACAACGGTGAAGAAAGCTTACCCAGCCAGACCACCTCAATTGAGTATCAGGCTGGAGACTTGCAGATCAGTGACAATAGTCACGCCTTCCCGAATCCTGCCGTGACCAGCACAACCATCCGGCTTGTCTTGAGCCGCAACGACAACGTTCAGGTATCTGTGACGATCTACGACTTCGCCGGAAAACAGATCCGCACCCTCACGGTTCCCACTACCAATACGAACCAGATAGACATCCTGTGGGATTTGAAGAATTCCAGCGGAACCAAGGTCGCTCGTGGAGCCTACTTTGCCAGAATTGTGGCAATCGATGGAGCTAACCGCAGCGAAAGAGTCCTGAAGATCGCTGTCCAATAAGGAGGATAAGATGAAGAAGATAATGAACCTCAAAACCAGCCTGCTGCTACTCTGCCTCATATTGGGAAGCCTCTCGCTTTTCGCAGCAGATATAAACAATTCAGCCGCCGCCTATATCCGTATGGGTATAGGTGCGCGGGTGATCGGCATGGGTGAAGCCGGAACCGCCATCACCAAAGATATCACCGCTGCCTACTGGAATCCCGCCGGCCTGATGGAAATGAAAGACATCGAGTTCAGCTCCATGTACAACCTTTCCATGGGCTACGACCGCACCTACAAGTATGCCGCCATCGGCAAGCGCTTCGGTTTCGGCGTGCTGGCTCTGAATTGGGTCAATGCCGGAGTGGAAGACATCGAAGGCTTCAACGACTTGGATCAACCCACCGGCTTCTTTGGCAATCAGGAACACAACATCGCCATCAGCTACGCCAATCGCTACAAAAGACTGAGCTTTGGTGGAACTCCCAAGCTCTATCTTTCCAGCGTGGAGGATGATACTGAAGTGGGCTTTGGTCTGGATCTGGGAGCCAAGTACGACTTGAACCAGTATTTCCAAGCCGGTCTCATGGTTCGCGATCTGATCGGTAAGCTGGGAGAAGACACCATCCCTACCCAATTGGCTCTGGGCGTTGCCGGCCATCCCTTCATGGGCGTGACCATTGCCGCTGATCTGAGCCTCGAAAGTGCCGAAAGTCCCAAGCTGAATTTTGGTGCTGAATACTGGACTCCCATCGGCCGTGATCCTGAAGCGGATTCTCAGGTCTCCGTGGTCAATATGACCGAACGCAGCTCCTGGGATGACATCCTGACCAATTCCCAAACCGGCCTGCGGGTTGGTTTCAACGAAGGCAGATTCACCCTGGGCACCGGGCTCAGATTCCGCAGTGTTCAGCTTGACTATGCCTACAGATTCGGTAATCACGATATCTTCAACGACGATCATATCATTTCGCTGATCCTTAAGTTCTAAGGGAGCCGGTTATGATTATGAGACATCATATTATTCTGTTGCTGACAGCCCTGTTTCTGGGGCTGTCGGTATCAGCTTTTGCCATCGGCCTGCAGGGTGAACGTTATGCTACCGAGGCCATGGAGTACTATCAGCGCGGTATGTACCGGGAAGCCATCAATCAATATCTCCAGGCCGACCGCTCTGCAGATGGTTCTGTGCCGCTCTATCACTACTGGCTGGGCAAGCTCTACATCACAGTTCACGATAGTACAAATGCCAGACGCTGGTTAAATGGCTACATGGCATCGGGTGAGGAAACTCACCGGGCAGACGTCCAAAGCCTGCTGAATATTCTCGATCGCCAAACCAAAATTTTCGAGCGCTTTGAGTATTCCGATATGCCTCGCTATGTATATAGCAGAAATTCCGATTACGGGGCTGTAATGAGTCCGGACGGCAACTATGCCTACTTCACTTCGCTGAGGCCAGCAAGCCGTGAAAAAGAGAATATCTGGCGCATAGAAAGATTTGCCTCCGGATGGGGAAGACCCGAACTGATCAGTGCCTGGAATACGGATAAGAACGAAGCTATTGGTTCCTTCTCGTCCGATGGCAATACTGCCTATCTCTTTGGAAACTATGAACGCAGCAAGATCGATGGAGACATCTATATCAGCACCAAACAAAATGGCCGCTGGTCTGCTCCGCAAAACCTGACGGTGGTCAATTCTCCTCAGGTCGATACCCATCCCATGATCTTCCAGGACAATTGGCTCTTATTTGCCAGCTCTCGTGAAGGTGGACAGGGTAATATGGACATCTGGGTGAGCGAATACCAAAATGGCCTCTGGTCTGTCCCTCAAAATCTGGGTCCCATGATCAACACTTCCGGAAACGAGCAAACACCCTATATGGAGTTTGATGGCCGCACCCTGATCTATGCCTCTGATGCTCTTCCCGGCTTGGGAGGCTATGACCTCTACAAGTCTGTAAAGATTGGAGATAGCTGGCAGGATTGGTCTATCCCGGAGAATCTGGGCATTCCCGCCAATTCCATCCGGGACGATAGATTCTTCTCCCGCGTGCCAAATTCAAACCAGGGCTTCATCAGCACGGATCGCAAGGCTGCAAGCTTTGAGAAGTTCATTGCCATCAGCCTGGAATACCATGATCCCCAGAGCTATCTGACTCGTGACCCGGATACCGGAGATGTGATCTCTGTCGATTTTGGTGACGAAGAACCAGTGCAACGCTCTGAAGAAGTGACCGTCACAGGCCGCGTGGTCAATGAAGCCGGAGATCCCGTGCAGACCCAGATCGTCTTTGAAGCGGTTATCGATGGTCAAAACCAAAGATTCACCGTCAATACAGACGAGAACGGTGCCTATACTCTGGATCTTCCCCTTGGTCCCACCTACAATGTAGTGGTTTCCGAGGAAGACTATATGATCTACACTGGCAGCTACAATCCCGAAACCGATGGCAACACGCTCAACATCGTGCTTCAGCCTCTGGAACGGGAAAGAGTATTCATCCTGGAGAATGTCCAGTTTAATTTCGATAGTGCTGAGCTCACCGAAGCCTCTCTGGAAATCCTGAACAACTCCGTGATCACCTTGCTCAATAATCCTGATATCCGGGTAGAGATCTCCGGGCACACCTGCAATATCGGCACTGCCAGATACAATCTGGGCCTTTCCGAGCGCAGAGCCGCCTCCGTCGTGAACTACCTGGTCTCCAAAGGAGTGGAACGCTCCCGCCTGAGATCAGTCGGTTATGGGCTCACCCGTCCCATGGTTTCAAATAGCACTCTTGCGGGCAAAATTCGCAATAGACGCGTGGAATTCCGGGTAATGAGTCCCAATGAGTAAATAGCAATTACAACTCTATATAAGGCTCGCCCGAGGGCGAGCCTTTTTTTACAGTCAGGGTTCCTGGTTGGATGATGTTGATAACAAGAGACAGTGATAAAGAAAGAAGGCCTTTCTACGCAAGACTATTGCTTGACAATTGTATAGGATTGTTATCAGTATGCACAAAGTGGATTCAGGGTCATAAAGATTCTCGGAGACCATGAATAGATCAGGATTGATTCGTAAAATCAGTTGATGCTTGCCCCCTTGTCTTTCGTGGAGCATCAAAGACGGATAAATAGACAATATCTTGCTTAACAAGAAATGATCTTGCATATTATGTTTATTCTGTCCTGAATGATCAATACGATACAGCCTTACATAGGGTGTTTACCAAAGCTAATTCTTAAGGATGACCACAAGGGATTGCTCGTTTGTTTGGAACAACCCAACAACGCCTCCAGATTCAACCGTACCTAGCAAACCTACATACTTCACTTTTGAAGATAAGCCGGAGTATGAAACGCTTATGATAGAATCTATTGATGGCGATCCTGATTTCAAAGAAATCGGTGTATTTCAAGATGATGTGTGTATCGGAGCCAGAGTAAATGAAGCTTATCCCATTCAAATACTTGCCTATTCGACCCCTGAGGAAGAAGGTGGTGGGCCTCTGAGCTTCATGCTGTACTCAGAAAGCAAAGGGGCAGTATCAGTAAGTCCAGCTACCGTTCGCCCCGGGAATTACAGCGTAAATACACCATCAATTGAGCCTGAACAGTATGGCTTTCGTGTTTTAACCCTTAGAACTAACGACCAACAGGTGCCGTCAGTGCTGTCTCTGAATTCAAACTACCCAAACCCGTTTAATCCCTCAACTACTATTAACTTCTCTGTACCAAAGACTGCGTCAGTCAGTCTTGTAATTTACAACATCAGAGGCCAAAAGGTTAAAGAACTCCTGAACGAATCTCTAGAGTATGGAAACCACAG
>JAEZUG010000104.1 GCA_023421135.1 Candidatus Cloacimonadota bacterium | reverse complement strand
ATTATTGCGATAAACCACTGAGTCCCATCGGGACGGCATTATAGATAAATAATGCACTATAGGACAGACAATTAACTTCATCTGAAATGTCGTCCCGAAGGGACTCTATCGGCATGCTTCAGGGATTTGGGAGCTATCTAAAATATCGTCCCGATGGGACTCAGAATGAGTTTTCACACAGTCTCCTTCGCAGGAATCCATAGGCATTTCAACCATTTGTACAACAATAGTATGACAAGTTTATGGATTCCTGCCTTCGCAGGAATGACGATACGCTGAGCAGGGAGATAAAACCTAATGCGCGTCATGTATTACGGCATGTGCAACGGTCTTATCAGGGTCTTGGCATAGAGAAGATTCCAATAGTTGGCTGGCATGAGGTTCTGCTTCTTTCGGGTGAGCTTGAAGCCGGATAAGAAGGTCTGAGGATGGTTTATCGCTGCATGAAGATTGTTGTAATACTCGCTTTCCAAGTGTTTATCAATCATCAATCTCTCCTGTCGTCAATTTTGGTCTGAACCCGGTACACTTGTGAATACTCAACAACACACAAAGGGTCGAACACAGCACTTATCTTTATCCAGCAATGCTCGCAACATTCCCATTATTGTCAAGTGATAATCGGGGTTCTTTGCGCAGCACTTGTGGAAAGAAATTACCAGTGAAGAGGAAACACTGGATGGAGGATTGGTGGAGAATTGAATCAGAGCGCTTGGCTGAGCTGAAAGAACTTACTATCGAAGAAGCTATCCATATCGATCAGCCTCTTGCCTCCGATAGTCTTGTAGTGGAATAGATCGGGACTGCCGGATTTGAGATAGATCAGCCGTACCAACTCAGAGCAGTAGAGCTCGCTCTCGTCCGAGAGATCAAATTGATGATCAAAGCTGGGCCGGGCTAGCAGCAGAGAACGGCTTTCCTGCTCAATTGCCCCGACAGACGGCCTCTGAACCGGCTTCAGCTGATAAACAGAGCCCGGCTGAGCTTCCTGAATGAAACTCTCTATTGGATCCAACCGGATGCTATTGTGCTCCGAGATCTGCCCTGAGATGATGTGCAAGACCTTCCACTCTCCCCTGTCTTGCAGGATAAGACCACAATGAGAGACCTCCGAGCCAAAGCCCATACTGATCAGCTCTGAGACGTAGCTTCGACCTTTTCGCAGAAGGATGTCTCCGGCCTCCAGCTTGCTGAAATCCAACAAGTCGGGATTTGCCCTGGCGGGCTCAGCCCCGGATAAAGCAGAAGCTCCGTTTGCAACAGCGGAGCTTCCAATCAGCAGGACTATGAGTCCTATTAAAACAAAACAGAGCTTACTTCCCTGCATTTCCTTTTTCGACCTTGACTTTCCAATCCCCATCGACCTTCACCAGATTGATGGTATTGGTCTTCTTCTCGGCGGGCTTGGAAACCTCCCACTGCTCAAAAGTGACAATTGCCTTGTCTCCATCGACTTCGGTCTTGGTGATGGCATATTCCATCTCTTGCATTTCCGTCTTCTGTTGGTCACCCATCTCGTTTACAAAGCTCTCCGCCATGCTGAGTAAGGCTTGAGAATCTTCGGTTGCGAGCTGCTTGGCTGCAGCAAAATCGTGCTTTGCGACTGCATCCAGGAAGGCACGGGCTGTGGTCTCCGGTTTCTTCCCGCAAGCTGAGACCGCCAACAGGACAACGATTACCAAGATAGCCAGAATAAGTTTCTTCATCAGATACTCCTTTGTATGTGTGGTGCACTCAATCCTCAGAGCATCTCCTGAGACCTCCCCCCAGGGGGATAATCTCATCCGGCTCTTCGGCATAAATCCAACTGGTTTCACTTGTTCTCTCTTCTTATCCATTTGTCAAGGACTAGTTCCGCAGAGGAAGCCTTTGAGCAATAGACCAGAGACGAGAAAGGCAGGGCTATTTACAGAGAAGAAGCTTTCCAATTCTCTGCTGACCGCCCTGGCTGACCTTGAGGAAATAAATCCCTGAGGAACAGTTTCGAGCTTGATCATCGCGTCCATCCCAGGTGAAATCTGATGCTCTGGTGCTCTGAGGTCCATTGAACAAAGTCTTTACTTTCTGACCTCTGAGATTATAGATCTCGACTCTAAGAGGTGCTGCGGGCAGATCGCTGCTTACCCGGAAGCTGGTTTCCCGGCTAAAGGGATTTGGGTAGGCAGAGCCAAGCAGAAGTCCCGGTCCGGGATTGGAAGTGAGATCATCGTTACTCACTGGTTCGCCGAAGAACCCAGCAAACACTTGATTGATAAACTCTCGGGCGGGAGCATCCTCCACATAAAACAGAGGGAAGCTGAGCGTGATTGCCTTGCTGTTTCCACGCGTCTTCATCACACCCACAGCCATGCCGTTCAGGGATCCCTGATTTGTGCCATCAGCATAGGCAGAACCATAATTGTATAAGATCTCACCAGGGGCAGTCATACCCTCCACCCGGAAGATGTGACCAGACCACGTGGAAGGTACTTTGTTGGCATCAATAGGCAGATTTGGCATCCCAGCAGCAGCAGATATTGCACCGTTGAAGCGGGCATTGTTATTATAGCTCACACCTGAGATCCCCAGATATTGGTTGATAAAAGTACTGCCATTGAAGGTAGCGGGATAGGTGGAACTCAGCTCAAAAGCCTGAGAGGGCACCATCACAGAGAATAGTATGTTACCTCCCGCATCCAGATAGCTCTTCAGGGCTTCGCGAACAATATAGGGATGATCCATATCGCTGATGTCGTTACCATGCCAGAGGATGGAGGAATAGATCCCCAGATCCGCCAGGCGCAGGAAGTCCGTCTCCGCCTCAGTATCCCAATGGCTGATCCTGTAATCCTGCATCAGATTGGAGTAGAAGGAATCTGCCTGCAAATCTGTGAGCTGGAACATATTGGTTCCGGAGAGA
Organism: Candidatus Cloacimonadota bacterium; assembly: GCA_023421135.1. GTDB lineage: Bacteria > Cloacimonadota > Cloacimonadia > Cloacimonadales > Cloacimonadaceae > PHBP01. Next base: position 18,872 of record JAEZUG010000104.1, on the reverse strand, counting down.
TTCTTCGTCTCATCCACGATCAGAATCCCCTGATCCAAAGTGATGGGACGGCTGGAGATGCTTTCTGTATAGGCAGAAAACTGGGCAGAAGTATCGACAGCCCGAAGCGTGTAATAGTAGTATCCGGTAGCTCCATCCACGTTTGTATCCGTGTAGGATGTGGCCGTTAGCAGGCCCTGATGGATCGCAGCACCGGCAGTATCTGGATCCAGACTGCGATAGAGCACATAGCCCGCCAAGTCCAGCTCCGTATTGGGTTCCCAACTGATGACTATCCCATCGGCTATGGGAGTTTCAGCAAAGTTCTGAGGTACAACCGGTATAGACCGGGGAGTTCCCAAAGCGCTCAATCTGTAGCTCTCATTCTGGTTTGCATCCACAGAAGCCACTCTGACCTGATACTCAATTCCCTCGCTTAGGGAGTTAATCTCCAGGCTGTTACCTTGCACAAATACCGGCCCTGTGAGACCAGAACCATTCGCACCATAATAGACGTTGTAGCCCACCACATCAGGATCTGCAGGGCTTCCCCAGCTAGCCAGCAGACTGGATCCCGTTCCAGAGTCTTGCACCTGTAGATAAGGAGGTGACGCCGGCATTTGCGCCACTCCGGCAGCGCTGGCTACCGAGGCTTTGATCACTTCCGTGCAATAAGCCGGATTGATATTTGCCACAATATCCAGATCGCTGTGATACCAGGGACAGAAATCATATTCGAAGAAATAGATCACGGGGTAGCCCAATTGCCAGAAAGGATGGCTGTCGCTGGAAGAGCTATTCGTGCTGCCATAAACAGGATTCAGGCTGGTGTAATCGCTGGTCATCTGGGCAGCAAAAGCAGATTCATTCCAAAAACCATCATAAGGCATCAGCCGAACCCGCCAATTGGAAGGATTCTCGTTGCTATTGGCCAGCATGTCATGATTGATCATCAAGCGAATGTTCTCATTTGCACCGAAGGCAGTCTGCGCATGAAACTTAGATCCCCAGAGCCCAAATTCTTCGGCGGCAAAGGTCACAAACCGGATGCTGCACTTGGGTTGATAGCCAGTAAGCATCATCACACGAGCCATTTCCAGGGCTGCCACAGCACCGCTCGCGTTATCGTCCGCTCCGGGAGCCAGGTTGTAAGGTGTGGTTCCAGTGATGGAATCGTGATGCCCGCCCACAACAATGTACTCATCCGGACTAATGCTACCGGGAATGGTTGCCACAACGTTATATTGATCGGTGTTGTTCCAATTGAACTGCTGCAGATGAGCATTGCTAATCCCATAGCGCAGGAATTGATCCCTAATCCAGGAAGCCACCACCAGCCGGTTATCCGCCAGAGCGTAACGGGTGCTAAAATCTTGTAATCTTTGGATATAACTCATGATCGTATCCTGATTGACCGCTTGAGTAAGCTCCGTGATAGATCGCATTGTCTCGTCCCGGAGGGAGCTCTGCAGATCCCGCTCTTCCGGGAAACGCATCGGCTGCAACTCCAGCTCAACGAAGGGATGCAGGATCTGCTCCCTAAGCTGGACATCGCTCAAACTGCTCCGGATTAATACTGCCTCTCCCAAATCCTGAACAATGTCCAAGTCTGCAGGGATTGCCAGATCGGGAAGCTTGGTAATCAGATAAAGCTTGTTTGCTCCAGAAAGAGCAATTCTTTGGAGTGGTGCAGCAAGCAGCCTTTCCTGGGCAGAACCGGATAGACCCAGCACGAACCCGGTCTCATTGTAATAATATACCTCTATCCCCTCTGCAGAGAGGGATTTGGCTATCCGGTAGAGGCTATCTGATTGTCTGGAACTACGGAGAGCGGAGCTCTCTACTGCCACCACATCCAGAGCCATGAGCGCACAAAACGCCAACAAGGCCAGTATAGCTAAGCTTAATCTTTTCATTGATCTATCCTTTTATCTGTTGAATTCTCGTAGTTCTGTCGTGGTTCACACAAAGCAGCATCCCATAAGCATGCAAAAGCCATTCCAGTCACAAAGCTGTGTGGGGCTAGCGACGCTATACGAACGAATCAAAGAGCCGGATGGAGAAGAGGAAAGCCAGGGCAGAGGTGAGAATCAGGGCAACCGAAAGAAAGACTAGCGCGTATCCTTTGATCCTGGCAGCTTTTCCGGTCACTCTGATGGTATCCCTGATCACCTTTTGATTCATGAGCGGAAAACACTCTTCCGAGATTATCTTCCGCGCCAGCCTGATCATCCAGAGGGCAAGACTGATCGGCACAATCAGCAATGCCGGAATCAGGAAGCGTATCAGCCGAATGAAGGCAGCGGGATCACCGGTAGTCGCCAAGTCCCTGATCATGGGCAAGAGTATCCAGAGTATGAGTAATCCTCCCAAAGCCAGGATGATGATCGCACCTATCATCTTCTTTCGGAGTGCCGGATCGGCTTTCACTATCTCTTTGTCCATATGTTTCTCCCTAAGTCAGTTTGATCGCATTTTCCATGCAGGACATTGTCTTAAGCCCGATCACGGCTGTCAAGCTCTATCTGATTTTTTAGTTGTCCCCTACTATTGTCCACAATTCACACTATACACTGTTTGATAGATCATTTAGGGGAGTGGTACTGGATGCCAGCCTTTTCACCCCATCAAACCGCAAGCGGGTTGTAGAGGCTCCGGTCGCAGGCATGACGATGCGCGGAGCATGGAGAAGAAACCTAAGACGCGCCATGTTTATGGTATATGCAACGGTCTTATCAAGATAGCTCCCTCGTTTGACAGATTACCTTTAACTAACCATAGGATAAACCTTTCCCTAATTTTCGCTAAAGGATCGCTAAGGCTACGTTAAGGCATCGCTAAAGAAGCAAAGGAGGGAGAAAGGGGGAAGTGTGTGGCAGTGGGGTGTTGGAGTGGCAGGTTGCGTTAGTTTTGGTGTGGCAAACTCCTTTTTGCTGCAGAGCTCGGAGAGCTCTCTTGTAGGCAGCTCCGCTGTCTCTGCCAATTCGGAGATTTCGGGGTCCCCGAAGTGGAACGAAGTGAGGCTTTGGGGTGAATTGGCAGACCAATATTGGGCGCGACAGCTACGCAGTTCTGTTCAATGTTCATTGTTCTCTCTCTTGTCACTGGTTACTGGTTACTCGTCACTCCCCAAAAAGCGACAAGATGTCGCTTCCACTATTGTCGCTTCCACTCTAGTCACTTGTCACTTGTTACTGGTTACTCGTCACTTCCAAGAAGAGAGCTAGTGGAATAAAATACACTTCCAAAACTCCAATAAGCGGAGAAACAGGTTGACAAAAGCCAAGCACTGAAGTAGAATGTCTGCAAAATAAATACTGGAGACTTGTATGAAGAAAACACTGTTTAGTATATTACTGATATTGGCCTTTTCGATAGGCCTGATGGCCCAGCCTATGGCCATCACCTCTGTCCCTGCAAACGGCTATTTTGGAGTTTATCTGGCTGATCTCGATGAAGATACAGCCAACGAACTGGGTTATCCCTACATGTTTGGAGTTCTCGTCAGCGGCGTTGTGGAAGATTCCCCAGCCGAGGAATATGGAATCGAGGCCGATGATATCATCATGAGTGTGGATGGAGCCCAGGCCAATGACCGGGATACCTTTATGCAGCTCGTGGCCAATGTAATGGCAAATCAAAGCGTCAATTTCTCGATTTGGAGAGCAGAAGCCCCGATCGAGATTGCAGTAGTGGCTGGAACCCGTCCCGCTGTCACCCAGGAAGTGCAGATCACACCCACTCGGGGCCATAATGTTGGCTTTGGTGGCGGCTCCTGGATCCCTGCCTTCCAGTTCAATGATCCCGCAGATGTGAACGGTATCATCGTTCCGCTGGGCTTCAAAGCCCTGCCGGAAGATGGCATCATCATGCAAGGCGGAGCCGGAAAGGGCAACGTTGGTAAAGGCTTCTTCATTGGTGGAATGGGAATGGGTTACACAGTTGAACGCAAAAAAGCTGATACCGATCCTGCTTTTGCCGGGTTCCACACCAATATGCGCTATTCCATGAGCATGGGTGGAGTTACCCTCGAAAAACGCTTCCCGATCTACGGCAATGTGATTGGCTCCCTTGGAACCATGCTGGGAGCAGGAGAACATAATCTTGAGCTGGCCCGCACCAATGGCTCCTATAACTGGGGAGACATCAATGGTACCATGTTGAATTCTTCCAATAGCTACGTGCGCCTCAATAGAAGCTTCCTAGTGGTTCAACCCCGGGCAGAGCTTCTGTGGAAACTCCTGCCCTGGTTCGCACTCAGAGGAGAAGTGGCCTATACTTACGGATATGCTCCTGAAGAAGGCTGGACTGCTGAGACCGGTGCCGGTGATACTTACGACGTTAGCGCCTCACCCAATACAGACTTTGGCGGACTTAGTATTTCCATCGGTCCCTGGTTTGGTTTCTGATTAATAGACTTAAAACGAGAGGGGTAGCTACGGCTGCCCCTTTTTTTACGCCTTGCGCATCTGCCAGATGAAGAAGGGACAACCAATGGCAGCGGTGATCACGCCCACGGGGAGCTCGATAACGGCAATGTTCTTGGCTATCAGATCTGCCAGCAGCAGGAAAACCGCACCCACCCACATGGAATAGAGATAGATCTTCTTCTGTCCGGAGGGAATGAAGAATCTCACCACGTGGGGAATGATCAGGCCTATGAAGCCAATGATCCCGGCATAGGAAACACTGATTCCCACGATGATAGAACTGAGGACAAAGATTTCCAGCCTGAGTTTGGAAGTATTGATGCCCACGCTTCCGGCATAGAGATCTCCCCCACTCACGATATCCAGGCTGCGACTGCGGAAGTAGAGCCGGGCTAAAAGCAGCAGAGACAAGCCCGCCAGAATCTGGAAGAGCAGCCATTCATTATGGCTGAAAATCCGCCCCAGATTCCCCATCAGCACACCCAGGATGATCAGGGTATCCTGACGGAAGATATACATCACCAGTGAGATAGCAGACGAGAAGAACATCCCGGCAATGATCCCCGCAATTAGCAGTCTGCTACGATCAAAGCTGCCATGCTTCTGAGCCAGAGACCAAACCAATATCAGAGTGAGACCTGCTCCGAGAAAGCCTCCCAATGGCATCAGAATCACCAAACCCAGCACGCCGAAGAGGATCGCTCCAAAGGCCGCACCGGAGGAGATGCCCAGGATATATGGCTCTGCCAGGGGATTTGCCAGCATTAGCTGATAGATAGAGCCAATCCCGGCTAACGCCATGCCGGTATATAGGGTAAGGATAAGGCGGGGAAACCGCAGTTGCCACATGATGCCGGATCCCGGAGAACCGATCAGCATATAGAGGCAGATCAGCCCGGCTGAGATGAGCAGAAGAGTGAAGGGGAAGGCTTTCTTCATGGCTTCTGTTCCCATTGGTCGCAAAGTTCGCGCAGGCGTCTGGCACCCTCCACAATTCTGGGACCGGCGCGCTGAATCCAATCCGGATTGATATCGGCTTCAAAGTAAATGCGTCCACTCTTCAGTGCGGGTATATCCTGCCAGCCTTTGCGGCTGAGGATGGACTGCAGGCTGTCCTGAGAATAGCAGATCATGATATCCGGAGCTGCCTCAATCACTTTTTCCGGGTCAACTCTGGAGTAATCCCGTTCCAGGCTGTCAAAGACGTTGTCCCCTCCTGCCAATTCAATCAAGGCACCGACGAAGGATTGATCGGAAACGCTCATTAGAGGATCGCGGTAGATTTCCAGGAATATCTTGGGACGGCGTTTGCCGCTGGCCTCTTGCCTCACAGCTTCCAGGTTTTGCTTCAGGCTGTCCGTGAGAGCGCTTGCCCGGCTTTGTGTTCCAGTGATCTCTCCCAGGCGCGCAATGCCAGCATAGAGTTCCGTCAGGCTGGTGGGGTAAAAGGACTCCACACGGAAGCCCAGCTTGGTGAATTCGGCAGAGATAGCTTCCTGTTCCAGAGCAGAACTGAAGATGATCCCGGGTTGAAGCTGGATGATCTTTTCCTTGTTCAGGGCTCCAAAATCTCCCACAATCTCCTTGGTGGCCAGGATGGGTGGGTAGCTGCATTCCTTGGTCACACCTATGATGCGGTCTTCCATGCCCAGAGAACAGAGCAGTTCCGCCACTTCCGGCGAGAGCACCACATAGCGCTCTGCTGCTTCAGCTCCGGAGCTGGTGGTGCAAGAAAAAAGCAGTAGTAGGGAGAGCATCAGGACTAGGTATAGCTTTATATTCATCGTTCCTCTTCAAGTTCAGGCTTGGGGTTTTATCCCTTAAATTGGGCTGCTTTGTCAAGCTTTCGTTTTTGATTGACAGCAAAAGCAGCCCTTCAAACTGTCACCATAAGGAGATTTAAGCCAAAACATGAGCCTAATTCAAGCCATCGAGATCAGCCAGGAATTCTCTTCTCATTATGTATTGAGAAATGTATCCTGCACCATAGAGCATAATAGCCGGATCGGGCTTATCGGGTCCAATGGATCCGGTAAATCCACTTTGATCAAGATTATGCTGGGAACCCTCCAGCCGAGCGAGGGTAAGGTGCTGCGCGCCAAGAAATGCCGGGTGGCATATCTGCCTCAGAACCTGCAGCTTGATCCCAATCTGGTGATGCTGGATTACATTCGTAGCTCCCGGCCGGACTTTGAGCAGCTCAATCACCAGATTCAGGTGCTCTCTGAAAGCCTGAGAAAGTCCTTTGACAGAGCGGTGGAGGAAAAGCTGGAGCAGGCTGTGGAAAGCTACCACAGCACAGGAGCTTATGACTTTGAGAATCAGGTGAAATACGTGCTGGAATCTCTCAAATTCCCTCCCCCACTATGGAATAAGAAGATAGGTGAGTTTAGCGGTGGTGAGCAAACCCGGATTTGTCTGGCAGCTATCCTGCTCTCTCCCTTTGACCTCCTGATCCTGGACGAGCCTACCAATCATCTGGATATTGCTATGATCAACTGGCTGGAGACTTATCTTTCCAAGCTGGATCAGCCGTTTCTGGTGGTCTCGCACGATCGCCGGTTTCTGGATAACACCGTGCGCAGTATCTACTCTCTGCGAGGTGGATCTCTGAGCATCACCAAGGGTAACTACAGCAGCTTCAAAGAAGCCGATATGATTGCCCGCCTGGCTCAGGAAAAGGCAGCCAAAGAGCAGGCCAAGTGGATTGCCGAAACTGAAGATTTTATCGCCCGTAATATGGCGGGACAGAAGACCAATCAGGCCAAAAGCAGGCTCAAACAACTGGAAAAGGTGGAGCGCATCTCCTCCCCCACCGAAGCTCCGAAGCTCAAGCTGCGTCTGGGAGCGCAATCACGCAGCAGTAACACTCTTTACCGGCTGGAGAATGTCAGCTTTGGCATAGCCAATCTCCTTTTGGCCAGAGAAGTGGAGCTCTATGCCCATTATCAGGACAGAGTGGCGATCATCGGGCCCAATGGCTGTGGCAAGACCACTCTGCTCAAGCTGCTGCTGGGCAGGGCAGAGCCTCAGGCTGGGCTGCTGTATCGGGGAGCTAATCTGGAGATCGGCTATTACGATCAGCATCAGATCAATCTGGATAACAGCCTCACGGTCAAGGACACTATCTGGAAGCTCGCTCCGCTGGAGCCGATCGGTTATGTGTTGGGTTGGCTGGCACGCTTTGGCTTCATCGGTGATGACGTGGATAAACGGGTATCCATCCTCTCGGGTGGAGAGAGGTCGCGGCTCTATTTGAGTGTGTTGATCCACAAGAAGCCCAATCTGTTGATTTTGGACGAGCCTACCAATCACCTGGATATCGAGCTCACGGACAGCCTTCTGGAAGCTCTTCAGGATTATGATGGTAGCATCATCTTCGTCTCGCACGATCGTTATTTTATCGAAGCGCTGGCCACTCGCTACTGGGTCTTCAGGCATAAGATTGATCCGTCTGAGCCGGCTAAGCTCTATCCTACTATCGAGGATATGGATGAGGAATTGCCAGTAGTCATCACTGCTTCTTTTACTGATCCTGAGATTGTGACAGAGAAGGTGGATACCAGGAGCCGGAAGAAGAAGCTTAATCCTTGGTATCTGAAGCAGTTGCACGAGCAGATTGAGCAGAAGGAAGAGGAATTGAAAGCTCTGGCGGAGAATCTGGAGGCCATACATCTGCGTCTTGCTGCCCCGGAAACCTATGCAGACCAGGCTTTGCTCTATAAGCTGCGGGAAGAAATGCAGGAACTAGAGCGCTTGGAAGCCGGAAACAAGGCAGAGCTGAGTGGCTTGGAAGAGAAGTATCTGGAGATGTCTTATGAGTAAGAGGATCGGCTTCACCACATCCTTCCCGGTGGAAGTGATTTATGCAGCGGGACATACGCCAATAGATTTGAACAATATCTTTATCACAGGTAATGCCTCAGAAGCTGTCTATCAGGCAGAGCTCAAGGGCTTTCCCCGCACCATCTGTGCCTGGATCAAGGGGAATTACAAAGCTGCCCTGGAAGCTGAACTGGACGAGGTGATCGGAATTGTGCAGGGAGATTGCGCCAATAGCCAATCCCTGCTATCTGTCTTGCAGGAAGACAAGCTGCCGGTTTATCACTTCTCCTTTCCCCTGGAGAAGTCTCCAGCAGCCCTGGATGCGGAGATATCGAGGCTGGAAGAGCATTACGGCGTTAATCGAGAGCAGACTCTTGAGGCAAAGAAACGCTTGGATGAGATCCGTAAGAAACTGGTCTGGCTGGATGAACTGACTTGGAAGGAAGGGAAGGTCTCCGGCAAGGAGAATCATCTCTGGTTGGTGAATTCATCGGATTTTCAGGGTAATCCTGAGCTGTTCGAGAAAGAGCTGGATGAGTTCCTGCGGGAAGCTGAGAGCCGGGAGCCTTATCTGCCCAAGCTACGTCTGGCCTATCTGGGTGTTCCTCCTATACTGAGTGATCTTTACAAGGTTCTACGCAGCCTGCAGGTGGAGGTGGTCTTCAATGAAGTGCAAAGACAATTTGCTATGCCGTATCTGGAAGAGGATATCCTGGCTCAATACCTGAGATACACCTATCCTTACAGCGTCTTTGACCGCCTGGAGGACATCCAGCCCCAGCTGACCCGCAGGAAGATCGACGCCGTGCTCAGTTATACCCAGTCCTTCTGTCACATGCAGATAGATAACCTGCTGCTCAAGAGGCACATAGACCTGCCCTTCCTCACTCTGGAAGGAGATCAGCCGGAGGCTGTGGATTCAAGAACACTACTCAGGCTGGAAAGCTTTATCGAGGTGCATTCATGACTCGGGTAGCCTTGGGTATGAGCGGTGGGATAGATTCCACCATGAGTGCTCTGATTCTCCAAGAACAGGGTTTTGAAGTGATTGGGCTCACTATGTCCTTTTGGGATCCCTCTATCAAGATCGCTGAGCAGACCAAGAAAGGCTGTTTTGGCCCGGGAGAGGCTGAGAACTTGGAAGCTGCCAAACTGGCTGCGGTGAAGCTTGGGATCGAACACCACGTTATCCCTCTCTCAGGAGAGTTTAGGACTCATGTGCTGGGTTTCTACACCAGCACTTATCTCATGGGCAAGACTCCCAATCCCTGTTCCATCTGTAATCCTCTGCTGAAGTTTGGCCTGCTTCCTCAAGCTGCAAAAGCAAAGGGATTGAGCTTTGATTATTTTGCCACGGGGCACTATGCCAGAAAGCACTTTGATGAGAAGCTCAAGCGCTGGCAGATACTCAGGGGAGTGGACAAAAGCAAAGACCAATCCTACTTCCTCAGCCTGCTCTCTCAGGAACAGATTGCCCAAGCTCTCTTTCCCCTGGGTGAGATGCATAAGGTGGATTTGAAAGCATTTGCCCGGCTTCACGGCTTTGAGTATCTGGTGAAGAAACAGGAAAGCCAGGACTTTCTGCAGACGGAAGATCATTCTGTGCTCTTTGAAACCTCGCAGATAGTCCCGGGAAGGATTGTTGACTTTGGGGGAAGAGAACTGGGAACTCACCGAGGCTTGATCCATTACACTATTGGACAGCGCAAAAACCTGGGTGTGGCGGGCATGCCGGAGCCTTACTATGTAATCAGATTGGATGCAGAGAAGAATGAGCTGGTCTTGGGTCCGGGAAAGCTGCTATATTCAGACTCACTGATAGCAGAGAAGCTGAACTGGGTATCGGTTGAGCCACCAATCGAGAAGCTGGAGGTGACCGCTAAGATACGATTTGCCCACGAGCCTGCCGCAGCTACTCTGGAACCCTTGGACAAGGAACGAGTGAGACTTGAATTTCAAGAGCCTCAGCTCTCCATCACTCCGGGTCAATTGATAGTCTTCTACCGGGATGATCTTCTTTTGGGTGGCGGCTTTATTGCCTGAGCTTTTCTAGGCTCGTTCTTCCACCACATAGCCAGCTCCTTCTGCTCCCTAATTTCTCTGCCCTTGGGAACGTAGATCGGCTTTACCGTGTAGAAATCCAGCCCAGTGTAATACATGGTCGTGCTGATCGTCATAGGCGTGGGAGTAAACTCCTGCACCTGCTCAATCATCAGCCCATGTTTCCTGAGCCAGGAAGCCAGCTCCAACGCGTGCGCCTTGGTGGTGCCGGGATGCCCGATGATTATATAGGGGATAATCTGGCGTTTGAGCCCCAGCTCTGCTGCCTGCTTCATAAACAAGCGGGAGAAATCTTCATAGGAATCTATCCCAGGCTTGCCCATCAGATCCAGAACTGGCTTGGAGACATGCTCCGGAGCCAGCTTCAGCCGTCCTCCCGTATATTTTGCAGCCAGGGCACGGATATATTCCGGACTTTTTGAAGCCAGATCAAAACGTATCCCGGAGGAGATAAAGATGTGCTTCACACCGGGAAGCTTCTCCACTTCTGCCAGGAGCTTGAGCTGCAGCTTGTGATCCGCCACCAGATTGGGACAGATCTTGGGAAAGAGGCAAGATTGCCTTTTGCAGGTATCGGGGAAACCCAGCTTGCAATATGAACCATACATATTGGCTGTGGGACCGCCCAGATCGGAGATTGAACCATGGAAGACGTATCCCCCACTCTTCTCCTTCTTATGAGCCGACAGCTTCCCCACTTCCTGCAAGATAGATGTCTTCGAACGGGATTGTATAGCTCTGCCCTGATGCAAGCCAATGGCACAGAAGCTGCAGCCTCCATAGCAACCCCGGTGCGTGGTGATGGAATCCCGGATTTGCTCCCAGGCAGGTATTCTGGCACCCTTGTAAATGGGATGGGGAGCATTCTCATAATCTAAAGCGTAGACCCTATCCAGCTCTGTTTCAGTCAGAGCTTTCCCGGGAGGATTGTGCCTGATCCACCTGCCACCGTTTTCTTGGTAGAGGATAGTATCCTGAAACTTATCAAAGAAGAGCCTGTAAAGCTCGTGATAGACCTGTTTGTCCTTGGAGGCTGCTGCCGAGGGAAGCACTATCCCGCCGGATCTGTCTTCATCAGCAGAGGTAAAGACCACAGTGGAGGCCAAGTCCTTCAGCTCGTTAATGCTTTTACCTTCCTGTAAAGCTTGGGCCACTGCGAGAGTACTGCGTTCTGCCATGCCATAGATCAGAATATCGGCTTTGGTATCGGCCAGCAGGCTGTTCTTTACCGTATCACTCCAGTAATCGTAATGAGAGATTCTCCGCAGAGATGCCTCGATGCCGCCCAGCACCACCGGCACTCCCTTGAAGAGCTTCTTGACTGTATTGGTATAGATCAGGCTGGCTCGATCGGGGCGCTTACCTGCCACGGCTCCGGGGGTATAGGCATCATCACTACGGATCTTACGCTGGGCAGTATAGTGGTTGACCATGGAATCCATGTTACCTGCGGTGATCCCAAAGAAGAGTTTGGGGCGTCCCAGAGCCAGAAAGTCCTCGTCCTTGTGCCAATCCGGCTGAGATATCACACCAACTTTAAAGCCTGAGGATTCCAGTACTTTCCCAATTATTGCAGTTCCAAAGCTGGGATGATCCACATAGGCATCGCCTGTAATGAGGATGATATCCAGCTCATTGTATCCTCTTTCCTGCATTTCAGCCCGGCTCATCACCAGAAAAGACATCTTGGCTCCTTAAGTAAAATCATATAAGAAAAAGGTGCTTGCAGATCATGCTAGCACCTTGAACATAAGTTAGTTATTACAGATTACTGGGTAGATCTGATAATATTGATGGCTTGAACACCCTTATCTGTATCCATCAGATCAAAAGTAACATACTCGTCCTGTTCCAGAACTTTCAACTCTCGGGGCGAATTGGTCACTATAGACTTCCAATGGACAAAGTACTCTTTGTTATCATCAGTAATGATGAATCCGTATCCCTTGTTCTTATTGAACCACTTGACTTTTCCTTTCATTAAAACCTCGCTGTTTGACTGCGTCCAGTTTTTTTATCCCACTTTGGCGCGTCAACCAAAATCAGGGCATTTCTTTGTTTTGATCACCGATCTTTGTATCCAAAATTCAATACCTGGAAACATGATAAGCAGAATTGAGCCCTTTGGCAATCATTTCCTGAGCGCCAAGAGTAAAAATACTGCGCAATTGCAGCTGCTAAGGACGTCCATAATCAAAGATCAATGCTTGTCCCAAAGCATCTATGCTAAAGGTCTTCGCCCGGGAAAGATCTCTATTGTAAAAGAGATAACCTTCCTTGCGTCCCCCGGGAAGCAGATCGCCAAAGCTGAAGTAGCTATTGATCAGCTCCAGCAGATTTACCCGCCTCTGTTCTTCCCTATCGATCAGACTCTGCTGATCGGTGGGATCCGGATTAAACTCAAATGGATCGCTCATCATCTGATCCTGGAGGCTTCCAGTAATCAGGTTGAGAGGGATATGATCGTATTGACGGTCTCCTGCCAGAGCACTGAAACTAGTATGGCTAATACGTTTCGTAGTACTGGAAAGATTCCGAATATTCAGATAAACCGTGAAGTAGCTCTGAGCCAGGTTATTGGAAGAGTTGTGATAAGCTTGGGGACGGACAGCCACTACTAAGCTGTCCGTCCTCACTATGGCAAACCTGTCTTCAGCAGTCACTCCATCACCTGTCCGGGGCTGGAAATAAGCCACAGCACAAGCACTGAGTATCAGGAGCAGAGCTGCCAAACACAAGAGTCTATTCATCTTCGTTATCTATCTCTTCATTATCCGGTTCATCAGTTTCCAGCTCTTCGACTTCCTGCTCTTCATCCTCAAAATCCGGCCCGGGCTCATAACCTTCACCCACTATCGCAGCAGGCACTGCAGCACGGAGCTTCTCGGCTTCGGCATCGATTTCCTCATCATCAGGTTCACTGGGCACGTAGGTGATATCTCTCACCTTATCTGCACCTGTGAGATTGATGAGGCGGACGCCCTGAGTGTTTCTGCTGATCAGGGATACGACGTCAACCTTTTGGCGGATGATCATGCCTTCCTGAGTGATGATCATCAGATCATCGCCTTCATTCACCATCATCAATGCTGCCAGGTGACCATTACGAAGAGTGGTCTTCAGAGTGATAACACCCTTGGATCCACGCTTGTGAACGGTGTAGGAATCTATCGTCGTACGCTTTCCATAACCATTTTCGCTGATAGCAAGGATGCTGGGAGCGGTTTCGTCACTGTTCTCCGTCATATACTCGGGTTTGATCACGGTCATTGAGATCACATAATCCTTATCCCGCAAGCCGATACCCTTCACACCCATAGTGAAGCGACCACTGGGACGGACATCACTCTCGTTAAACCGGTTACAATAACTATTCCGGGTAGCCAGGAGGATATCATCCGACCCACCTGTGATTCTGGCATCGATCAGCTCGTCATCTTCATTGAGCTTGATAGCCAGGATCCCGATGTTTCTGGGACGCGAGAAGGCCTTCAGGGAGGTCTTTTTCACCAAGCCATTTCGGGTACACATGGTGATATATTGATCCTCGGCAAATTCACGCAGAGTAACAAAGGCTTTGATCTTTTCTTTTTCCTGGAACTGCACCAGATTGACTATGGCTTTGCCACGTGCCGTGCGGCTGGCTTCCGGAATCTCAAAGACCTTCAGCCAATAGCAGCGTCCATGATCCGTGAAAAGCAGGATATAGCTGTGGGTAGATGCTACAAAGAGGTATTGGATAAAGTCATCCTCTTTGAGGTTGGAAGCAGACAAGCCTTTTCCGCCTCTGCCCTGCACCTTGTAAGTATCGACCGGGATGCGCTTCACGTAGCCATCGTGAGTGATGGTCACCACCACCATCTCATCAGCCACCAGATCTTCCATATTGAATCCGGTACCAAATGCTTCTATGATAGTCGTTCTCCGTGCATCGCCAAACCTCTCCATGATCTCGGTGGTTTCTTCCTTGATCAGTTCAGAGCGCAGATCCACGCTGGCAATGAGGTCTTGCAGACGCTTGATGGTCAGCAGCAGTTCCTGATATTCCTGCTCAATCTTATCCCGTTCCAAACCCGTAAGCCGTTGCAGCCTCATATCCAGAATGGCTTTGGCCTGAATCTCGGAGAGGCCGAACTTGGCCTGCAATTGCTCGCTGGCCTCCTGAGGGGTCTGAGAAGCACGGATCGTGGCAATCACTTCGTCCAGATGATCCAGGGCTATGCGCAGACCTTCCAAAATATGCATTCTGGCCTCAGCATTACGCAGTTCAAAGAGTGTGCGGCGCAGCACTACTTCGTGGCGGAACTTGATGAAGTTCAAGATCATATCCTTCATGGGAACGACCTGAGGAACACCATCGATCAAGCAAAGATTGATCACGCCAAAGGTGGATTGCAATTGAGTGTATTTATAGAGAAGGTTACGGACAACCTGAGCATCATGGTTACGTTTCACCTGCACCACCAGGCGCATGCCATCGCGTCCGGATTCATCTCTGATATCGCTGATGCCTTCGATTCTCTTTTCCTTCACCAGTTCCACCATCTTCTCAATCAAGAGGGTCTTGGCGAGTTGATAAGGAATCTCGCGAATAATGATCAGTTCCTGATCGTTGTGGCCGGTCTCAATATCCACTTTACCGCGCACGATGATCTTGCCACGACCGGTCTCAAAGTAATCCCGGATCCCGTCCATACCGAGCATGAATCCACCAGTGGGGAAATCAGGACCTTTGATATAGTTCAGCAGTTCAAGAGGTTGCAGCTCGGGATTGTCGATCAGGGCGATCATCGCGGAGCAGATTTCTTTGATATTGTGGGGAGGCATATTGGTAGCCATACCCACGGCAATACCAGAGGAACCATTGACTAGCAGATTGGGCACACGCGAAGGGAAAACCGTAGGTTCTTTGCGAGTTTCGTCATAATTGCTCTTGAATTCCACTGTGTCTTTGTCCAGCTCATCCAGCATCTCCATGGTCACTTTCTGAAGCCGTGCCTCTGTGTAACGCATGGCAGCGGGTGGATCACCGTCGATGGAGCCGAAGTTTCCCTGGCCATCAATCAATTGATACCGCATGATCCAAGGCTGAGCCAATCTCACCAAGGTGGGATAGACCACCTGTTCACCGTGCGGATGGTAGTTACCGGAAGTATCACCGGCGATCTTGGCACACTTTCTGAAGTGCCCACCGGGTGAAAGATTCAGCTCGTGCATAGCAAAGATGATGCGCCTTTGCGAGGGTTTCAGACCGTCCCGAATATCGGGAAGGGCACGGGCAACGATCACGCTCATGGAATAATCCAGATACGCCTGTTTGAGTTGATCCTCTATCTGTACGTTGATAATTCTATTGTTATCGGACATAACTCTCTCCCTTAGATATCAAGATTTTGGACGTAAGTGGCATTGGTTTGAATGAAGTCACGGCGGGGCTCCACTTCGTCGCCCATCAGGATTGTGAACATTCTGTCCGCTTCAATAACGTCGTCCATTTTCACCGAGATCATAAAGCGGTTGGCAGGATCCATAGTGGTCTCCCAGAGCTGTTCAGCATTCATTTCACCCAGACCTTTGTAGCGCTGGATAAAGACTCCCTTGTCTCCAAGCTCTGCCACGGCTGCATCGCGTTCTGCTTCTGAGAAGACATAGCGCTTCTGCTTGCCTTTACGCACCAGGAACAACGGAGGCTTGGCTATATAGAGCATCCCCTGTTCGATCAGGGGTTTCATATAGCGGAAGAAGAAAGTCATCAGGAGAGTGGCAATATGCGCACCGTCAACGTCTGCATCTGCCATGATGATCACCTTGTGGTAACGGGCCTTGGTATAGTCAAATTCCTGCCCGATACCGGCTCCCAGAGCCAGAATCACGGGCTGGATCTTTTCATTGTTGAGCACCTTATCCACTCTGGCTTTCTCCGTATTGAGCATCTTGCCCCAAAGCGGAAGAATCGCTTGATAGGCTCTGTCGCGGCCTTGTTTGGCGCTACCACCGGCGGAATCTCCCTCCACCAGGAAGAGCTCGGTCTGAGCCGGATCGTTCAAAGTGCAATCTGCCAGTTTCCCCGGCAGAGAACCGCTTTCCAACACAGATTTGCGGCGGGTCAGCTCCCTGGCTTTCCGGGCAGCTTCACGGCTGCGGGCAGCCATGATGCTCTTGGTACAAATGCTCTTGGCTTCAGCAGGATGCTCCTCAAAATAGACCATCAGCTTTTCGTAAACGGCAGAGTTTACAATGCCTTCCACATCAGAGTTTTGGAGCTTTGTCTTGGTCTGACCTTCAAACTGGGGATTGGTGATCTTCACCGAGACAACTGCTGTGATGCCTTCGCGAATATCATCTCCGGAGGGAGAGACCTTCTCGTTTTTCAAGAGATCGGCATTCTTGATATAAGCATTGACCGCTCTGGTGAGCCCACTCTTAAAGCCGGATAGGTGTGTTCCACCCTCTATAGTATTGATATTATTGGCAAAACTAAAGATGTTTTCCTGATAGCCTTCGTTATATTGAAGCGAGACTTCAAAATCCATCCCTTCCTTTTGAGAAGATATGTAGATCGGGCGTGGTGTGACGGGCTTTTTGTTCTGATTCAAATACTCCACGAAGCTGTTGATACCACCATCATACTTGAAGTCATGAGTGCGGTCGGTGCGCTGATCGTGCAGCACAATCCGGACTCCGCAATTCAAGAAAGCCAATTCCCGAAGGCGGGTGGTAAGATAGTCAAAGCTGAATTCCGTAGTCTCAAAGATTCCGGCATCCGGTTTGAAAGTTATTACTGTTCCGCGGCGATTGGTCTCACTCAGCACTTTAAGTTCAGATACCGGGATGCCATATTCCAAGCGCATCTGATAGAGCTTGCCGTCTTTGTGAATCCGCACATCCATCCATTCGGATAAAGCGTTCACCACGGAAACGCCCACACCATGCAGACCGCCGGATACTTTATAGGACTTGTCGTCAAACTTACCGCCGGCATGCAGCACAGTGAGCACCACCTGCACGGCAGGAACACCAAGATCCTTGTGCATATCGACGGGAATACCGCGTCCATTATCATCAACTTCGACCGAGCCATCGCTGCGCAGGGTTACTCTGATCATATCACAGTATCCTGCCAGAGCTTCGTCGATAGAATTATCCACCACTTCATAAACCAAGTGGTGTAAACCGCGTTCGCTGGTGCCGCCAATATACATGGCAGGACGCTTCCGAACGGCTTCCAAGCCTTTCAGCACCTTAATATTAGATGCATTGTAGTTTGTTTCTTGCATAATCTATTGTCTCCTAGAATTTTACAAGTCCACCCCGAAGGATGTATTCACTTTTATGTAGCGTGATGATACTAATCATCGTTATCTAATTGTCAGTAAATTCGATACCGCATTTTTGTCAAGAATTAGTTCTAAGAAATGTGGCTTTGTAAGTGTTTGTATATCATGCCCTTGTGAACTCGTTAAATTGCACCTGAATTATAGCCTTTGGAGCCTATAGATGGACAGGATGGACTAAGTGGACAATCCCAAGCTCCTAAGTTCTAGAGACCGTTGCACATGCCGCAAAACATGGCGAGTATTAGGATTTACCTCTCTGCTCTCGTATCGTCATTCCTGCGACCGGGGCCTCGCCAAACCGCTTACGGTTTGGTGGGGTGGGAAGGCAGGAATCCATACACTTGTTAACCAGATGTAGAACAACGGGTTGTAGTACCCATGGATTCCTGTCTTCGCAGGAATGACATAATGTGAACATTAGGTGGTAATGAGTGTACTCTGACGGATTATCGCGGAATTCCTGGAAACGGGTTATTATTCAATAGTCTCTTCTAGCTTCTAACTCCTAACTTCTAACTTCTAACTGATACGACACGCATGAGACACCCATGTGACACCCATGTGACACCCATCTAAATTCATGCGTGTCTCATGCGTATGAGACGCGTTTCTTATGCGTGCCTTATTAAAGAACAGTGAACTGTGAACTGACTGTGTGAAAAGAATATGATACTCCCGAAGTAGACAGGAAGTCCGGAACGATGTGGAGGACGCTGAATATAGCCTAGGACGCAGTCCTGGGAACCCGGCAAAGACAAACATCTTCGTAAAAAGCTCCCGCCCATACCTTTGAGCGCTCACGCTCAAAGGTATGGGCGGGAGCTAATATGTTCCTACGATTGCGCAAACCGAAAACCCAGGACTGCGTCCTGGGCTATGTTCAATGCCCTCCGGGCTGATAAAAGTGTTTTCACACAGTCTCCCTTCCACCCCACCAAACCGCAAGCGGTTTGGCGAGGACCCCGGTCGCAGGAATGACGATACGCGGAACAGGGAGATAAAACTACTGCGCACCATGCGTATCACCAAGTGCAACTGTCTTTACCTGGTTATCTGATCAGTGTCACCTTCTTGCTGATTATACTCTTGCCATCCACAACCATGCTAAGGATGTAAACACCATTGGAGCAGCGCTGGTTCCGGCTGTCTCTGCCGTCCCAGGTGGTTATTTTCTCTGGTGCTCTGGGATCAAGCTCCAGGTTTCTTACAACCTGCCCTCTTAGGTTATAAATCACGATCC
>JAEZUG010000035.1 GCA_023421135.1 Candidatus Cloacimonadota bacterium | reverse complement strand
GCTCCTCCGGAGCTTGCGGGTAGACACACAGGTCTGCTCCTACAGGACTGTGGCTTTAGTTTCCCAGCTCCACACGTACGGTCTAATCCCTAGTCCCTAATCCCTAATCACTAAGCGAAGCCGCAGTCTCTCAGCTATGCGCTTACCGGACTTGTCACTCGTCACTTGTCACTTGTCACTATCTGTTCACTGTTCACTAAAAGAGTACCCTTAAAATACGCAACTCATACCCATGTGACACGCATGAATTTACATGGGTGTCACATGGGTGTCACATGGGTGTCTCATGCGTGTCGTCTCAGTGAGACCTAGTGAAAGGAAGTGTAGGGGCAAACCTCTGTGTCTGCCCCTACAAGTTAATAGTGAAAAGTTAATGGTGAATGGAGGTAAACCGCAGTCTCCCAGCTATGCGCTTAGCTGACTCGTCACTATCTGTTCACTTACAAGCAATCAATCAAAGCGCAGGGTAACATAGGATTGCCGTTTGTTGCGATCAGTTACCAGAAGGCTGATGGCACGGCGACGGCTATTACTGAGGTTGTTTATAGCTTGAGTGATGGCGGTGTTGAATTCCTCCACGCTGTTCACGCGGGTGTTTCCCACTCTCAGGATGATGATACCGGGTTGGATGCCGGCAACTGCAGCAGGGGAATCGGCTCTCACAGAGCGCACTACCACGCCAGCATCACCAGTGATGTTGTTCTGCCGGGCATAGTTCCCATCCAGGGCTTCCACCGTGATACCATGATCGGTCTTGAGATCGGTCTGCGGTTTCTCGGCTGTGCCAGTCTCGCTCGGGAAGGCGGTGAGAGTGACGCTCAGAGTGAGGGCTTCGTTGTTTCTGATCACGCGCACAGGGATCACGTCCCCAATCCGGGAAACAGCTACTGCGATGCGGAATTTGGCCACGTTGGGCACTCTTTCTCCGCCCAGTTCAACGATCACGTCGCCCACTTCCAGACCGGCAGAATCCGCCGGAGAATCTTCTTCCACGGAAGTGACCAGCACGCCGGAGACCTCGGAAAGCGAGAAGGCTTCCATCAGATCGGCAGTGATTTCCTGCGGTGTGATGCCCATGTAAGCGCGGCTCACGGCTCCGCTCTCGATCAGATCGTCTACTACTCGTTTGGCAAGATTGATGGGGATGGCAAAACCAATGCCGATACTTCCACCGGAAGTGCTGGTGATAGCGGCATTAACGCCTATCACCTGTCCTGCGATATTGAGAAGCGGGCCGCCGGAATTGCCGGGATTAATGGCAGCATCCGTTTGAATATAGTCCTGATAGATGGGAGAATTGTTGCCAAAATTCAGGTTAGAACGTCCCAGCGCAGAGATCACGCCTAGAGTAACGGTTCTATCCAAACCGATATCCCCAAAAGGATTACCGATGGCTATTGCCCAATCTCCAATCTCCAACTGAGTGGAGTCTCCCAGAGGAGCCACGGTGATGGGCTCATCTTCTTCGACCGTGATCTTGATCACCGCCACGTCCGTATTGGGATCCAGCCCCACGACCGTGGCCTGATAGGTCTTTTTATCGGCCAGAGTAACCGTTATCTTGAGGTTATCTCCACCTTCGACCACGTGGTTATTGGTCATGATAAAGGCCTCACGGCTGCTCTCATTGAAGTCAAAAATAAACCCGCTGCCCATGGAGGTGACTGGTCTTTGCTGTTGCTGGGGCTGCTGGGGAAAGAAATAACGGAAGAAATCGTCGTTTAGAAAAGGATTATTCTGCCGCACCGTGACGGTGGACTCCACCTTTATTTGAACTACAGCGCTGCTGACATTGCGCACGACCTGTACGACCGGGCTGCGTCCCTGCACTGAGTCTAGACCTATCTGAGCATGGGCAAACACGACAAGCGCCAGGAAAACCATGCTGATACTGATCCGTTTCCATACGTTCATAGCATACTCCTTATTTATGAATATTGATTCTGGGTTTGATAACCCGATAAGATGAAAATACACAAAATTAGCCCCAGCCTGCCGACTGGTTATAGACAATCTAGCGATCCTGCCCTGGCAGTCAAGAAAAAAGTGTGCTAAGTATGGGGAAGTGACGAGTGACAAGTGACGAGTAACAAGAGCTCCGCTGCTTGGGCAAGCCATCTAATAGAACGCAGATGAGTTTGATTATATGGGTTTACATCGTTACCGGACAGGATGGACACGAACAACCTAATCCTCCCAGTCCTTGTTAACGGATAGCACACTATCTCCCAACTATTCCACTCACCCTCTTCTCACTTCTCACTATAAACTTGAAGAGGCAAACCCTCAGGTCTGCCTCTTCAATCATTAATCGCTAGTCACTAAACTAGTCCATCTCTTTTCAGCAGGGCATCCGGATCGGGCTTGCGGCCGCGGAAGGCGGTGAAGAGGATCATGGGATGGAAGGAATTGCCTCTGGCGAGGATGTTTCTGCGGAAGGAATCCGCCAATTCCCGGTTGAAGATTCCCTTCTCCTGGAAATAGCTCCAGGCATCGGCTTCCAAGGCTTCCGCCCACTTGTAGGAGTAATAGCCGGCAGAATAGCCACCGGCAAAGATATGGGAGAAGGAGCAGGACATATTGGTGCCCGTCACTGCCGGCAGCAGCCGGAAGGGCTCGATCACTTCTCTCTCAAAGGCATCGACGTCTTTGATCTTGGAGGGATTCTGGTTGTGCCAGGCAAAATCCATAGTGCCATAGCGCAACTGGTTGATATTGGCAAGTCCGGCTTGGAAGTTCTTTGCCGCCAACACCTTGTCTATCAGTTCCTCGGGCAGGACCTCACCGGTCTCATAATGCTTGGCAAAGAGCTTCAGCGCTTCTTTTTCGAGCAGCCAGTTTTCCATAATCTGAGAGGGAAGCTCCACGAAGTCCCAGAGCACTCTGGCACCTGAAACGCCCTTGTAATGGCAATCCGAAAGCAGGGCATGCAGGGCATGACCAAATTCGTGGAAGATGGTGCGGGCTTCGTCCAGACGCAAGAGCGAGGGCTGCTTATCCGTGGACGGAGTGAGCGAACCAACGATGGAGACGAAGGGACGGCGCATACCATCGGAATGCATTCCCTGTCCCTGGAAGGTTGTCATCCAGGCACCGCCGCGCTTGGTTTCCCGCGGGAAAAGATCCAGATAGAGCAGGCCGAGATAGTTATCGCCATCGTGCACTTCCCAGGTCTGCACATCCTTGTGATAAACCGGAACGTCTTTCACGCGCTTGAGATCGATGCCGTAGATCTTTTTGGCGACCTTAAAGAGGCCTTTGATCACGTTTTCGACCTTGAACCAGGGGCGGAGCTGCTCCGGATCATAGGCATAGCGCTCTTCTTTGAGCTTGTTTGAATAGTAACCAAAATCCCAGGGCATGAGCTTGGCCAGGCCGTCTTTGGCTTTGGCATAGGCAGCGGTTTCTTTCACTTCGGCTTTGGCTGCGGGGTAGGCAACTTTGTAGATCTTATCCAGGAAATCGAGAACGGCTTTGGGGCTGCCGGCCATTCTTTCTTTGAGCACATATTCAGCGTGGTTTTTGAAGCCCAGGAGCTTGGCACGTTTGTAGCGCAATTGCACTATCTTGAGGATGAGCTCCTGATTGTCAAACTTGCCTTTGTAAGCACGTGAGGCATAGGCTTTTTGGAGCTTCTTGCGCAGCTCGCGGTTTTTGCAATAGGTGAGCACAGGCATCAGGCTGGAAGGCTGCAGAGTGAAGATCCAGCCGCCGTCCTTGCCCTTCTGTTTGGCAGTGTATGCCGCAGCGTTGAGAGCGCTTTCCGGGATGCCTTCCACTTCCTTGGGATCGGTGATATGCACGATAAAGGAATTGGTAGCAGCCAGCACGTGATTGGAAAAATCCAGGCTGAGGCGGGACATCTCCATATCGATGGCGGTGAGCTTCTTCTTGTCTTCATCGGAAAGCAGAGCGCCATTGCGGATCAGCCCAGTATAGCTGCGCTCGATAATTCTATAGCGTTCAGCCTTTTGCAGAGCCTTCTCGTCTGTGAGGTCGGCAGGCAGCTCGGGAGCAGGTTTGCCGGCAACTTCAGCCTCATAGACAGCCTTGACTTTCTCGAAGATCACTGGGTCGGTGGAGATTTCACTGCTGAATTGGGAGAGCATGGGAGAAATCTGCTGTGCCAGAGCTTTGAATTCATCATCGCTTTCGCAGGACAGGAGGTTGAAGAAAACGCTGGAGATCATGTCCAGATGTTCTTCTGCGACGCCCATGGCTTCGATGGTGTTTTCAAAAGTGGGCTTGGCTTTGCTCTTCTTGAGCTTTTCGATGGCGGCCTTGGTCTCGGCCAATACCTGCTCGAAGGCGGGCAGATAGTGCTCGGTCTTGATCTTGTCAAAGGGGATGGCTTTGAGCCTGTGAGTGTTTTCTGTTACGAGAAGCGGATTGGGGTTTGCTTTCATGTCTTAACCTCTTGATATTCATTCTTCTTCTATTGAGCAGAATAATCATGTTCTGGGATTTAGTCAATGTTTTTATCTTTCTGATGTGAAAAAGAGGGGTGAGAATATTGAAGGTTAGACTCTGAATGGTACTTACTTAGTGCAGATCTCTTCCGGATTGGAGCAGTAGATCACTATTCTCTGAGACGGGACTGCCCCAGCATCTCCAGGAAGTGATCCTGAGACGGTCTGTGCTCCTTGGTCAGCCCGGGAAACTGCTGATCGAAGGCAGCGACTGCCTCGGGATCAAGCTGATACACCGGATCGAGAATGAAGTAAGCTCCCTCTCTTGGCAAAGAGCCGGGAACCAGCTCCAGATACTGCAGAGCGGGATTATAGTAGCCCTCTTCTCCACTGATGCCCAGCTCTTCTCCCGGACGGAAGCCAAAGCGGCTGTAGTAAGCCGGATCACCGTAGATCAGCACGGCTTTGTGTCCCTGCTCACGCGCCAAATCCAGGCTGTGCCGGATCAGGGCGGAGCCGATTCCTTTGCTTTGATAGTCCGGCAAAACGCTCACCGGTCCGAAGCTGATCACCTCATATTCTGCACCTCTTAGATCCCGCAGGAGAGCCTTGGCATACATGATATTGCCGGTGAGCGTTGTATCATCCTCTGCCAGAGCCACAAAGTCCAGCTCCGGCAAAAAGATACAGTGTTCCCGCAGGAGATGTACCAGCAGATGCTCGTCGCAGCCAGGGACGTGGAGGTTCCAAAAGGCTTCCCGGGTGAGGGTTTCCACTTCATAGTAATCGGTAGCTAACTCAGGTCTGATCTTCATGTGTTATCCTTAAACTGACGGTTTAAAAGCCAAAATTACTGGTATGTTCGCTGGAACCAATCTGCCTGAATATCTCCTTGAGCAGTTCAGCATCCAAATCTTCCAGCTTGCGGAAGCGCAGACAGCCCACTCCTGCTTTGATCTTGCCCAGCCGGGGCAAGGCTTCGCGGAAGATTTTCAAGCTTTCCTGCGAGCCCATATAGAGGCTGATGTAATTCTTGCGGGGCGAGATACCCAGAGTGATCTGACCGCGGGTGGTCAGGTATAATATGACGGGGTTGTAGAAACTGATTCCAGGCTCTTGAGCTTCCGCTTCAAAGAGGCTGATGATGGGTTCGATGCGGGCTCTATCCTGCTCTGAAAGAGCGTCGTAGAGGGCTTGATCTTTATCATTTATCTGCATGATTTATCTCCATACGGGCATACTTTGGGCAATGCTTTATAGAGAGGATAGAGCCAGCATCTCAATAGTGCAAGTATTATTTCCGCTTCACCGGCACCCAGATCTCCATCACGGACTGGGGATCACCATACTTGAAGTGAGGGCCATAGAGCTCAAAATCCAAGTCTCCCGACTGTTCATAACCGGAGGCAGGGAGCCACTCGCCGTAGAGGGCGCTGTAGGTATCGTGCAGCGTGTCCAGAGAGCCGAGGTGTTCAAACACGGCATAGTCCCCTTCCGGAATGGTGATCTCTTCAAGCCCTTCCGGGAGAGCTTCACTGGCAGAGACTTCCATTCCTGCCAGATAACCAAAGGGAGTATCGGGAGTCATGGGTCCATCGCTAATGGTGTAGCAGACTCCCAGAGCGGTTTCTTCCACCAGGGGGTTGGGGATCTTGCTGCAGACTTTGAAGAAATCGTCCCAGAGGGCAGGGATGACGTTGTTATTCATGGTGCTGCGGCAGGAGATGCCGAAAACGCGGGAGGGACTGCGGTGAACGATCTTGGGTGTTTGCATGGTTTTTTTACCTCTTGAAGTTCTTATTCTCAATGGCTCAAAGCTGGTCAGAGAGCGCAGGCTGTCTCGAACCTTCCCGGGAGTGCAGCCGCAATAGGCTTTGAAGCTGCGAGTGAAGGCGGCCTGGGATTCAAACTGATAGTCTGCAGCTATCTGCTTGATCGGTTTGTCCAAAAAGATCAGCTCTCGGGAGGCTTCACTGAGGCGACGCTTGCGGATATACTCTCCAATCGTGTAACCGGTGGCGGCATAGAAGAGACGATGAAAGTGCCAGGGTGAATAGTTTGCCACGTCTGCTATCTCTTCCAGACTTAGTGCCTTGCGCAAGTTCTCCTCGATGAAGACCAGGGCTTTGTCGATCTGATTTTCTCTGCTCATTTGTCCTGCCTTGGCTTATTGATAATATTTGCTATGCCTGAACCTGATAGCTTTGTCAAGCACAGCCTGAACCAATCTTTTGATAATTCTTGCTACAGGGTTTCTGATGCTCCTGCCAAGAGCTGGGGACAAAGAGCTTATCTAGTTGTCTGCTATCTTTTTATCCACGAATCCGGCATTCATGAGCTGAGCCACCGCCATGTAGCGCAACCTGAACTTGAGAACTGCCATCAGGAACCCCTTTCCCAGCGCATCTCCCGGTATTTGGATTTGAAGCCCAGGCGCTCGTAGAGCCGGACGGCTGGATTATCGTATTCCACGTGCAGGGCAATGGAGCCTTCGCTGGTCTCTATGGCCTGTTGAATCAACATGCTGCCGATGCCTTTGCCCCGGTAGCTCTTGTGCACCGCGATATAGACCAGAAGGTTCTCCGGCACAAATTCTTCCATGCCGGTGCAGGTCATCACCAAGCCGCCCACCAGTTCCTTTTCATCATAGGCTAAGAGCACAAATCCGCCCTTGCCTTCCTCTGTGGAAAAGGCGTAGTCTATGGCTTTGGAGATGGCGGAGACATCGTCTGTAAAACGATCCAGATGCTCGTGTAAAAAGAGGCTGAAATCTTCCTGCTTGATATGGAAGTTCAGGCTGATTGTATCAAATACGTTAGTTATAGTTATCATTTTTTTACTCCTTTTCTGTAAACGGGTCGGTCCCAAACTTGCAGGCGGGAGCCCCGAACAAATTAGTTATAATCTTCCCTGATATGCAGTTATGCCCACGCCCGCCATTTTTAGCAGAGGGCATCATTTTGTCAACCATTTGTGGATTTTGGCTGCTTGATTGGAAGTGAACAGTGAACAGAGAGTGACAAGTGACGTGTGACAAGAGCTGCGCTGCTGCCGCCCGCGAATAAGCTGCCGAATAGAACGGTAGAGTAGAGGCAGGGGTTTATTCCTGCCCCCCTCATCAAACCGTGCATGCGGTTTTCCCGCACACGGCTTTCCGACAAAGTTCGTCGTATGCATTCACAGTCAGTTCGCAAAGGA